>CAYNJW010000001.1:0-25607 GCA_964397665.1 Candidatus Woesearchaeota archaeon
TTGCAAATCACCTCGCTTTGCCGGCCTATTCAGTGGAACGCCATTTTCCCTTTTCACCATGCCTAATTAAATAAAAAAGATATTATAAAATCTTTGTTTGTTGTTTTTGAGAAATTCACTAGATATTTCTAAGTGGGATTTCCGAAGTAATGTTACCAAGACTTTCCATCGCATCAAGATAATAAACCGGAGCAACGGAAACATTTGTTGGAACAACATTTTCCTCAGTAACCGATTTCTTCAAATCAAAAACATATTCTTTAGTTGTTCCTTCCCTCGGCGGATTAGTTATTTCTCTAAACTGAATCTTACCAATATAAATCAAAATTTCTATTTTTGGTAAAGTTATATTATCTTTCCCCCTATGAATTTCAATATTCGCAATTTTACTACTCGAATTATAATAACTATTTTCAGCATTTATTACAAGGTCGGCGATTCTACTATCAATTCCTAAATTTCCCTTTTCAGTATCTTGAATCAAAATTATAACAATCATCGTAAAAACTCCTGCAACGAAAAGCATAACACCAACACCAACAAACCAATGAATATAATTTTCTCTTTTAGGTTTTATATGAACTAACGGCAAACTACCAACGCCTTTATTCAACGGATGAATTGTTTGATTCTGAAGATTACAAGTTTCTCCAAGATTATCCGTCCGAAGATACGCCGCATTATTATAACTATCCTCAATATTCACCTTTTTTTTCTTTCCAAACATAAATCTTATTATTTAATAGATTATAAAAATCTTCTTACTTTCAAGATAAATTATAACCGCAATAGTTAAATAGCAAATCCCACAATTAATTTAAGATGATAGAGTTGTTATTTAAACCAAATAGTGTCGAACGAAAACCTTTTCATATGTTTTTCATAGGAATTTTATACTCACTCGTATCTGTAGCTTTAGTTAGCTTAATTTTCGCAAAAGATTCAGTATTAGCAGATTACGGAGGTCTTTTAGTTGTAATCTTCTCAGTAATAAGTGCAACCCCCTTTATGTATTATCTCATAAAATTAGAAGAAGGAAAAGATATCGAGATTACCAAATCAGGAAAATTACTGAAAGAACATTCTAAGGCAATAAAAGCTATGATGTGGTTATTTTTAGGAATGGTTATAGGATTTTCAATAAGTTATATTTTACTTCCAAGCTATAACGATGTAAATTTCAATGCCCAAATAAAAGTTTTCTGTGCAATAAACAATCCTTCAAATTATGATAACTGTCTTGTAGAAAAAGGAATGCCCTCAATCACCGGAAACGCAGCTTCAAAAGGAATGTATTTATTGAGCATTTTCGCGAATAATGTTTATGTTCTAATTTTCACATTATTATTTTCACTATTAATGGGTGCCGGAGCGATGTTCATTTTAGTTTGGAATGCATCAGTCATAGCTGTAGCCATAGGGGTTTTCACCAAAGGGGCAATTACAAAACTACCCTTGGCATTGGCAAGATATATGATTCACGGAATCCCAGAAATTAGCGCATATTTTATTGCAGCATTGGCAGGTGGAATTGTTTCAGTAGCAGTCATAAGAAAAGATTTAGAAGGACAAGGAAAATGGAAAATTCTAGAGGACGCAATACTTCTTATAATTGTCGCAGTAATAATCTTATTTTTCTCAGCTTTAATTGAAGTATATGTTTCACACGCAATTTTTTAATAAAAGGAATCTTACAGAATTTATTTAAATGAACTTTCTTTGAAAAAGACATGGAAGGAAAAGAAGAACTATTAAAAGAATTGAAGAAGCAATTTAATTTAACAAAAAAGCGATTAGAGTTTAAATCAACATTTAAAGAAATTAACAACATGTCATATATTGAAGATATGGTTTTGTTAAATAAGTTTGTTAGTAATGATTTCTCAAGACAGATGATTAATAGAATGGTTGAAACATTTTATAGTTGGGTAGGAGAGATTTATTCTTGGATTTATCCAGCCCAAACAGATATAGTTCATTTAAACGAAAGTAAAAAAATCTCAAAAGAAGAAAGACAGGAATTTTTAAATTTAATATCAAAGATATTATATCTTGTGAGAAAGAATAAGAGAATCGCCTTTGAAGGATTAAAAAAAGAAGAAGAGTCAAATTTTGTAGATGAATTAGTGAAATTTGATAAAGAGATTTTTAATCCATTTATGTTAAAATTTAACAAGAGATTTGAAAACCTATGGAAAGAAGAAACAGAAGCGAAAAAGAATTAAAAAGTTTTTAATAGTCTAATAGTTAAGCAATTTCATGAAGAGTGTTGAGAAAATTATAAGAGATATAAAATCTGTAAAAATCCAAGGTGCAGATAATATTGCCATTGCAGGAATAGAAGCATATCTTAAAAATCCAAGTGACAAGATAAAAAATGAAATTTTGAATGCAAGACCAACTGAACCACTTTTACAAAATTCACTAAATAAGATTTCAGAGTCTAAGGATAAAAAAAAGACTGCAAAAAGTTTAATCAAATTTATTAATTCTTCAAAGAAAAAGACTGCAAAAGCAGGAGCAAAATTAATTAAACAAAATACAACTGTTTTCACACATTGTCATTCTTCAAATGTAATTTCAATATTAAAAGAAGCAAAAAAACAAGGTAAGAAATTTAAAGTTCACACTCTCGAAGTTGAACCCCTCTTACAAGGAAGAATGACTGCAAAAGATTTAGCAAAAGCAAAAATAAAAGTTACAGTTTTTCCAGATTTAGCCGCAGAACAGGCAATGAAGGGTTGCGATATTTTTTTATTCGGTGTTGATGCATTTACCAAAAAAGGTTTAGCAAATAAAATCGGAACTAAAATTTTATGTTCAATTGCCAAAGCTAAGAGGATAAAAAGATATTCTTGTGGAAATTCTTTGAAATTGACAAAGAAATTAAAGATTGAAAAAAGAAAAGGTAGAGAGGTTTGGGATGAACGAAACAAAAATATTTCTGTAAAAAATCCTGCTTTCGATTTTGTTCCAAGAAAGTTATTGACTGGAGTAATTTCAGAATTTGGAGTTTTAACTTTTAAACAATTTATAAAAAAAGCAAAATAAGCAGTTTATCAAAATAAATTTTATAAAAATTCAGGATGGTGTTCTTTTAACCATTCATCAAATTCTTCCAATGTTTTCCAAATTTGAGTAAAACTATCACCCTCGCCCCATAAATCACAATTATCTGACGAATGTTCTGAACAAATATCTGGTCTTTTATCATAAATTCCGCACCACCTATTTTCGTCTAATTTTTCACAGTCAGTATTAAACTGAATATTCCAAGAATCATCGTGGTCTATAAAAATCCAGACATCTTTATGCGCCAAAAACCATCTTATCTGTTGAAAATCTTTTCTATCTTCCGGCTCATCAATTTCCATCGCCACATATTCGCAACACTTAGAACAACCATGACAAGGATTAAGTTCATTTTTAATCGGATTATTTTCTTTTCCCATACCTGTTTAATTTAAAATTAAGGTATTTAAATCTAAGGTTATAAAATAGATGCAAAGATTTATTAGTAAAAGCAATTTATAAAAACTATGTCAAAAAAACAAAAAGACACATATAGTTACAAAGGGTGGTTAAATTCTGATAGTTTTTTAAAACGTGCTTTTGGAGTTTTAGGTTATTATTTTAGCGCATATTTCTTTCTTTTAGGAATTGTTATATTCATATGGTTAATCTTTTTCATAATTGGACTAATATTTGTTTTATAATTTAAATAATCAACATAAAGAAATTCTAAGCCATTTTAAACAGCTTTCGATATAGTGTGCTGAAGACAATACTTGAAATGATATAATACCATATCCAACCAGAACCCATAATAGGAGTATAAACTTTCCTAAGCCATGAGAATAAAATTAAGAAAGGAACAATAGTAACGAACATCGGTTTAAACTGAGATTTCATCATTGTTCCACTAATTTTAAGAATCTCTGATTGAATTTCTTTAAATAATTTATCTCCAGGTTTCGCAGTTTTAAGTTGTTTATTCAATTCTTTCTGTTTAGCTTTCAGAGATTTCATATGTTCTTGATCAGTTAGCCAAGCAGTAACTCCAGTAGAGATTAGGGTTATAATTGAAGAAAAGATGATTATTGAAATCTTAGGATATGTGTTTATTAATGTTAGAATATCCATTTACTTGAATAGTCCCGCAAGAGCTGGATTCATATCCGTAGCATGTTGCTGTGCAATATTTTGATATAATTGGTATAAAACCATAATTGCTAATAAGATTGCAGTTCCACCAACTAAGGCACCAAGAAGATTAGCAACAGAAGCCAAAAGCCCGATTGCTGCTCCACCCATTATTGTCAAAGGACCGATATATCTTTTTAAAATTGATTCTAAAACTCTTTGGTCTTTCCTAAACCCAGGCATACTTAATCCAGAAGACATAATATTTTTGGCCTGACTTCCCGCATCTTGTCCAGAGGTAGAAACCCAAAAGAAAGCAAATAGGATTGATAACAAAGTGTAAAATAAGATATGGCTAATTGCTTGAATTACATTAATGAATTGTAAATTTCCTTGTAATAAAAATTTTAAAAGTGGGACTCTAGCAATCCAAAAAGAAAATCCTCCAACAGCAGTAGAACCTTGGAAAGTTCCTAAAAATGTTCCATGACCTAACCATCCCTGTAGTAACGATGCAAATAATTGTAAGTTAGCTGCTAAAGCAGAAACTAAAATAACTGGAATAACACCTGCATAAAAGAAATTTAAAGGCCATCTAATACCCATTCCTCTTGCTCTATCAAAACTTAACGGAACTTCGACTTTCAATGATTGTGCAAAGACAACCATTAAGAATAAAACAGCAGTAACAACTATTGAAAATAAAGCTAAAGTAAAACCGGTTGTGTCCCCATTAACCAAACTAACAAAGATTGCCCAAATTTTACCACTTGCTTCAAATCCACCTTGTGGACCTATAAATTGAAATAATTGTGTAAATAATCTCCAACCGATTCCAGCAGCGATGAATAAACTAACCCCAGAACCAAAACCATATTTTTGAATTACTTCATCCATAAAGATTATTAAAAAGCCACCAATACATAATTGTGCAATTACAATTAATTGATATCCTGGTTGCGCAGCAAGCCCCTTCATCAAAACATAAACCATGGCTTCAAAGACAACAAAAGCAAAAGCCAATAATTTTTGTAAACCTTGAAAAAATTTCTTTCCTTCTTCAGTTTTAGTATCAATGTTTAAAATTTGTGCACCAACTAAAAGTTGAAGAATAATAGACGCCATTACAATTGGACCAATACCTAAAGAGATAATTGAACCAAAAGATGTTCCCAATAAGATTGCTAAATATTCAAATCTTCCCAAAGCTGATTGAGCCAAACCATAAAGAGGCAAATTAGAAAGGATAAAAAATCCAACTAAAATTACTAAAGTCCATTTAAGTTTAGCATTAAATCCAAGTTTAGCATCTTTCGACGGTTTTACCTCTGGAAGATTATGTAATATATCTCTTAAAGCCATATTTTATTGAGAGGATTTTTGTTTATAAATCTTTCTTGAAGATTTATATTGAAGAATTTTATCAACAAGATAATAATCTTTCAAGTATAATCTTATTTAAATAATCACGAGCTTAAATTATTAAATGTGTGAAAAAATAATTTGGCAACCAAAAGGAATATATCAAAAAGGAAAAGATTTTAGAATAATTTTAAATCATGAATTTGCAAACGAGATGATTAATTCAAGGTTAAGTCGGAAAGATTATTTATCTTTGCAAGAATTGCCTATGGAAACAATGGGTGTTCAAATTAAAGAACCCTATATTTTTTACAAAGATACACTATTTTTAAAACAAATTAATCTCCGTGCAAGAGATGGGAAATGGTTAACATTAGAGAATTTTCAAGGTGAAGAAAAATCAGCTTTTAGAAATCAACTAAAATATTCAACTCACAATTTAGATTATCGGCCTTCAGAGAGAGATATTGAAATTTTGCTTGGTCTGTTTGATTTATGGATAGAATATTCTCCAATAATTAAAAGTTAATATTGAAGAGATTATTAAAATAGTTTGTCAATTGGAGATTTATAAATTCCTGGTTTTAAAACAGGTTTAGTAAGGTGGTTAGAAATTATTGCAAATTTATCCGTTCTTAATTTTCTTTCTATTAGCTTTTTAAAGTATTTTTTCCCCTCGGGAGAATAGCTATTTCCAGATCCAACCATCATTTTCCCCCACATAAAACAAGGTTCATTTAATCTTTGAATAAGGGCAGTAGCGACACCATTATGTTTCCAATCTTTTCTTACATCTACAAAACGTGGATAATATTTCCAAAATGATTTTTCAGATTTCACCCACATAAAAGATTCTATACCTATAATTTCTCCTCTGTCTAATGCAACAATTGCCCTATCAAAATCTTGATTTATTCCAGAGATTTTATATTGTATTTCCATTTTAGTTAGAGAACTATTTCCAGGATATGGCATTTCAGAACTTTTTCGATTTGAAATCATTCTAGGTCCAAAAAATTCAAAACCTTCATAATGAATCCCCATACCTCTTCTAGAGCTTGGTCTTTTTTCTTTTGAAATGTAAGTTTCTAATTGTTTATTGTTCCAGATATCAATCTCTATTTCTCTTTTATCTTTTAAGTATACAACTTTTCGCATTTTATTAAGTATAATTAATAACTATTAATTTTTTTTAATTTAATCACACACAACTTTTAACCCAAAATTCTAGAATTACTTTTTATCAGTTTTAACAACTTTCTTTTCTTCAGTTTTTTTAACAACTTTCTTTTTTTCTTTGATAATTGGTAAAATAATCTTTCCACCAGCCTTTTCCATTTTTTCAATAGCAAGTTTAGATGCAGCTTTAGCTTTAATTTCAGCATTAAAACCGTCACCCTTACCAAGAATTTTATGTTTAGAAAAGTCTAATTTATCTCCATCTTTTTTAAAGAAGTTATCTTTCAAATCACAAAGATTTATTTGATTACTTTTTCTTTTTTCAGTTTTAGCTGAAGTCATACCTTGTTTACCAAAATAAGATTTAAATCCTGCAGCTTTAGCTTTTTCTAAAGCTCTTTGTTTATCATGATCTGCTCTTTTACCTGTTCCAGCAGCTCCAAAACCTCCGCCAGCTCCATGACCCTTATGACTTTGTCTAAATCCCCAACCACAAGTTCGTGCTCCACGAATTCGAGAATGTTTATTTCTTTTTTTTACTTTCATAACATTTTCTCCAATAATTTATCAATATTTTTATCTTTTCCAAGAACACCATTAGGAATTGCCAATTTTGTACTTTTCTTAAATCCACCTCTAGGAGGGTGTAATCTACAAAACCCTTTTTTCTTTCCATCTTTAGTAATATGTTCTCTAGCTTCCATAACTTTTTTCATAACTTCTTCTGTTACAGTACCATAAATAACATATTGTTTAATCTTTTCAAGCATTCCCATCTTGATAACATCTTTTTCATCAATAAAAATACAACTAAATTTCCTTGGAAGATTTAATCTATCAAAAGTACTTTTTAAGTCATTTCTTAATTTTACTTGACCACGAATTCTAATAATTGCTATCATAAATTTAACTCCTTCAATTTTTCTAAAGCAGCCATACAAGCCTTTGCTGAATTGATTGTTGTTCTTGTTTTCCCAAAAGACCTACTATAGATATTTTCGATTCCAACAGCTTTTAATATTTTTTTTAGTTGATTTCCTGCCACTAATCCTGTACCGTGTGGTGCAGGCATTAATTTAACTCTTACTGAAGAACATTTTCCTTCTACAGCAAAGGGAATACTATGAGGTTCGTTTGATTGGTCATCAAAACTTCCACAACCTCTAGGAATTGTTTGAATATTCAATTTTGCCTTTCTAATAGCTTTAGCTTTCGCAGGTAATGTTTCAGAAGCTCTTCCAGTTCCAAGACCAACATGACCCTTACCATCACCAACAACAGCCATAACACCAAAAGTTAATACATTTCCTTCTCTTGTTTTTTTCTGTGTTTGTCTCCATGCTCTTCTTTTACCGCCACCAAATTTACCCTTTGCTTGACCAATATCTAATAATTCAACCTTCAAGTCTAGTAGTGTGTCTACAATCTCTGGTTCCATAATTTTCAATCCAGATTCAAAGATTTCATTTATGTCTTTAATTTTTCCAGATTTAACATCTTTTCCTAATTGAGTTTTTGGAACCCAACTTTCTAATTTTTCTTTTTCTTCCCTAGCATATCTTTCAGCAGGAGATTCTCTTCTTCTTTCATATCTTTCCATTTTTGCATTAACTTCAACTTTTTCTTTTTCTTCAATTTTCTTTTCTTTTTCTTCAACTATTTTTGCAATTTCTTCAGATGCTTGTTCAGGAGTCATTTCGGAATCTATGGCTTCAACTACTTCTGTATCTTCATCTGGAAATTCAGTTTCTACAATTTTTTCTGTTTTTTCTTCTTTTTTCATTTTAACTTAATTTTGTTTTTAGTTTAGTTATCATTTTTTGAATTTCTTCTTTCATATGTTTTCCACTTAATCTTTCTTCAGATGGGAAAACTTTTTCATTAGCATTAATTTTCAAACCACCATCTATCAAACCTTTTATTACAGCATAAACCCTATTTCCATTAATTGTTTTTGTCATTCCAAGGTCTAAAATTGCTTCTTTATTTTTTAAATTTTTAGCAAGTAACAATCCTGTAAGATATGCTGCAGGAATTGATTTCAAACTTCCTTTAAATTTGATATCCCATCCTTGAGAAATTAAATCTTTTGAAGTTACACCCTTTATAACTTTGTCTTGTGCTTCATTACTTTCAACTGCTTGAACTATAAAATATTTATTACTTCTTCGAATAACTATTCTAGTTTTTCCAGATTTCAAAAGACCCAATCTAAGTTTATAATCTGTTTTCGCTTCTCTTCTTCGTCTTTTTAATGTTCTCATTGTTTTTTATCTCCATGTAATTCATTTAAGTGTCTTTTGCTTTTATAGAATCTTGCCCTTATTTTTCTTCTAATATTTTGATGTTCAACACGATCTATTTTTCCTAATCTCAAAAGATTTTTAGCAACTTTTCGAAGTTTTCTAGTATTCTTAACATACTCTTGTTTTCTTTTGTTAACTCGCTTTTTAACCTTACCGATTCCCCTTCTGTTTTTCCTTTTAACAATCTTTTTTCTTCCCTTAACTTCCTTAATTTTTATTGCACCAGATTTGTAAAGGTCTTTAATGTCAGCTCTTGTTATTGCTTCTTTAATTTGAGGCAAGTTTCCTTCAACAAATAAGATTCTTTCCTTTCCAACACCCAATACTTTTGAGGCTAATTCTTTTTTCTTTCTTAATTGCATTATTTCTTCTCCTCTTTAGCCACAGGCTTATATTTATTTAATATTTTAATTTTTAATTCTTCAGCTTTTTTTATTAATTCAGCTTTTTTCTTTTTACCGACAGAACCAATTATCACTCCATGATTTTTTGGAAAATTATCAAAGTCTTTTATAGTTTCAACTCTCATTGCTAAAATTCCATTAATTTGATTTTTAATTTCAGAATTAGCACCCCAACCAATAGAAGGTCTTCGAGCATACCCTCTTTCTCTTAATCTCATCTTACTATCTCTTCCCTTTGAAGCTCTCCATTTTCTTTTAGCTTTAACTTTTTTACCTAGTTTATGCATTTTATTCCAGCTACTTCTATGGAAGGATGGTTTTTTTCTTTTATTTGTTTCAATCTTTTTTTCCATTATATTATTCTCCCTGGTTTTTCAGTTATAAAGATTCCGTCTTGAAAAATTCTTCTATCTCTTCCCTTTACAATTGTGGCTTTTTCTAAGTTTGCCGCAGTTTGTCCTGCTTTTTCAATATTATAAGAACTAACCTCTACGACATTACCACTAACTTTTACTTT
This sequence comes from Candidatus Woesearchaeota archaeon, assembly GCA_964397665.1. Lineage (GTDB taxonomy): Archaea > Nanobdellota > Nanobdellia > Pacearchaeales > GW2011-AR1 > CAYNJW01. The sequence goes on from CAYNJW010000001.1 coordinate 9,912, forward strand.
AACCTCTGGAAGAATTTTAGAGATTCTATCTATTTTTTCACCTAAAAAAGATTTAATTCTAACAATATCTCCCTCAACTTTTACATTCATTGGGAAATGAACATTACAGATTTCTAATTTATATACAAAATCTTCTTGAACTCCTTTAATCATATTTCTTAAGTGTGCTGCAATTGTTCCCATCATTTTTAGTTCTTTTCTAGTTGCTCTTTCTGCAATTAAATTTATCTTATTTCCTTCAAGTTTTGAAGAAATTTTTCCAAAATCAAAAGTTCTTTTTAATTCCTTGCTTTCAAATTTAACAATAACTTCATTAAGTTTTACTTCTACAGAAACCTTTTCTGGAATTTCAATAACTTTTTCAATATTCTTTCTCATTTTCTTAATTTAACTTAAAAATTACTTTAATAAAAGTAAGCGATTAAACTTCCTCCAATTTTATTTTCGTAAGCTTCTTCTTGGGTAAGTAAACCTTTATTTGTTGAAACTATTAATGTTCCGAAATTTCTAGAAGGCAAAAATCTTCTTAGATATTTATTAATATCTTCAACACCAACATTATATCTCGGTTTAATCGCCTTACAATAGTTTAATTTAATAAATGTTACAATTACTGTTGGTTTTTTATCTGTTCCAGAAATTTCATAATCTATATGACCTTTCTTTTTCATAATCTTTAATAAATTTACTAAAACTTTGGAAGTTCGAGTAATTTCAACTTTCGTTTTCCCAACTCTTTTCGCATTCATTATTCGATTTAAACCGTCGGCTACAATATCTTGACTCATTTTAACTATATTTTTTAAATCCTAATTCAACAGCAAGTTCTCTAAAACAGTGCCTACAAAGATGTAAACCATACTGGTTAATATGTCCACCAAACCTTCCACAATTTTCACATTTTTGTGCAGCAACACCAAAAGCTCTATCTTTTGGTTTGTTATGTTTTAAAAATTTCTTTAAAACTGCTGGCTTATTTCTAAGCTGTTTAGTAACCTTTCTCCAATCACTCGCTGTCATTTTGAATATTCTTCCTCCTCCTTAGGATTTTAGTTTCGAATTTGTTAACAAGGATTTCTTCTATTTCCTTTGAAGTTACTATTTGTCTTCTTGTCTTTCCAGATTTGATTTTCTTTTTTTCAATTCTTTTTCCAGCCCTGGTAAATACGATTGTAACTTCAAAACCCATAATTCCAACTTCTCTAATATACTCCATTCCAGGAATTTCAATATACTCATGGATACCAAAAGAAACAAAATTATCTTTTATTTGTTTTTCCTTTAAAGTATTTTGAATAGCTGGTAAAAGTCTTTTAACCATTTTTTCAGCATCAGCACCTCTGAGAGTAATTTTAGTACCAACTTCTAATCCTGGTCTAACATGCCAAGTAGGGATTCTTTTAGTAGCTTGAACTTTGACTGCTTTCTTACCTGTGAGATTTTCAAGAAGAATAACACCTTTTTCTAATTTTTCTCCAGTCCCACCCACATTTAAAACAACCTTCTCGATTTTAATTTCACGCATTTTATTTTCTTGGTTCATTTATCCGATTACAAGAATTGCTTTAAAAGGTAAACCAACTTCTTTATCCTCCAATTTAATAATATACTGTTTTGTCCTTTCAAAATTGATAATTTCTTTCAAATTACCTTTTTCACCTGCATGTTTTCCAGAAATAACTTCCATTTTTGAACCTTTCTTTAAAGGTAAAATCTTTTCAACAATCTGTTTTTTGGTATTTAATAATACTGAATCACCAAGTTTAAAATCTTTTTTATATAAGAAATTTTGTCCATCTTCAAGATTCATTTGAATTTTTTTCCCTTGAAGAATTGTTTTACCAATAATTTTTACAATTTTATTCTCTGCTTCTTTTTCAGAAATTTCTTTTAAAGCAAACTTTTTATTTACAATTTCAAGCCTATAATTTTTCTTTGCTTTTTCTAAGTTTACAACATCAAAAACTTGAACAGGAAATTTAACATCTCTTCTAATTTGATTATTTACTTTAACTTCACCTTGTAAAACAAAGAAATTAGCTTCTTTTTTAGTTTTTGCAATTTTTAAAATATCTCTTAAAATAAATACTAACGGAATAGATTTATTCTTGGCATGGCTAGCAATAGTAATATACTTTGTACCCTTTCTAGCAATGGGCCATTCTTTCAACATTTTATTCCTTTTTAGATACATTTGTTTTTTCCTCGGATTTATTTATTTTTAATCTTTTTTTATCATCTAAATTTAAAGTTTTTATCATTAAATTAGATGGGTGAAACCAAACTTTTATTGCTGAACCATCACCTTTCTTATTGCTGATACCTTCGATGCTTACTCTTTTTTTCTGCATTTCAACTTCAGCTATTTTTCCGATTTTTCCAGAGAATTTCCCTTTCATTATCTTAACTTCATCACCTTTTCTAACAGGTATACTTCTAGTTCCATACTTGGTTCTTAAATCTTTCTCAAGATGTGCGGACATAAGTTTATTTTGTAAATGTAATGGAAGATTATGGAGGTATTTACGTTGCTTTCTTACTTGCTTACTTGATTTCCATTTTACACTAAATAATTGTTTCATCTTAGTATACCATGCTCGCAATTTTGGAGACCTCCTTCCATCTTTCTTGAATTTCTCTCGCAACTGGACCCTTAATCTGAGTTCCTTTTGGATTTCCTTTTTCATCTTTTAATAGTGCAACTGCATTATCTGTAAAACAAACTCTTTCACCTGTCAACCTTCTCCAAGGTTTTTTTTGTCTTACAATAACTGCATCAAAAACTTCACCCTTCATTTTAGGATCTCCTTTTCTAACTGAAACTTTTACCCAGTCCCCTAGTTTAGCAGGAGTTTGTTTACCTTTTCTTGCTCCATATTTTTTAACTCCAACAATTTTAACAATCCTTGCACCGCTATTATCTGCAGCATCTAAATGACTTCCAATATTAAATCCTCTTGTTGTTTTCCCACCTATTGCTTTCATTCTTTTTTCTCCTTAGTTTTAATTATCTTAGTAACAATAGCATGCATAATTTTGCTTAAAGGCCTACATTCAGCAATTTGAATTCTATCTCCAACAGAAATTTGCCCATCTAATTCAGCAGGGATTCTAGCATGCATTTTACTTTTTCTTTTTTCATATCTTTCATATTTAGAATTGTAAATTACTCTATCAAATTCAATTGCCAATCTTCCAGGAAGAATTTTTACCACATTTCCCTCAAAGGTTCGACCTCTAAGTTTAATTTGATTTCTCTTTTTAGTATTCTCTTTCATTTTTGTTTTCTTTGTTTCTTTTACCATTTTATTTGTGATTTTTCAAAACCAATTTTTACCAAAGCATCAACAACTTTTTCTTTGTGATTTCCTTGTAGTTCAATTTTTTTATCTTTAACTGTTCCACCACAAGCAAGCTTTGCTTTTAATTGTTTAGCGATATCTTTTATATCCACTCCATCGAGACCGGTAACAATCGTATTGACTTTACCAAATCGTCTCTTTTCAGTTTTTACCTTTATTTCCTGTTGTGTTTTTGCGAGGTCTTCCCAATCGCTAACTGCAGTAGGTAATCCTGAAAGTGGATCTATATCCATTATTGTTTTTTGCCCTCCATGTTTTTTTCCATTGTTAATAAACGCGCAATCTCCCTTTTAATGCCTTTCCTTTTTGTTGTTTGTTTTAGCAATTCAATTTTTAAATCTTTTAGTTTTTTAGTAATTTCTTTAGCATTTAACATTTTTTTCTTATCTACCATTTTATTTTTTTACCCTCTTTTTAGCTTTTTTCTTTTGTACAGGTTCTTCAACAAAAGCAACATTTTGTTTAATTTTATTCATCAATTCTTCATCAACTACAATACTATCATGTGTTTTGTTCTCTGGTTTCAATATTGAAACTTTTATACCAACCAAACCTTTCTGAGTATTCGCAGTACTTTTAGCTCTATCAACTAAATTAGCTGAATCACCAGTTTTTTTCAAATATCCAAATGTAAATCTCCAAGTTTTAGCTCTATCTGCAGGAAGTTTTCCAGCAACAACTAATTCAGCACCAAGAGCACCAGCATTTTTAATTCTACCAAGCATCCTATAAGAAACTGCTTTAAATCTCATTGAACCAAATCTCTCTAATGCTAAAGCAATTTCATCAGCAACTAATTGAGCATCTAATTCTGGTTTCATAATTTCAGCAATATCAATATGGGGATTTTCCATCTTAAATTTTCTTTTTAAAATATTTGTAAGTTTTTCAATAGTTTCTCCTCGTTTACCGATTATTAAACCAGGTTTATGTGTTGAAACAGTTATTCTTTCACCAACAGGTGTATAATCAATAGTTACTGTTGAAACTTTTCCCATTCCAAATTCTTTTTTGATAAACTGTTTAACGCTGAATTCTTCCTTTCTAATTCCTACAAATTTCTTTTCTTCCATTTTATTTTTTCTTATTTTTCTTATTTAATTTAGTTTTATCTTTAGCTTCAAGATGGATGTGTGTTCTTTTTCCTCTTGTTCCAGATCTTCTGAAAGGTCTTGAAGCTTTATTTGCCATAGCAATAGTAATTACTGGTCTTTCAATCAATGCACTATCAGCATTAGCTTTAAGATTCTTTAATAATTCTATAAAAGCTCTTGCAGCTTTAACAGGGTATTTTCCACCTGCCATGTTTCCAGGTTTATGTCCTACTTCCAAAGAATGCATTGGAACAGCTTTTTTTAATTTTGCAACTAATTCTAATTCTTCAATTGCTTTGCTAATCTCTTTTCCTTTAATCATCTTACAAACTGCAAAAGAATATTTAGCACTAATCCGCTGAGAGAATCCGTTTGCAATTGCAATTTCTTTAGCAATAGGAGTTATCTTTTTAACAACTTTCTTTTCTTCAGTTTTTTTTGTAACTTTTTCTTCTTCCATTTTATCTGTTTGTTTTTTAATATTTTCTTCTACCATTTTATTTTACACTTAAAGAAGCAGAACCTTTAGTTGCCCCAACTCCTGCACTACCATGTTTAATTATTTTTCTTGTTAATGAGTATTCTCCAAGTCTTCTACCAATCATAGCATCTGTAACTTGAACTTGGATAAAGTCCTTACCATTATGGACTCCAATTGTCCAACCAACAAAAGCAGGAACTATTACCATTTCTCTTGTATGTGTTTTTGGAATTTTATTTTTAGCAATTTTCTTTTCAGATCTTTTAATAAATTCAAGGATTACATCGTAATTTCTAACTACGCTTCTTCTTTCTCTTGATTTCAATAATTTAGCAAACTCTCGGATATCCATCTTTTTAAGTTCCTCTAATGAAACTCCCCTATACCCTTCTTGTTTACCTGATACTACTATTTTTCCCATTTTATTTATTTCCTCTTACCTGTTCTTCTTGGTCTTAACAATCCTACTTTCTGTCCTGGTGAAGCCATTCTTGGAATGATCTTACTCTTAGGTCTCTTACCTCTTCCGGATCCGAATGGATGGTCGATGGCATTCATTTTGACAGCAGATGTTCTTGGCCAAAGTTTTGATTTAGCTTTTTTAATATAAAATTGTTTTCCTGCTTTTAGTATTGGTTTATCTAATCTTCCTTGACCAGCACTAACTCCTACTGTAGCTCTACAGTTCGCATTAAAAACCTTTTGTTGCTTAGAGGGCATTGTAACAATAATTTTATCACCCTTTTTACCGACGATTAAAGCAGAATTTCCACCAGATCTTACAAATTTTCCACCATCATTGATGTTATTTTCTAAATTAAAGATGGTTGTACCATTTTTTAAATCACCAATTTTACAGATGTCTCCTTGTTTTTGTCCACCAACAACAAATTCTTGTCCAATAAAGATATTATTAGCAGCTATATTAAAAAATACTTCTCCAGTCTCTAATTGGAATTTTCCGATTGGTGAAGTATGTCCTGCAGATGAAATTAATTTGATTAATGTATATTTCCCTTCAATTTTTGTAGGATATTTAGGTTTAACTGCAAAAGCTTTTTTTCTAACTCTATAAGTATGACTTCCCTTTCCTCGTGCTTGTTGTATAATTCTTTTACCCATTTTATAATAATCCTAATTTCGTAGCAACATCAACTGCATGAAATTCAGGTTTTAATTTTACATAAGCAAACTTTTTATTTTTTCTAGTATGTGTTCTTACACTAGCAACTTTAACATCAAATAATTCTTCAACTTCTTTTTTAATATCTATTTTTTTAAATTGTCTGTCTACTTCAAAAGATAAAACATTTTCAGCTTCAATCATTCGAACAACTTTTTCTGTTGCAATAGCTTTTTGTAAAATAATCATTTGAAAATTTCTCCAATTTCTTTAATTGCATTTTCACTATATGCTGTAAATCTTCCAGGCTCTCCATTTGGAGATAAGTCTTTTATTTTTAATTCATTAACTTTTTTAACAGTAATTCCTTTTCGTTTCATTTTTTCTTTTGAACTGATTACAAATAATAATCCTGCATTTGATTTGTATTTTCTACCTCTTAATTTTCCCTTACCTGCACGAACATTTTTATGTTTTAAGATTTTTGGAAAAACTTCTCCAAAAACTTTTTTCAATAAAGAAATAAACTCTTTAGTTTTCAATTCTAAAACTGTTTTATCAAAAACAACTGCATCATTTATTGAAATTCCATATTTTTTTTCTAAAGATATTTTATCAATTGTTCCAGCAAATGCAGAATCCATAGCAACGATTAATTCTTTTTTATTAACTTTTTTAAATTGATTTTCTTCGGATTTTGGAGGATGTGCTCTTCTACCACCTCTTGCAGAGGTAACTGTTGCTCCAACCCAATTAAAAGATGCACCATGCCTAGACATGATTTTTCTAGGAACTCTTGAAATACCTTTTCCGTAAGTTGTTTTCCAAACATGTCTTCTTTTTCTAGAAATTCCTGATGCAGAATATTGTGCACCTGCACCATACTTAGAACCCATAGGTTGTTTTTCTTTTTGAGCTTCAAAAACTTTAGCTAAAATATCTTTTCTAATTTCACTACTAAAATTTGAAGGTAACTCAATAGATCCTTTATCTTTCCCAGTTTTATCTAAAATATTTGTTTTCATCATCTTAATTCTATTACCTCAAATTTCTTTTTCTTCTGATATCTTGTAGGTCTTAATGGTGTAGTCATTAAAATTGGCCTTTTTTTAACTCCAGGAATTGAACCTCTTAAGATAATATAATCAGTTTTAATATCGCCATATTTATGAAATCCTGAAGCAATATTAATATTATCTTCAGAGATATTACCTGATTTTAAAATTGAATTATTATATGAAACTCTTGTAAAATATCCATGTTGACCAGCTTGTGGTGCTCTAAATGTAACTCTCCTCATACCAAACGCACCAATACTTCCCGGCCTTCTTTGACCTTTTTCTGATTTACTAGCTTTTAATGAAACTCCAAATCTTTTAACAGTTCCAGAAAATCCAAATGCTTTTGTTACACCTCTAACATCTACAAGACCACTTGAAAAAACTTCATTTATTGAAATTTCTTTTCCAATTTTTTCAGAAACAAATGAAAGTTTTTCTTCCTTTGTTCCAGATAATGCCAACTCAATCATATCAGGAGATTTTTTTAGATTAGTTTCTTTTACATTAGAGTATGCAATAACTCTTACATCATCAAATTCAACAGAGATATCTTCTATCTTTCCCAATTTTTTAGAAATTTTTAGAACTCTTTTCAATTCTTTTTCATTAGAGACAACAATGTCTTTTATAACTTGTCCATTGTTATATAATCTTACAGAATAAATTTTCATTCTGGGACATTCAATAATTGTTGCTGGAATAATAATTCTTTTACCTTTAGTCATAGAATCTTCTGTCAAATCTTTAACATAAACAGAAACCATTCCAACTTTGTAACCAATAAATCCTTGAATTCCAGAGTCTTTTTTAAGTGGTTTCCAGTTTACACTAGGTACAATCTTCTTAGCTCTGACCCTCGGCCAGTACTGCAAACTACCTGCATGAGGTTTACTTTTTCTTGGCATTTTTTATATTTCCTTTTAACATCAAACAAGCAATAGCAGTTGCCCTTTGATAATCATCGTCAACCAACGACAGATTTCTAGGCCTAGACATTTAAGTTCTAAGCTTACCGTAATTTTTTAGACAAATTTGACTTTATAAAGCTTGTTATGCTTAACTAATTTCTAAAATTGTCCTCTTAAAGTAAAATTTATTTAAGTTATTTAAACAAAAAAATAGAATATTAAAAGAAAGTTAGTATTAAATATTTTTATTTTTTCTGAAGAGTATTTAATCCCTCAGTTTCCAAAAATCTTTTTAATTCAGAAAAAGTAGGTATTCTTTCAGAATTTCCAGTAACTAACTTATAGTATTCTGGAAGTTCTTGTTCAGAAATCTTTCCATCTTTGTTTCCTATCTTTTGTCCAGCATATCTTATTGCATAACGATTTTTTTCAAAGTAGTCTAATTTTCTATCCACAACATATAAACTACTTAATGTCGCAAGTACGATTCCGGTAGTGATTCCTGCCTTTGTTAGCTCATTCATATGAAGTGGAAATTTATAAACTTTATAAAACTTTAGAAAGAACGTATATTAAAATTGTGTGTTTCTGAATTTAAAATTTAAGCAAGAAATTCAGCTTTAGAAATTATTTCATTTCCATCAAGAATAACTTTTCGTTTAACAATGCCTTTTCTTTTAGATTGTTCTCTGATCTCTTTTGGATTAAGTGTAGGGTCTTTTGGATAGATAATTTGGTTAATATTAATCTCATGATTTACAGTAACCTCCTTAAAATTTTCAACATCAAATAATAGGTCTTTTAAGATAGTTTTATCAGGTGTTTTTAAAGTACACCAATCTGCTTTTGGTTCTTCACCACCCTTCCCGGGTTTACTATTTTTCGGAGCTTTAGCTTTAATCTTTAGCAAAATATTTTCCGTTTTAAAACTAAGGCCAAAATAAAATCTTGGATATTTTTTCATCAATTCTAAAATTTTATTAGCTTCAATTTCAGAGTCTATTTGAATTTTTCTTATTCCCTTAAAATTACTAGCTTTAACTATTGGAAATTCAACTTCATCTTTTAAATCAATAGTTGAAATAATGATTCCCTTAATTGCAATTTTCCCAATATTTTTTAAACTTTTTCTAATAAGAAAATTTGAAAATTCTGCAGAAGTTTTTATTACAAATTTGTCTTTCTGTTTTTTAACTGAAATAAGATATTTATTTTTATACTCTCCCCGCCCGTATTTTAAGAAAGCAGAGTGAACTTCATCATCAACTTCTTTAAAGAAGATTTTTTTCATAACCATAATTAATCTTGATAATTTGTCTTTATAAAAGTTCCCAAAATTTTAAAATTAGAGAACATTTATATATTATACTCTTATAAAGTATTATGGCAGATGACAAGGTGGTTGCAAGATTTATAGCAAGTATTTTAGTAGCGGGATTATTTATTGCAGCATTAATTGTTTTAAGACCTATTTTAATTGCAATTTTAGTTGGGTTCCTTCTTGCTTATATTTTTCAACCTCTTTATAAAAAAATTATCTCAAGAGTCAAATCTCCGACGTTATCGACTTTTATTTTACTTCTATTAATACTTGTTTTAATTGCGATTCCTATTTGGTATCTTGCTCCAATTTTTATAAATCAAACTTTTGAAACCTATAAGAGTCTTCAAAATTTAAGGATTGGCGAAGTTTTAGCAAATCTTTTACCAAATTTCTTTGGAAATATTAATCAAAATGCAGTTTCAATTCAGTTTAATACTTGGGTTTCTCAATTTTTTAGCTCCCTTATGAAAGAGGCTACAGAAATAATTGTGAAAATTCCAAATTTACTTTTACAAATAGCAACTGCGTTATTTACTTTTTTCTTTGCAACAAGAGATTCTTCAAAGCTTAAAGAATATGTTCATTCACTTTCACCTTTTTCAAAAAGAACTGGAGAAACTTTTTTCAATGAGTTTAGGAATATTACAAATGCTTTGGTTTATGGTCAAATTTTAATTGGTTTAATTCAAGGATTAACTTTAGGTTTTGGTCTTTTAATGTTTAAAGCTCCAAGTCCCCTTCTATTAACTACTCTTGCAATTTTTACTTCAATCATCCCAGTTTTAGGTTCATGGGTAATTTGGCTTCCAACATCTTTGTTAATGATGATTTCAGGACATATCCTTATGGGTTCTTTACTTTTAATATATGGGATGGTTTTAGTTTCCTCATTAGATAACCTCTTAAGACCTTATTTCTTATCAAGAAATTCAACCTTGCCCCTACCTGTGGCACTTATTGGTACTATTGGAGGTCTTTATGTTTTTGGACTTATTGGTTTAATCCTAGGTCCTTTAATTCTTGCATACCTTTTAATAGTCGTAGATTTCTATAGAAAAGGAAAACTAAAAGAGCTTTTTAAAAATTAAGGTGTTATATGAAGTTAAAAGTTAAAAATTTAGATTGGTTGGCAGGGAAGCCATCAATAATCCTCTCAAGATTTTCCGCAGAGAAACTCGGCGTTAAACTAAATGACAGAATAACTTTAATTTATAATTCTAAAAAATTGGATGTTGCTATAGATATCACTTCAAGATTGGTGAAAAAAAATGAACTTGGTTTATCTGAAGAAGTGAAGAAGATTCTTTCAACAAAACAAGGTACTAAAATAACTCTTAAGTTAGAAGGGGCACCATTGGCTAGTAAACTTATAAAGAAAAAAATAAATGGTAAAAGACTTTCAAAAAAAGAAATTAAAATAATTGTTTCAGAAATTGCACAAAATAAATTAACAGGAGAAGAAACAACTTATTTTGTCGCAGCAGAAAAAATAAACGGACTTTCAAAAAAGGAATTAAAATATTTAATTGAGGCTATGTTGGAAACAGGTGGAAAAATTAGTTTTGATAAAAAAATAATTGCAGATAAACACTGTATCGGGGGGATTGCAGGCAATAGGACAACACCATTAGTAGTTGCAATATGTGCAGCTGCTGGTTTAATGATTCCGAAGAATTCTTCAAGAGCAATAACTTCAGCAGCAGGAACAGCAGATGTTATAGAGACTTTATCAAAAGTTAATTTATCTCCTTCGAAAATTAAGAAAATTGTAGAAAAAACAAATGGAAGTCTTGTTTGGGGAGGGGGTGATAAAATGGTTTCGGCAGATTCAAGAATAATAACGATTGAAAGAGTTTTAAATTTAGATGTTGAACCTCAAATGTTGGCTTCAATAATTTCTAAAAAATTAGCAGCAGGTTCAACAAGGTTAATTTTGGATTTACCCTATGGGGTTGGAGCAAAATTAGATAATTTATTTAATGCAAAAAAATTAGGGAAGAAATTTAAAAAATTAGGGAAAGAATTCGGAATAAACATTAAACCAGTCTATACAGATGGGAGACAACCAATTGGAAATGGGATTGGTCCAGTGTTAGAAATGAAAGATGTTTTAAAAATTTTAAAAGGAAAAGAAGGACCTAAAGACTTAAGAGAAAAAGCAATTTTTCTTTCAGCAGAATTAATGAATCTTTGTGGGATAAAGGATTCAAGAAAAAAAGCTGAAGAAATTTTGAACTCCGGAAAAGCATATAAGAAATTTAAAGAGATAATAAATGCACAAAATGGAGTAAGAGATTTTGATAAAAGAATCAGAAAACTTAGAGTTGCAAGATATTCTAAGACAATACTTGTTCCGGTTTCTGGAAATCTTTATTCAATAGATAATAAGCAAATAAATTCTCTTTGTAGAGTTCTTGGCAATCCTGAAGTAAAAAATGCAGGAGTTTATTTATACAAACATTTAGGAGAAGTAAAAAAAGGTGAAGAATTAATAACTATTTATGCAAGAAGTGAAGATCGTCTAAAAGAGGGTTTAAAATTTTATAGATTAAATAATCCTTTTAAAATTAAATAATCTTTTAAAATTTTTTAAATAATTATCGCTTTAATTATCTTAACTTCTGTCAAAGGTCTATCTTGAGAATTTCTTTGAACCAATGAGATCTTATCAACAACATCCATACCTTCAATAACTTCTCCAAAAACTGGATGTTTACTATTTGGTGCTTGCATATTGTTCCAATCTAAAAAAGTATTATCTACTACATTGATAAAAAATTGACTACTTCCAGAATGAGGTCCAGAGTTTGCCATTGCCAAAGTTCCTCGAACATTAGTTGGTCCTTCGACAAATTCATCTTCAATAATTGTTCCAGAGCCACCCATTCCAGTACCTGTTGGGTCTCCACTTTGAATCATAAAATTTGGTATAACTCTATGAAAAATTATTCCATCATAAAATCCTTCTTTAACCAATTTTTCAAAATTTCCAGCAGTGATAGGCATTTTGTCGGAATACAATTCAATTGAAATATTTCCTTCAGTTGTCTCAAGTTTTATTTTTGTATTCATATTTTGTTCTCCGATACTATTTGTCATTTGAATAACAAACCAAGTAAATAAAATCAGTAAAATAGCTATTATAAATATTGCGATTGTCTTATTTTTCAGTAATTTTTTAAGAGTGTTCTCTTTTTTTTTCATAAGCCTTTTTAATCAATCAACTTTAAAAACCTTCTTGGCATTTTTTTATTAAGTGAATAACCCTTATTTAATTTAGGTTGAAACTTCAAGCCGCCATCGCATAGTGGTATTGCACTGGACTTGAAATCCAGGCCCTTTGGGCCCCCAGGTTCGATTCCTGGTGGCGGCGTATAATTTTTAAGAAAATTTTTAGTTATTTAACATAATTAGCAAAAGGAAGTAAATCTTTTTGGATAATTCCCTCCATAATATTTGGAAGCCACCATGCAGGGATGAGATAACCTCTTTTAAGATTTTTTCTTTTTAGTTCTTCATTTAGTTCATTTATGAATTCAAAATATTGTTCAAAAGGTAAATTTGCCAAAACCATCTCTACTCGAAAACCCTTTTTATCAAGACATTCCTCAAGAGTATAGTTTTCGACATCCAAGTTTTCGTTTTTACAGAAGGGATAATAAAGAGTATCAAACATTCTTCTTATTTCTAAAGTATCTTTATCAAGATTTTTGATACCGAAATAATCTTCAAAAGATTTTACTACTTCTGGCATTTCTTTTAATTCGATAGTTTTCATAAAATAATTAATAAATTAAACTTTATAAAAATAGTTATAGTGAACTTCTATTCATCAAATCTTCTAGTTGTTCCCAATTAGCCTTTTTTATTAAATCCAAATTAAGATGTAAACCTTTGTCTCTTCTTGATTGTATAACTCTTAATCTTTCTCTCCTAATTCCACAAACACCTTTGTAATTGTCTAAATTAGATTCATTAGAGGAGATAGATTTTAAAGCTTCAATAAAATCTAAAGGTGTTTGAATAGAACAATAAGATGGTTTAGCATTTCCGAATCTAACCTTTATTTGATTTTTTCGAGTTATACAATTTTGTTGTTTTCCAAGATTATAACCAATAACTTCATTTTGTCTAAGAGCTTGTTTTCTTTCTTTTTTAAGATATACTTGATATTTTCTTTCAATTCTTTTATCGAGTGTTAGTGCCATTTTCTATTTAAATCACCAAACTTCTATTCTTCTACGAACTAAATAAACTTCATAATTCGTTTAATATATAAAAATCTCCTGGCAAAGCTAAAAAGACTTCAAGACAGGTTTAAAACAAGGTCTAACTAAAGGCCTCATTCCAATTATATAATCAGTAAACTGATTAACCGAATAATGAAGCCAAACCTTCAGCCGCTTCGGCCTTTGGTTCTTCTTTCTTCTTCTCTTCTTTTGGTGCTTCAGCAGCTCCAGCGCTTGCGGCAGGTGCAGCAGCGATGGAAGCATTTGCCAATTGTTCGTCTATGTTAACATCTTTTAAAGAAGCTACTAAAACCTTAACCTTTGCTTCATCGACAGAAGCGCCAGTTGCGGAAATAACTTTCTTTAAGTTGTCTTCATTGACATCTTGGCCAAGCTTGTGCAACAAAAGTGCAGCGTATGTGTATTCCATTTTGTGTTTTTTTATTTAGTTTGAATTTGATTATTTAGTTTTTTAAAAAAGACTTGCAAGTCCAGCAGTAGACTCAACAGCTTCCTCCTTTTTTTCTTCCTTTTTTTCTTCTACTTTTTCAACTGGTGCAGCAACAGGTTCTGGTTCTCCAGTAACTATTCTAGTAATTACTCCCTCATGAGCTGAAGCTTTTCCTAAAATATAAGGTATTGTTTCAGTAGTTGGATAGTTTAAGGAAACTGCAAAAGGTAAGGCTCTTCCATACATTTCTAACATGTTTTCCAAGAAAGCTTCTTTATCAATTTTGATATCAGTATAAACTTTCCCTTCACTAAATGCAGCAATAGGTTCTAATCCAATCTTAAAAGGAATTATATCAAGTTTAGCCATAATAGAGGCTTGATTTTCAGAGATGATTTTTCCAGCTTGAACGATTACCTTATCAGCTTGAATTGCAATTTTTCCATTTTCAACTTTTGGTTGTAATCCTATTGCAGAAAGTGCAGAAATGTCTGGTCCAGGAATTAATTCTGTTGGTCCTGCTTTAACTTCAATATCAAATGGAGCTTCTTGTCCTGCTTTAGCTTTTGCAGGAGATTTTTCACTTGCTAAGATTCCAGATAATTCAAAAGCATCTTCATCTGAGAAAATCATTGCGAAATCAGCACCAATATGAGGTACCAGTTTTTCAAGTTCTTTATTGCCCGAATGTTCTAATGCAAAATCTACAAGAGATTTTTTTACAACTTTAACAACAGCCTTAGATCTTAATTTTTTTTTAATATCTTGGAAGTTAGCAGAAGGTAAACTTTTGATAGATGCTATCATTACTGTTTTTTTATGCATAAGTTCAGCTAAATTTTTAACAAGTTGTTTTTTTTCTTCTGAAACGTGTGTTGAAGATTCAGCATTCATTTATCAATCCTCACTGGCTTAGCCATAGTAAATTTAACAAGAATATTTTTTATATTTTCTTTTTTATTAGGAAGTAACTCTCCAATTTTTTTAACAACTGCTTCAATATTCTCTGCTAAATCTTCATCAGACATATCTTCTTTTCCGACATTTAATTTCAGACTATTTTCTTTAGTTCTAATTCTTATTACTTTTTTCATTTTATCTAATTCTGCAGCAATTTTTTCATCAGTATCAACAGGGATAATTCCTGCCTGTGGGGAAGGCATTTTACCAATTGGACCAAGAACTCTACCAAATTTTGTAGCAACCGGTGCCATCATTGGAGCAACAGAAATAAATGAATCATATTTTGCAGCTAATTTTTTAATAGCTTTATTGTCTTTATATTTATCAAAATCTTCTTTAATGATTGTATCAACTATTTTAGATTTTTTAGTTAAAAATGCACAAATCCTTTTTTCAGCAGGATGTGGAACTTGAACAAAAGTATTTAATCCTTGTTTTCTTGGATCGTATTTTTGAAAATTAATAATTAAGTCCACAGTCTGTACAAATTTCTTTTTCTTTTCCTTTCTTAATTCTTTTATTGCGTCTATTGCTGTTACCATTTTTATAATTGCTATTAGAAATCCTGTTGTATTTAACAGTGCGACCGAAGTCTGCTACTCTAATAGTAGTAATTAGATAGCGAAAATTTGCTTTATAAATCTTTTTATAGAATAATCTTAAAGATTTAAATACTTTTGATAATTTAAGGAGTTATGAG
>CAYNJW010000001.1:25707-53694 GCA_964397665.1 Candidatus Woesearchaeota archaeon
ATTTCAGAAATAACTTCGAAGATTATAAATTCTTTAAAACAAGATGCTTATTTAGAATAAGTATTATTCAACTATAACAATCCTTATAAAACTTTAAAACTTTAATCTTTTATGGAATTAGTAGCACTATTATCATCTGGGAAGGGAACTTGGGGGCAAGTTGCAGGTTTAATGAAGCGTGGAGAATGGGAAAAAATTACAATTATTGGAAATTCATTTGCTAATGAAAATTTTAATGTTCCAGAAGAGCAATTTGATTTTATTGAAGTTGATTTGAGTAAGAATTTAGTTCAATTAAAAAAAGAATTTTCTAAGAAATTTTCTGGAAGAATTACAGCATTAGAAGTCGCACTTTCAATAGCTTCTGGTTCAGGAAAAGAACATATGGCATTAGTATCAAGTTTATTAGCTATCCCAGTAGGAGTTAGATTTACAGCTTTAACAAAAGAAGGAGTTGTATTTTTGTAAAAATGAAAAAAGAAGAAAAGCTTCTTTTTGTAGGGGTTTTATTCGGTATTTTAGGTTCACTTATTTCAGGAACTTTAATAGCAATGGTTCAAAATAGTGGTTTCAAAAGAGAGATTATTTCTTTAATTCTTTTCTTTATTTTTCTTTTAGCCGGGGTAGGACTTATTTGGTTTGTTAAATGGCTTGGGAAGAAGTTTCACGAATCTTAAACTTTTTCAATCTTTAATTTAGCTCCTGCTCTAGCCAACATTACCACACAACTTCGTTCATCTTCTGCAGAAATTTTATAACCTTCTTTCTTAAGATTTTCTTCCATTTTTTGAGCATAATCTTTCACAGCATCAAACCAAGGTTGATTATCATAACCCATTCTTGTTCTGGCATATCCTACAGATTTATACCCCTTTACATGAACAAAATCTGGTTCTGCTTTTCTAATCAAATCACAATATTCTCCAACATTTTCTTCAGACATATTGGTATTTTTATTAAATTTTCCCTCTTCACCAACATCAACCAAAGTAAGCCTAATAACTCTTCTAACTTTTCCCTTTAGTTTTTTAATTACTTCTAGGGTTTTATTAAAGACTTTCCAAGCATCTTTTTTTGTAGATCTATGCCACACATTGAATAATTTTTCATTTGGTGCATTTGTAGAAACTGTAATTTGAGTTGGTAATTCTTCTTTAGTAAAATTTTCTATAACTTCAGGATTTAAACCATTAGTAACTAAAAATGAAACTGCCCCCCTCTTTCTAATTTCTTTAAACATTTCCCCAAGTCTTGGATAGAGAGTTGGTTCACCAGATAAACTTGTAGTAAATAATGAAGGTGTAAATGCTTTTTCAAGTTGTTCTTTATCAATTCCTTTTCTACCTTTAAAGCCAATTAAAAGTTTTTTTCTTGCTTCAACAATTCCATCGAGAATTTCAACAGGGTCATCAATTTTTGGTAAGTTCGTTCCGAGATTCATTTCAATAGGTCTCCAACAATGTAAACATTGATTTTCACACCACATAACAGCAGGAGTCATTTGACAACAACCAGCAGTTGAAACCCCATAAAATTTTTCTTTCCAACAAACACCGTCTCCACGCAAGGCATTTTTTGTCCATCTACAAATTTGAACAGCACTAGTTTCACCGACAAGTGCATAATTCATTTTTTCTAGAACTTTTCGATAGTCTTTACTATCATTTTTTCTTGCAGGATTTTTTCTAACCATATTAATAAATAAATAAAAAGCCCTTTTTAAGGGCATACGTTTAGTTTAGAAATTAAAAAAGAATTATCTCTTTTTCTTTTTCTTAACTGTTTTTTTAGAAACTTTTGCTTTTTTCTTAACTGGAGTTTTTTTCTTAGTCACTTTCTTTTTTAAAACTCTTTTAACTGGTTTCTTTTTTACAGCTTTTTTTACAGCTTTTTTAGTCACTTTTTTCTTAACAGGTTTTCTCTTAACAATCTTTTTAGAAACCTTCTTCTTAGCAACTTTTTTCTTAACTGTTTTTTTAGCTTTTTTTGCCGCCATGTTGATACCTCATTTTAGTTAAGTTTCTATCGAGGAGATTCTTTATATAACTTTCTAAATCTAGTTTTAAAATATTTTAATTATTTTAAGAAAAGAGATTAATAAAATAGAAAACCATCATTAAAATAAACATTAATAGAATTAATTTTCCAACAAGTTTATACGCTTTTTCTGAGGTTTTTTTCTTACCAGTAATTGCAAGGACTGTCAAGTAGAAAAATCTTCCACCATCTAAAATCCCTAAAGGAAGCATGTTAAATAATCCAACAAGAAAATTAATTACCATTACCCACCAAATTAAATTGTAGAAAAAATCTGCAGTTTCAAAATTAGGTGCATACTCAGTAGTTTGTTTTTTAACTGTAAAAAAATCAAGAATTTTATTCTTTACAGTTTTAGGTCTTTGTTGTGTGTTCCCAAATCCTATAAATATTTTTCCAGTTTTTACATTTTTATTTAAGGTAAAATTATATTTTTTCTCAGCACCATTAAGAAGAATAGTTACTGGAACAATATCCATTTCATTTTTATTTTCTAATACTTTTTTAATATCTTCCGAAGAGAAGATTTGTTTATTATCTAATTTTTCTAAGGTTCCTAAATTTTCCATAATTCTATTATTTGAGTCAAAATAAAATGTAAGATTTTTTATTTCAGCACTTGTAAGATTTTCAGCACTTAGATTTAAATCATTTAGAAATTGATTATTTGCAGAGCCATTTTCAGTTACATAAATATTTAGATTATAACCTATAGGTGTGTAAGACATATGAAAGAATCCTATGAGGAGGATAAAGAATATTAATGCAAAAATAATATTGGCAAAAACTCCGGCTCCTAAAATTGTAAGTTGTTCTTTTATTTTCTTTTTCTTAAACCCTCTTTTTTCTTCTTCTACAAATGCTCCAAGAATTGGACCTAAAAATGCAAAACCAGTTGATTTTATTTTTACTCCGAAAGTTTTCATAAAAATTCCATGTGAGAATTCATGAACTACTGCAACGATTAATAAAGCCAATATAAAGTAAGTAAAATAAAAAGGTGGCATCAAACTTTCAACTCCAAATATCTGGGGAAAATAAGGAATCAAAGGCATAACTGGTGGAGCACTAATTACGTCTGTAATATTTGGAACAGTTACATAAATGCTTGTAGTTTGATAAAGCAAGTAAACCATAATTCCCATAAGAATATATCCTACTAAAATTACAAGGGGAGAAATAGCTTTTAAGATTTTTCCATATTTTTTACTGAAAGCATTAATAAATTTTACACCTAATTGAGTTCTATAAAGAAACATAATACCTTCTTTATCCAATTTTGTTCTTCGTTTATATAAGAATAAAGTTACGGCTATTGAAAAAATAATTAAAAAAGCAACATCAATAAAAACAAAGCTCACCATGAAATTATATTGAAGATTGGCTTTATAAATCTTCGTTGAAAAAATTGTGTAGAGGATTTTTATTTATTCTTAAAATATTTTTTAGCAATTGGGATTACTCCAAATCCCCTAAGAATCTGAGGTTTAAGCCCATTTAAAACATACCCGTCATTAAGAGACATATCTAATTTACTAGTTTCAACATACAAAAAATCTCTTTTTGGAAGGCCAATCCCACCAATATAAACAAGACTGTTAGCTTTCTTTCCGATTGTTGGAAATATACTAATCCCCTTTCTTACTTGTTTAAGGTCTTTCGCAATTTGTTCAAGTGATAGATTTCCTTTAACCTTTGCATATAAAAATTCTTCATCAAAACAAGTTCCATAAATTTTATTTATTTTTTTCAAATCTTCAAGAGGATTTATCAATTCAAATTTAAAATTTTCAGGATATCCTGAGATTTCTGGTTTTGCAACATAACCAATAAAATCATCAACTTTATGAATATTTAATGAAGATTTTTCAACCCACCTTTTAACAAATGGATGAAATTTTAACGAGGGCTTTTTAGTTTTCATTTTAATATTTTATCAGACCTCTTAATAATATAATTACTTTTTTCTAATTGTCCTAAAATCTCTCTTACCACATTTTCTACAAGTTACAGATCTAGTTAAGATTTTTAGAGGTGCAACTCTCATTTTGTGCTTACAATGTTTACACACAAATGCATTCTTAAATAATCTATTTTGTGCTGCTGGTAATTTTGTTGCCATTTTTTATTTTTTAAAGAGTTTTTTGAACTCAGTATTACTTACTATTAAGTCTTAATTTTGCTTTTTAAAGTTTGGGGTTTATTTTTTAAAGTATTTTTTATCAATAGGAATAAAACTTACACTCTTAATTGGTCTTGGTCTACGGTCACTGATTTGATAGTTTTCTTTAAAGTTAGAATCTAACCTATGGAATTCAACATACAAGAAGTCTCTTCTCGGAAGACAAATCCCTCCAACATATACACTCTTTGCATCCTCAAATTCAAGTTCTGGAAAAATTTCAAATATTTTCCTAACTTCTTTAGTTTTTTCAATAATTTGTTTTAAGGATAAATCTTTGGGTAATTTCCCAATTCGTGAATTTCTAATATCTAAAAATTCTTCATCAAAACAAGTTCCATAAATCTTATTTATTTTTCCCAAATCTTTTGATATGTCTTTAAAATCATAGTGGAAGTCTTTAGGATATCTTTCATTTTTTGGATCTGCAACCCATCCAAGTTCAGTTCTGGTATAAGTTATTTTAAGATTTTGTTTTTTCATCCAACGACTAATAAATGGATGAAACCTCAAGGATGGCCCATTATTTTTCATTTAATTTATGACTCAATGGGTTGTTTAAATATAATCCAATTTCTAAACAACGTCCAAGATTGACAGGTCGAATAGTAATGTTATATCCGCTCCACTTCTGTATAAGGGATTTGGCTTCGAGAATTAAATCTTTTCGATCAGATTTAGAATATAAAAAACTTCCCAAACCTTTTTCTCTAATCTTTGGTTCTCCAGTTTTATTCTGTTTAGCATATATGTGATATCTTAGTTCCATTTTGAATTGTATCACCAAATTATCCCAAGTCCAAAGTTAAAAAATTCTCTTAATAAGTTTTTGACCTTCAATATCCCAGTATTCAACTGTTGCCCCTTCTTGAAGTTCAGATTGTAATGTTTCAGGAACAGGAAGTTCCAAATTTTCATAAGACTCTTCATCCATTAAATTAGCACTGTTATCTATAATTGAAAGAACTTGAGCCTTTCGTTTATCAATCATTGGAATTTCAAATTTTTCATGTCCTGGAACAATTAAAACCTTTTTTTTACCTGTTAGGACGTTTACTGCTTCGATTCTACATTTTGCATGACCATGTTTCCCAGTTTTAGAGATATCCATACTTTTGATGATATGGTGTGCTCCTTCTAGGGTTACATGATTTCCAACTCTTAAAGCAGTTCCTTCAACAATTTTTAGTGCCATAATCTAAAGAATTATTTTTCTTTTATAAAGCTTCCGTAAAAACAAGTTGAGGATTAAGATTATTTTGTGCTCTAAAATTGAGTAAGTAAAATTACAAACACTTAAAAACCATTTTCAATAGAAAAAAATATGGTAGTTAAATCAAAAGATTTTATTGAGATTGAGTTCGTGGCGAAAGTAAAAGATGGAGAAATTTTCGATACTAATATTCCTGAAGAAGCTAAAAAGGTTGGATTAGAGGTTAAGAATTTGAAACCATATGTTTTGGCAGTTGATCAAGAAATGGTTATCAAAGGTTTAGATAAAGATTTAATTGGAAAAGAAGTTGGAAAAGAGTATTCTGTAGAGATTAAACCAGAAGAAGCATTTGGGAAAAGAAATCCTCAGTTAGTTAGGATGATTCCTATGAGTGCATTTAAAGAACAAAATGTTATGCCACAGAGAGGAATGCAGTTTGAGATAGATGGGCAAGTTGTAAGGGTTATTTCTGTTTCAGGTGGAAGAGTTTTAACAGATTTTAATAATCCAATGGCTGGGAAAGTAGTTGTCTACAATTATAAAATTAACAGGGAAGTTAAAGATCAAAAAGAACAGATAGATGCAGTTCAAGATTTTATGTTTAGAAAAAAATTCCCATTTGAAGTTAAAGAGAAAGAAATTATCTTTGAAGTAGAAAAAGGAATGGATAAATATGTTGAGATGGTTTCAAAAGCTTTTGAAGATATTCTTGGATTAAAAGCAAAAGCAAAAGTTGTAGAAGTTCAGAAGAAATCTAACACTATAGAGAAAGAAACAAAAAAAGATTGATTTTTAAAATTTGAGTGTCTAAATCTTTATAAATAAAAAGATTTTATATTTTTTATGGGACTAATTCCAAAATATAAGCTTAGAGAAATTGTAATTGATGAAGGTTTTAAAAGTGATTCAAAAGAACATTTTTTATTAATTAGAGAAAGGAGTTTAAATTTTAGTGGTTTAAAACCAATATGGAGTTATACGGGGGAGCTTTATGAGATATCAAAAATCGAACCATTAGAATTAAAGTATTCAACAACACCCTCATTCATTCAAGAAGATAATCTAAAGTCTTTAACTTCGAGATTAAGAAATCCATAACAATCTCAATAAATTTTAAGATTTCTTTAGAATTTTTTTAGTCAATTCTTTCTAGTCTATCAAAAAGATTTAAATCAGAAATTCCCCAAAACTTATTTTTCAATGCGTCTTCAGGAGAATGTATTCCTTTTTTTGCACTAATTGCACTCATATTGTAATCCTTACTTCCCCTACTTTCTAGTAAAAAATCTTCATTTACAAAGTAAACAATATCTGGAACAGGACTTTGATCAATTCTTAAACAAGTTCTTCCAGGAATTAAGAGTTTTCTTTTTTTAATTTCAAAAAAATCTTCTACACCAGAAAATAAATTACTTACGTCTGCATTTTCACAGGCCATTAAATAATCTACCAAATCACCTTTAAGTTCATGAGAGTAAGGTTTGAAATTATCAACATAAGGATTCATAATTTTCTTTATTTTTGAGGTTTTATAAATGTTTATAGTTTTAAGTTAGTTTGATTTCTAATAATTAATCAATAAAGAAATTAAATTAAAGAGAACAAATAAAAAAAGTTTTTAATAAAATTTAGAGTAACAAGATTTTTCTTTAAACTCCTAAAAAGAGATAACTTATATTTTTAAATTAATGATTATAAAACTCTTCATGGATGGGTTTCCAAGATATTATAATGTTCCAGGAGTTCAGGAAGAATTTCATGTTTTAATTTATAAAGATAATTCTATTAGTATTCGTTGTGATGGTCTTATAGAAAAAACATTCCCTTCCCTAAAATCAGATAGCTTAGCAAGGAATTTTGTGGAAGAATACATCCTTGAGTATCTTTCAGATTTAGGGGATAAAAAAGGAGAATTTGGAGATTCAAGAGGCTGGTTAGAAAAGTATCTTGTAGAAGAATAATTTATTCACAAATAGATTTTTTTAAATTCTTAAGTCGTATAAGATTTTTCCCAGTTTCTTCAAGAAAAAATTCTTCAGCTTTCAGAGGTTTTTTATTAACAATTTTTATCTTGAATTTTATTTTATGATATTTTCTTTCAATTCTTTCAAAATCTCCAAGAAGAGAATAAATCGCAGGACAATTTATTTTTTTGAATTTAGTTTCAATTAAATAATCATAAACCTTAAGGAATTCCCTATCAAGAACTTCAGATATCTTTTCAACAAAATTTGAAAGTTGTATTTTTTCTTTTTTTCTTTTTGTGTTTTTTTGTAAAATTAATGTTTCTCGAGGGACTTTTAAAAATTTATCAGGTAAAAGTTTATAGTACTCTATAGATTTCTTTTTTAAGATAATTGCAAGACTTTTATTTATTTTTAATTTCCTAATTATTTTAGGATTTTTATGGTAAAAGTCAATAAAGTCCAATAAACAATAATCAAATGCCTTTCTAGTTTTTTGAAGAATTTCACAAATAGAATCAATTTTTTGATTTTTCTTTTCTGAAGATATTTTTATTTTTAACGGAAGTTTATGATATCTTAAGCATAAAAAATTTAAATATTCAAGTTCTTCTCCAAGTTTTTCAGAATTAATTTCTTTAAATTGATAAAGGAAATCAACAAAATCTAAAAAGATATTTTCTAGGGAGATTCTTAATTCCATTAATAGACGGAGATAGACTTCGCTTTCTTCGGAGTTAACCCCTAAGAAGATATTGTTAATTTTAACCATGAATTAAAGAATCTTTATTACTTTATATTAATTATTGTGATAGAATTATTTTTAAAGACAAGATAAAAGAAAATACTTCATCACATATATTTTTATAAACTGAAAATATTTAATTATTGTATGAATGAATTTCAAGAAGTAACAAGTAATTCAAATAGGGAGATAGATAGAGAACTAGAAGAGTTATTAAAAAAGCAGAATGCAAGAATAAAAGTAATTGGTGTTGGAGGAGCTGGAGGAAATACTGTTTCAAGAATGAGAGAGATAGGAATAAAAGGTGGAGAGATTATCGCTATAAATACTGATGCTCAAGATTTATTATACTCTAACGCTGATAAAAAGATTTTAATTGGAAGAGAAATAGCACAAGGTCTTGGTGCAGGAAGTAATCCACGAGTTGGAGCAGAAGCAGCAAGAGAACAGGCTCAAGAAATAAAGAAGTCTTTGCAAAATTCAGATATGGTTTTTATTACATGTGGTCTTGGTGGCGGAACAGGAACAGGGGCTGCACCAGTAGTTGCAGAGATGGCTAAAAAAATGGGTGCTTTAACAATTGGGGTTGTAACACTCCCTTTCACCGTCGAGGGAAGAAAGAGAATTGAAAATGCAAACGAAGGTTTAGAAAGAATGGAATCTATTGTTGATACACTTATAGTAATACCTAATGATAAATTAGTGGAGCTTGCTCCAGATTTGCCACTTCCAACAGCATTCAGGGTAGCAGATGAAATTTTAACTAATTCAGTAAAAGGAATTACAGAGTTAGTAACAAAGTCCGGATTAGTGAATTTAGATTTTGCAGATATTAGGGCAATAATGGTCAATGGTGGAGTTGCTTTAATTGGTATGGGCGAAGGAGATTCATCAAATAGAGCAGAAGAAGCAGTTGAGAAAGCTTTGAATAATCCCTTATTAGATGTAGATATATCAAACGGAAGCGGAGCATTAGTTAATGTTATTGGTGGTGAGGATTTACAATTAGAAGAGTATAGGGTAATTGTTGAAAAGATTGGATCTCATTTATCTCCAGAAGCAAAGTTAATCTCAGGTGCACAGATTTCTAAAGATCTAGATGGGTCATTGAGGGTTATGGTAATTATCACTGGTGTAAAATCTCCACAAATTTCCGGAGAGAGAAGACCTTTAGAAGAAATCAAAAGAAATGATATTGAAGGCGAATTAGGAATCGAGTTTATAGAAGAGTAATCTTTTTATTTCTATTTAAACAATTTAGAATATTTTTTAAATTAGATTAATGAATTAAAAGACTGATTAGAGAATAAGCTTAAAAACCCCTAAGAATTATAAAAAATATGGTAAAGTTAAATATGAAATCCCATTTTCTAAGATATAAACGTGTTTGGAGACTTCTTAAGAAACCAACGATGAAAGAGTTTAAAATGACGGCAATGGTTTCTGCAATAGGTCTTTTAATTATTGGAGCAATTGGGTTTATAATTAGTTTAATTATGAATTTGATTACTTAAGATTAATAATAAATTATTTATTTTAATTAATTTAACTACACAAAACTTTAAAAACCCAAATTTGATAATATAATTATCTAATTCTTAGATTATTAAGACTTAGTTGGAACAAACATGGCATTTGGAGAAGATGAATTCGGATATTTGGAAGAGACAGAAAGCGAAGTAAAAGCTGACAAAGCTAAACAAGAAGCTTTACCTGCAATCACTTCAGTAAAGGAAGTTCCAGAAGAAGTTAAGGAAGTTCCAGAAGTTAAAGAAGTAGTGGAAGAAAAACAAGTAGAAGAAAAAGAAAAAGAATCAGTTATTTTTGCAGTTAAAGTTACAACAAAAAAAGAGATAAATGCTTTGGAATTAATTTCAGATAAAGTTAAGAAAAAAGATATTGAAGTTTATTCAATTGTTTGTCCACATGGTTTAAGAGGATATATATTTTTGGAAGCAAAAGACAGGGAAAATGCAGAAGAAGCAGTTTTCAATTTACCTTATGTTAGAGGAATTATTCCAAAAACTTTAGATTATTCAGAAATTCAATCAATGGTTGAACCAGTTGCAGCAGATATTAAAATAGAAAAGAATGATATTGTTGAAATTATTTCTGAACCATTCAAAAAAGAAAAAGCAAAAGTTGTAAGAATAGATAAAGCAAGAGAAGAAGCAGTAGTTTCTTTACTTAATGCAGTTGTTCCAATCCCAGTTACAGTAAAATTAGATAATATAAGAGTTATAAGAAGGGAGGAATTAGACGAATAGTTAACTTTTTAAGCTAACTTCTAAATAGAAATCTATGATAGTAAAATTATTGATTGATGGTGGAAACATGAAACCAGGTCCAGCAGTTGCTCAACAACTTGGTCCAATGGGTATCAACATGGGAAAAGTTATTTCTGATGTGAACGAAGCTTCAAAAGCTTTCAAAGGGATGCAAGTTCCTGTTCAATTAGATATTGATCCAAAGACAAAAGAAGTAGAGGTGAAAGTTTTATCCCCATCGGTTTCTGCTTTAATTAAGAAAGAATTAGGAATCGAACTTGCATCAGGAGATAGAAGAAAGTTTAAAGCAGGAAATTTAGCAATAGAACAAGTAATTTCAATTACAAAGCAGAAGTATTCAGGAATGCTTGCAAATAATTTAATGAATGCAGTGAAATCTGTTATTGGCTCTTGTTTGTCTTTGGGAGTTTTAATTGAAAATAAAGACCCTAAAGAAGTTTTAGAAGAAATTCAAGAAGGAAAATATAAAGAAGAAATTGAATCTGAAAAGACTGAAGTTGATTCAGAAAAAGCAGAGAAGATTAAAGAATATTTTGCAGAGATTAATAAGATGCAAGAAGAAGAAAAGAAGAAAGAAGCTGAAGCAGAAAAAGTAGCTGCAGAAAAAGCAGCTAAAAAAGCAGCAGCAGTTTAAGATTAAAGTTATAAACCCTTCATGTTAAAATAACATAAGGGGCCATGGTCTAGCTTGGCATGATTCGAGGTTTGGGACTTCGCGACCGCGGTTCGAATCCGCGTGGCCCCATAGGTCAAAGCGGATGAGAATCGAATTCCGAGTAATTCGCTTCGAGCAAAACAAAGAAACTCAAAATATGTTTGCGAAATGCAAATTACGAGAGTGGACCATAGGTCAAAGCGGATGAGAATCGAATTCCGAGTAATTCGCTTCGAGCAAAACAAAGAAATAAGAAAACAAAAAACAATGGGAGTAAAACGAAAAAAAATAGGAGCAGCAGGAAGATTTGGAGCTGGTTATGGCCGTCCTAAACTTAGATTAATCGCTGTTGAAAAGAAACAAAGAGTAAAGCAAGAATGTCCTTTTTGTAAAGGAAGGGCTAAAAGATTAGCAAATGGAATTTGGGAATGTCAAAAATGTAAAAAGAAATTTACTGGAGGTACATATTACCTATAACTTTTTATAGGGAAAAAATATCTATTTATTATGGCAGTTTACAAATGTTTCACATGCGGAAAAGAAATTAAATCTTTAGATTTAGAAAAAAGATTTGTTTGTCCTGAATGTGGTTCAAGAATATTTTTTAAACCAAGAACTAAAATGAAAACTTTAAAAGCAGATTAATGGAAAACGGAAACCCCTTTGGAGATTTAGACAAGGAAACACAAGTTAAAATTCAAGAGGCACAAATGATGGAGCAAGGATTTCAACAGATTATGCAACAGAAACAGATGTATAATATGGAATTAACAGAAACTGACTTTGCACTTAGTGAATTAGATAAGGCAGATGGAGATGTTTTCAAAATTGTAGGTGGACAAATAGTAATCAAATCAGATAAAAAAGTTTTAGTTGAAGAACTTAATAATAAGAAAGAACTTATGGCAAAAAGATTAGAAGATATTGATAAACAAGAAAAAGAATTTTCTGAAAAAATGGATACTTTAAGAAAAGAAATAATGGAGAGGATTACACCCCAAGAAGCTCCAAAAGAAGATAAAAAAGAATAGTTTGGTTAGTTTTTATTCAGTTTTAAGTAGTTTTTAGATAAGTATATTTTACTTTATTCAAATTTTTTATTTAGTTTCATTTAATAATTCACAATTTTAATTAAAATACCTTTAAATCATTTTAAAGATAAATACTCTCAATTTAAACCAATTTCAAATTAATCAATGTTCTCAATCACACAAATATTTAAATACCAAACAAAACAAAAGTATATATGAGATATAATCCATTTAAGAAAAGAGATACAGAAGAATCACCAGAGTTCATTGAGATAGATTTAGAACAAGAGAAAACTTCTTCAAAAGTTTTGGTTAAAACATTTGTTCTTAGGGCTTATGAAGATATTAATCCAATTTTGAATTCTTTAAGAGAAGGTTATACAATTGCAGTTATAGATATTAAAGTTCTTAAGTCTAAAGATGTAATTGAGTTAAAAAGAGCAATTTCAAAAATTAAGAAAACTGTTGAAGCTTTAGAAGGACAAATTGCAGGGTTTGGAGAAAACACAATTATTGCAACTCCTTCATTCGCTACTGTTCAAAAAGGTGTAGAAGTAGAAGCACCTAAAAAAGAAGATTACGAAACTTTCTAACTAACAGAAGTTATTTAACTATTAACTAACTAATTAATCTATGTCTATTTATGATTTATTCGAGAAAAAAGATTTCTATGAAACCCTCCCTTTAAAGGTTTATGACAATTTATTGACAACGGAAAAAAAGGAAGTAAGAGATCATTTTGTTTATCAATCAAATTTAATTGAGGGAATTTCTTATTTTCCTTATGGGAAGACAATGTCTATAGAAGAATTAGAAAAATTTCAAAAAGAAGGACCTTTAGAAGTTCCGGTTTGGAATAATCACCTAAGGGCATTAGATTATATATTTGATAATTTTTTAACAGATTCTTTGAATAATCTACACATAAGAAGAACACACAGAATTTTAACAAAAGATTTTGAGAAGGTTTCAAACCCGGGACAATATAGGAAAACAAATGTTAGCTTAGTTAAGACTAATGGTTTGTCTTTATTAAAAGCACAAGAGATTATAAGGAGATGTCCACCATTTGAAAAAATCCAAAGTCTTATGAGATCTTATCAAAGAGATTTAGAAATTATAGAAAAATCAAAAGTAAAAACAAGAGAAAGATTATTATTGAATCATGCTTATTATGAATGGATTCACCCACATATCGGTGGAAATGGCAGAAATGGAAGATTGGCTCTTTTATGGAATTCTTTAAGAAATCTTGACGAATTAATTTTAATTAAGGTTTCGAAGAGGAAAGAATATTATGATTACCTTAATGAACAAACATTTAGGTTTGATAAGAAACACAAAAGAATTCTTAAATCTTAGAAATACTAAATACTGTTTTCAAGGCAACAATAATTGTGGCAGGGATAAATAAAACAAGTAATGCAGATAAAATTGCATTTAACGAGGATACAATTGGAATTGTTGAAAGGTAAATTAAAGAATTTTGTCCAAGACCTGAGACGATAACTAAGCTAACTGACGCCCATAAGAAAGTAATGGTATCTTTATCACCGACGTTAAGAATACCAATAAAAATTCCGATAACGGCAAGGATAATATAAGGTATATTGCTCGTAGAAGAATCAAGTGATTTTTGTAAAAGACCTAAAAGAACAGCCATCACAACACCAGTTAAGAAAGCATACGCACCTAACAAATTTTCTTTTGATTTTACCATTTTTTTATTTACTCACAGTTTTTAATAGATTTATTATTATTTAAACCTTTTGTATTTGCCGTCGCTGTAACTCTAAAAAGGGAACTTAACATTTACAAAACAAAAATAGAAAACTTTATAAAGGTGTAATTATGAAGTTACAACATGAGAAAACAAACACCATTTGCAATCTTGGGAATTCTTGCTCTTTTACTGATAAGTTTCACAACTGTTAGTGCAAGATTTATAGAATTGCCTCAAGAAATTAATGGTTCAGTTGAACAGTCAGCTTCATTAGACTTAACCTTTACAATTAAAAATACTAACCTTACAACTAATTTAACAAATCTTAGTTTTGAGTTAAGGGATTTAATTTCTGGAGCAAATATTTTAGAGAATTCAACACAGAGTCTTTCAGTTTTACCAGAAAAAATTTTATCAGGTAAAAACATAACTGCAACATATACTATCTCAATTCCAAGTAATCAACCAGTAGGAGTTTACAAAGGAAATTTAACTATTTGGGCAAAAGCAAAGAAAAAGGTTCATTCAAATTTATCAATCACAATTAATGTAACTGAGGCAGCACCTTTACCACAAGGTTGTACAGATCCTACAGCAAATAATACTAATTCAACACCTGTAATTTCAAATAATAGTTTATGTACTTTTTCAAAGATTTTAAGAAATTTCTGTAAAACTGGAAAGAACGAAGGGAGCGATATAGTATTAAAATCTGTTAAAGACAAATCAGATGTTAAAGATAAGTGGGAATGGAAACCTTTAGAAAAGGTTGAAATCGATGTAAAGGTTAAAAATGATGGAAACGATGATGAAGATTATGTTGCAGAGTTATACTTCCTTGATAGTTCAGGAAAAGAAGTTGATTTAGCAGATGACTCCGAGGATTTAGAAGAAGAGTTTTCAATCGACGAAGGCGAGAGAGAAACAATCACTTTTAATTTTGATATCGATGGAGATGTAGAACAAGGAGATTACACATTATATGTTAAAGTTTATCAAGATGATGATGAAGAAAATGAATGTAAAACATTTACTTATAAAGATGAGAGCGATTTAGACAATATTAAAATTGAAAAGAAAAAACACGATGTTATTGTTAAAGAAGTAGATGGTCAAACAACTGCAAAAGCTGGAGAGACAGTTACTTTCGAAGTTAAAATTGCGAATGTTGGTAGAAACGACGAAGATAAGGTAAAGGTTATAGCTTATAACAAAGACTTAGGTTTATTAAAATCAAAAATAATCAGTGACTTAGATGAGGGAGAAAGAGACACTGTTACAATGTTAGTTCAAATACCTTTCGATGCTTTAGAAAAAGATTATTCAATTGTATTTTCAACTGAATTTAAATATGATGACAATGACGAAACATTTGATGATGAATCAGATACTGACGATGATATTACTCACACAATAAGTGTATTAGAAGGAGTTTCAAGTGACCCTTCAATTGGAGCTAAATTAGTTTCAGATGCAGTTGTTGGAAAAGAATTAGAAGTTGAAATTGCAGTTAGAAACAACGGAAAGACTGACGGAATTTTTAGTATTACTCTTCAAGGTTCAGAAGATTGGTCAAGCGAAGTTTCATTATCTAAGAAAGTTTTAACTTTAGGAGCAGGAGAAACAAAATCAGTGATTGCAAAATTCAAACCAACAGAAGTTGGGAATAACAAGTTTACAGTTTTCGTTACAGCAAATGGAAAGAATGTTAAACAAGATGTTGCAGTTAATGTTTCAGAAAATACAGGGTTCTTAACAGGAGCTTTCGCAAGTTTAGGATTGGGGACAGCAGGAATTTATTTAGTTGGAGCAATAGTATTATTAGCTATCTTAATTTTAGTGGTTTTAATTATCAAATTAGTTATGCCTTCAAAAAGAGTAGTAAGAAGAGAGTTTTAGTTAGTTTTATTAATCCTTCTTTGTTTATTTATCTATGAGTTTAACAAAGTCTGATAGGAAATTTTTGTTTATTTCGTTAAGATACTTTTTAATTTTAATTTTAAGCTTAGGAAATTTAGCAATTTTTTATAAAATTTTTACTCCTTTAACAATTAATTTTTCAGTATATTTTTTAAGTATGATTGATAAAGGGACCGTTCTTTTAGGAAATATTATTTTATTTAAGACGGCAACAATTATGATTGTCCCAGCTTGTATAGCCGGTTCAGCTTATTTTCTTTTAACAATCTTGTCATTATCTGTTTCAGAAATTAGCATAACTAAGAGATTAGGGGTTTTGCTTTTCACTTTGGCTTCATTTTTCACATTAAATGTTGCAAGAATAGTTTTATTTTCAAATATCACAAACATTACATTGTTTAATATGATTCATTTAATCGGATGGTATTTCTTATCAATAGGTTTTGTTATTTTAATTTGGTTTTCAGCTGTAAAGATTTTTAGATTAAAGACTTACCCAATATATACAGATTTCAAGTTTATTTTTTCTAAAACTATTTTTAATAAGAACTTAACTAAGAAGACTAAGAATTTCAAGAGAAGGAAGAAGAATTAGTATTCCAGCAATTATTACACCAATAGCTATTGACATTATGCTTTTTTTCCTATCTAAATTCATAACCCATGCAACGGTTGTACCAGTCCAAGCACCTGTTCCAGGAAGCGGAATTGCAACAAATAAAACTAATGCTAACCAACTAAATTTACTCATTCTTTTTTCAAGTTTGCTACTTTTTTTATGAATCTTATTTAATATTTTTTTGAAGTGTTTTTCATAAAATTTTATTTTTAAAAAGCTTTCATGGAGATTATCAAAAAACCAAAAGATAAAGAAAATCATCAGGATATTCAAGGTCAAAACCAAAATAAAAAAAGGAATTACAGGTAAGTTATTTTTGAGAACATATTCGAGAACTAATGGAAGGCCCAATCTCAATTCAGTTATTGGCAAGATTGTCAAAATAAGTCCAAGAATTAAATTGTTCATTAGTAAGGAAGATTATTTAATTTATTCATACTTTTTTACCACTAACTTTTCCTAAAACGCCTATGATAAATCTTTCACCAAGAGGAATTGCGTCTTCACATTTTGCAATTCTAAATTCATAACAGTTTGAATTTTCAGTATTCTGAACTATTTCTGTTTGATTTGATTTTTTAATTAAATAAACTGTTAAGTGTTTTGAAGCATTTTCACAACTAATCGGTTTTAGTCCACTTAAATTAGCTCTTGCAGGATTAACATAAGTGTAATTTGTTTTAATATTCGAAGCACTTAAAAAAATACCTTGAGTAACGCCCATAACTGAGGTTTGTCTTTGACATTCTTCAACAGATGAATCGTAAGTTATTACTGCTTTTCGTCTAACTCCAAGATTTCCCTTTATAGGAAATTTAATTGTTCGTGGATCATTACGAAGCCAAGCATTATAGATTGGATATCCAGCCCCCAATTTAAATTTAGAATGCCAATAAGGGACTTTATTATCGATTACTTTTTCCCATTTAACACCTGCATAATTAAAATTATTCATATAGTTATTTTGATAAAAGTAAATTCCAAGGAATAGAATAAACACAAAAGCAATAATGCTGAAGAACCAAATTAATTGTTTATCTTCTCTTTTCAAAACTCTTTTCAATCTTTTCTTTTTTAGCTTTGCTTCTCTAACTTTGGAATTTTTCTTAGAAACCTTTTTTACACTCTTTTTTTTAGCTTTTGCCATATTCTTAGATTATTTTTAAATTTATAAACTTATCTCAAATTAAATAGGCGATAGTTAAAAGCATCAACACCTTTTACATAATCTCTTGAGATATAAACACAATTGTTTTCTTTCCAAACTTTGTCTCCTTCACTATCGGTAAAAATAATTATATTATTTTCTTCACAATTTTTAATTGGTAAATTTTCACTACAATTAGTTATACAAGCTTCTTGAAATCTCGAAATTATTCCTTGAAGATTATTAACAATTAATTCACTATCTCTTGCAGAATTTACAAAATATAGGGGTTTATCAGAATAATCTTTTATAGAATAATTTCCAAGAATTGTCACATTTTTAATTTCTTCTGGAGAATATTGGAATAATAGTTTAGTATTTTTAAGATTCCAAAAACCATTATGTTTTAAGAATTCATTTCCATTATATGTTAATTTTTGATTAGTATTTTGAGAATTATTTTGACTCATCAAGGCAAAACCCAGTGTTGAAGCAGTCATTAAAAAAATCATGACAATTCCCATAATCATATTGTTTCTTTTTCTAATCTTTTCAAAGTCTTTTTGTTTTTTTAGTCTATTCATATAATAATTATAAAATCTTCCTATTATAATCTTTACGGTTTGACAAGTTTATCAGACTTTAATTTAATATAAAATAAAAGAGAATACTTTTTCCCCTTTTGGAGAAAAATAAAAAATAAAAAAAAAGAAAAAATGGGCCGAAGCCCAAAGTTTTAGCTTTGTACTTATGCAGCAACTAAGGATGCGTCAGCAGCAGTAGTGTCTTCAAGAACATATTTCTTTCCAGCAGAAACGTCTAAGTCTTTAGCAGCTTTAAGAGCTACTTCAGCTTTAACAGTATCAGCCGCAGAATAACCAGCAACTAAAAGAGCAATATTTCCTTCATTCTCGAAAGATTGAATTAATACTCCACCATTAGCAACTCCAGTTTTTTCCGTGAAATCTGCCAAACAAGTTTCACCACCTTCTAATACTAGTAACTTTCTAGCTACAGTGTTTACACAATTTCCACCTACAACAACAAGGTTTTTACCTGTTGTGTCTGCGTCATCGTTAACAACCACAGCGTTAATTTCACTAGCACTAGTTGTGCCACCAGCAACTACACTTAAGTCTACACTAACTTCTTCACCATTATAAAGAACTTGGAAATCATTAGTATCTCCTGTTTTATCAAGTACTACTTTTGAAGCTAATTCTGAAAAAGAGTATCCAAGATACTTGTCTTTGTTAAGAGTTTCTTTCACCTTAACAGTTGTACCTGTAACATAAATTCCATCTTTATCTTCACAGTTGATAGTAGCATTAAAACTAGGTCCACCAGCGATAACTGAGTCTTTATCTTCTTGGTCAAAAATCATTGTCCAATCAGTATGGTTAAATATACCTCCAGAGCTTATATCTGATAATGTAGGAAGCATTATTTTTAATCCTTCTTTAGTTACAATTCTATCTCCATAAACTTTTCCACCAGAAGTGGAAGTACTTATTTCAATAGTTGCATTTTCATCAGACTGGTTACCAACAAAAGTAAGAGTGATATCATCAAGATCTACATAATCAGATTTATCCTCTAACAAAATATTGTCTTTGTCACCAGCTAAATAAGCTAACTCAACAGTTGGTTCATCATCAGTGTTGCTATCTACATTATCTAAAGTGAATGCAAAAGTATATCCTTCATCGTCCTTTATATAAGTAACAACAAAAGATGTATCTTCAGATTCTCTAAGAGTAACATTGAAAGCATCGCCGTTAGTTCCAGTAGTATTAAGAAGACTATCTGAGTCTTCACCAACACCAGTGAAATTCTTATCTGCATCATTATCCCTATATAAAATAGGAAGATCTAATGAACCATCAAGAATTTCTGTTTCTAAACTAACATAGTCATCATTCGGTTTTAAAGTTGTTTCTTCAGCAGAACCAAAATTAGCACCAGTATAGACTAATTGAATACTATCAAAGATAGGCATTGTAGCAGTTTCATAGCCAGTTTCACCAGTCAAAAATAACTCTTTATCGGTTTCCCAAGATAAACCTATTTTTGAACCAGTTCCATTAACCTTAACTGAAGCTTTTAAGCTTTTTTCAGTTTCAGTATTAACTTTAACCTTTTTACCATCTTCAAGAGTAATTTTACCCTTACCAATAGCAAATTCTACACTATTCTTAATTGTTTCTTTTGAAGAAGATCTAACTTCTTTAGCAACAATATAGACATCATTTTTCAATTTGTCATAGTTTCCTGAAGAAAGCTTTTTAGCTTCTTCTCCATTAACTGTAAGAACTGCACCATCATCATAAATAACTGCACTAACAGTGTAATCTACACCATCAACACTAAGTGTTGTGGATTCTCCTTGAGAGATTGTAGAACTGGATGAAGCATCAAGTAACTCTAATTTATTTTCACTAGCAGTTAAAACATAAAAGTCTTTTCCTGCAATTGTTAAATCAGTAGTTTCTAATGCATCTGTTTCAATACTATCTTCAAAAGTTAAGTTATAAGTTAAAACCTGTTCATTGTCAGCATAATGCATTCCTAATGTAACTTGTTTATCCTTATAATCTTTATCTTTGATTAATTCAACAGATTTATTAGTTAAGTAGATTTTTTGGTTATAATCTATTTCTGTGTTGTTTATGTCTTCATAAACACCATCAGCTAAGAAACCCTTTAAATCTTTATCATCTAATTTACCTTGAGGAAGAACATTGAATATTCCTTCTCCTAAGTTGAATGAATCTTTAGTTTTTTCAATAGTAAAGTTTTCACCACCTGTAACTGTTGTAACTTTCTTTAGTCCATCCGCAGCGGAATTAAGACTAAGAGAAATAGCTGTTGCAACACCTTGATCAGTAGCATCAGCACCATTTGTTCCTAAAACCACAGCTACATTTTTATCCAAAATTTGATTAGGATAAGAAGCCGCAGCAGCGAAACCCATAGTGGAACTAACCATCAAAGCACCTGCAAGTATTGTCGCAATTTGTTTAATTTTCATTAATTTAATAACCTCCTTTCAGCACTATTAGTTGTTTAACCGCCTTTATCAAGGCTCCGCGTTAACGGATTCAGCATGTCTAATAGCCTGGCCGGTTCTCATGACTAGGGAATCACGAGTGTGTTCCATTGTTCACTATATTTTTCAATGTCTAGTCACTGCAAGATACCTGAAGTATCTTACAATTAAAAAACCCTATTTTCATTTATAAAGCTTGCCATCTAACTATCCTCAATTAACATTAAAACTAGTGGTTTTTGCAGGTTTGTTTATAAACCTTTCGTTATTCATAAAAAAACAACAACCAATTTTCAGAACTTTCACCTCTATTAAGCAGTTTTCAAAAAACCTATGGTCTTTAATCACATATACGTTAAATATATAAACTAAACATATCTTAGTTAGTATACCATATATTAAATATACAGCAAGGGTAAAAGATAATAATTGAAGATTTTAACAAAAAATCTTATAAAAACTTTTCAAAATAAAGTTTTTAAATTATCAATTACCGAGGATAAACGAGAAATAAACAAATGGCACAAAAACAAAGAACTAAATACAAAGATTTATATATCAATTGATATATTTTAATATATGCCTCAAAAACTAACTTCAAGAAGTCCAAATCTTCAAACAATTTTGATGGTTGAGGACTTTATCAAGGAGAACAGTGCAGAATTTAATACTACAAATCTTTGGAAAAGTCTTCCAAGGAAAGTAATGTGGCAAACTTTCAAAATTATTATAGCCTATTTACAATCAATTAATAAGATTGCAATAGATAATGCAGGAAAAGTAGGGTATATTTGGGACGAAGTTACTGCAGAAAAGTTTTCAACTAGAAGGAGAATAGAAGTATGAGAATAATCAAGCCTTCTGAAGTTGTATTTGCAGATGAGAAATTAGAAACAGCGTTTAATAAGATGTCAGAAAAAGATAAAACAAAAAAGCAAATAATAAGTGCAATTAAAGAAATAAAACTTAATGCTTTTTGTGGGATTCAAGTTCCTAAGAGATTAATTCCTCGAGAGTATCTTTTGAAATATAAGATAAATAATCTGTGGAAATATGACCTTCCAGATGGTTGGAGATTAATCTATTTTGTTTCACCACAAAATAAAGTAGAAATTTTATCAATCATTCTAAACTGGCTTACACACAAAGAGTACGAGAGGTTATTTAATTATTAATGGCACAAAAACAAAGAACTAAAACAAGATATCTAGATTTAAATGTAGATGAAAGAGGGTTCGTTTCGAAGTTTCTTTCTTCTAAGAAAGGACACGATTTTTCAGATATAGAATTACTTAGAAAGATTTTATCAAACGAGAAAGCAAGAATTCTTTACGTATTAAAAAAGAAACAAGTAAAATCAATTTATGCTTTAGCCAAAGTTTTAGGTAGAGATTTCAAATCAGTATATGATGATTTAAAAGTCTTAGAAAGATTTGGTTTTGTTGAGTTTCATTCAGAGAGCCACGGAAAAAGAAAATCTCTTAAACCAGTTCTTACCGTTGACGAACTACGAATGGTGATTAAAATTTAAAAAAAAGAATCAACATTCGACAATCTCAAGGGAGGATAAAGCTTTAAGTTCTTTCTTGATACATTTTTAAAATAAGATTAATATTTTCCCCACCACTTAGTGCTATTTGTTCCATTGCCCCTTCACTTAATCCACTACAATTTCCCTCTTTTTTGCCATACAATATTGCCAAACCTTCATTATCTTCCCCAGTTACAGTAATGTTAAATACATATCCAGAATAAATGCTTTCAGTTTTCATCACACTTTCAAAAAGACTGTCTAATTCACTCTCAAGATATTCACAAGAACCAATTCCAAGATTGGAACAGTCTTTACCCCTATAACACGCAACAATTAAACCACTAAGATCTAAGTAATAATCATTCTTTTCACATTCAGTAGTATACTTTTCAAGAGAGCTCAAAAGACTAGATAATTTTCCACTTTTTACCATATCCTTAGGACTCCTAGTCTGCAAAACCAAAAAAATCATAAGACCAACAATAACTAACACAACAATTAACACAAAACCAATCATTTCTTGTTGTGCCTTCTTATCAACCATAACCTAAACAAAAAACAGAGATATATAAATTTACCCAACATTTATTAATCTTTAAAATATCCAATAATATGAATAAAAAAGGTGGAATAGAAGTCGAAGAATTAATCAAGATAGTCTTAGGCATTATAGGAATCATTATTTTATTAACCCTTTCTGTAAAATTAATAGGAATTTTTAATGGGGAAAACGAAAGAGCACAAGCGAAAGCAACAATGGAAGAGATAATCACTGTTGCGAACTATATTGATGTAGGACAAATAAAGAAAGTTTTAGTAACTAAACCAAAAGATTGGGGATTTGTAACTATCAATGGAGATTTATGTTTTTGTCCAAATATTGTAGACTTAAAAGTGCATAGAAACTCAAAAGAGCAAGTAGAAAGTTATCTTCTAAATTGTAAGTCTGAAGGTATCTGTTCAAAAGGGAAATTGAAAAAAGAAGTAAGAATTGAGACTACAGATTTAGGTTTTACAAAATTTTTAGATATGTCTCAGTTCAGAGAGATTGCAATAGTAAAACAAAAAGATTATTTTATTTTTACTGCACAGAGCAAGATAATTGATTCACTAGAGGGTGTGACTTTGGATTCTAAAAATAATGATAAAAAAACTTGGAAATGGGAAGATTATTTAGAATCAAATATTTCCTATCATGGAAAAAATTGGACACTAAGAGAGATTATGCCTTTATATACTGAAATGGCTTTAAAAAATAAAGATACAAAAGAGATTACTCAACAAGTAGAAAAAAATGCAAATGATTTATTCGAAGAACTTTTTCAAAGAAATGCGCTGTGTATAAGATTTACAAAAGATGGAAGGAAATATAAGATATATTTAACACATGACGGTGTTGGAAATGCTTGTATGCAAAAACTTTATTCAAAAAAAATAGAACTTATCAGCTACTCAAAAGGAGATATAAATGAGTTTCCAGAAGCAGAAGGAAAAGCAAAAATAATTTTTGAAATTAAGGAAAAAACTTAATCTAGACTATCCAAGTTTGTAAAGGTGCATATGTTTAAAGAAAGAGTTTCAAATCTTCACTTCTTCAGTTAAAGCAGAACCATTTGTTGCTTTATTTATATCGTCATAGAAATCAAAAATTAAACCAGCAGGGACGGAAACTGTAACAATTACATCTCCATTTCCAAGCCATTCTTCGTCTTCTTTAAATTTAGAAACAACACCATAGGCTTTTCCAGAATAACTTGCAGGAATTGTAACTCTTACTTTTTTAACTTCAAGATTTATTGGAATTATTGGTTGAATTTTTTTAAGAATTTCACTAATCTGAGAATCAATTGGACCACTTTTTATATTAACTTGGGCTTCTTTAAGAACTGTCATAATTCTGTCAGGAGTATAAGGTCTTCCTTCAGGAGAAACACCATTTTTAACTAAGAAATCAACAACTTGTTTATATTTTTTATCTTGTTTTTCATTTTTATATTCAGTAGGCAATACTACCTCACCACTTTTAATAATTTTTTCTGCAATTTCATATAAGTCAGAAGAACCAAATGCTATTTCAAGAGTATCTTTTGAAGCATGATCACCAGATTTAAGATTATTAAAAATAG
Source organism: Candidatus Woesearchaeota archaeon (assembly GCA_964397665.1). Lineage (GTDB taxonomy): Archaea > Nanobdellota > Nanobdellia > Pacearchaeales > GW2011-AR1 > CAYNJW01. Next base: position 49,941 of record CAYNJW010000001.1, read on the forward strand.
AATCTGTTAAAACAGCTGCAGCAATATTCCCCTCACCTCTTCGAACTTTCAAAGCTTCTTCTAAATCTACAAGAACTTCAAAATTATCACCTTGCTTTTTAATTCTAGCTGTCGTTTGTGCCATAAATTATTATACTATTCGAACTTAATAAAGGTTTCTTAGTAGATTAAGAGAATATTAAAAATCTTTTCCAGTCTTCTTTATTAGTTTTTTCTTAGAATCAAGAATACCGATATCAAAACGAGTTTTATCAAATTCTTTTTCTTGAATTTCTTCGAAAATAGTAAGTGCAAATTCAATTCCAGCTTGAATAGTCATCCCTTCTTTGTATCCTTCCCTAAGCTTTTGTTTTATCAATTCATCATTTTCACCAATAGCAAATGCATGATATTTCAAATAATTCCCAGTAACCTCTGTAGCATATAGAACTGGTTCATTATTATAACCACCAATCATTAAACTAACTCCGAAAGGTCTAGCACCACCATATTGTGTGAACTGTTGTTTAACATCAGCAATTCCTCGAACGATACTTTCAGTTGCAGGTTCAGAACCATAAGTAACTCTATGTTGTTGAGCCATTGTTCTTGCTTTATCTATTAAAACACGAGAATCTGAAATTATCCCTGCAGCGACAGCCATAATATGTTCATCAATTTCATGAAGTTTATTTGTACTCTCTTCAACGACAAGTTTATCTTTTTGTCTTCTATCAGAAACAATTACTACTCCATCTTTACAAACAAGACCAATAGAAGCAGAGCCAAGTCGGATAGTTTTTTCAGCATATTCCACTTGTAAAATGTGACCATCTGGAGCAAACATTGTTGCAGCTCGATCATATCCCATTACTTGATGTTGCATATCTTCCATATTAACTAAAATTTTTTTGAGTAAATAAACCTTTCGAAAAGAAGTTAGTTTTTTTAAAGAAACTACAAAAGTTATTTAAATGTCTTGATTCAATTAATTAGCTGGAGTCATTAGAAGGGGAATTAGAAAGTTTACTTAATAATGCAGCAAGAGATAAATTAAATGAATCAATTCCAAATGCTTCTCCAAGTGGGAAAACAGTTGCAATCAGAAAATTAATAGAAATTTCAAAGAATTCTTTAAGAATATCTTCCGATGATTTAGATGCTGGATTTGAAGAAAATTACTCTAGTTTTGAAAGTTATTTAAGTGCAGATAGTTCAAGAAAAATTTATTTTTTATTAACAAAAGAAAAGGGTTCAAATTTTAAACTTGCTTATAATTTGTTAGAGAGATATGGCGACCAAGTGGAAATTTCATATTTAGATAAGGAAAGACTCAAATCCAAACATGTTAAAGCTAAGCTTATTTATTTAATTGTTTCAGATGATACTGCTCAAAGATTGGAGATTGTAGAAAAACCTTTAGAGTATTCAAGGGGTGCAACAGTAAATTTTGGAAATAAAAAGGCTGCAAAACAAGTAAGGAATGTTTTTGATATGCTTAGAGAAGATTGTTCTTTATCGACATATTTAAAATTACCTCTCAAGTCCAGCTAAAGTTCCAGAGACTTTATCAATTTTTAACCCTTTAAAGGCTAAAGATGCACGAACATCATTTAAACTTTCTCTTAAACAACTTCCAACTAAATGTTCTCCACGTTTTTTTACAAACATATAAGCACTTTTAGCAAAACCTAAAACCCCAATATATTCTAAAATTGCTTCTTCGACTTTTCTATTATTTTTTGTAGATACTATAAAATATCTTCTTTTATCTCTAACTGATGGTCTCAATTTTAATTTTTTAATTTTTTTCATATGAATTAGTTGTTTAAATTTTTATAAGCTATTTTACTAACTTTTGTTTCCCTTCTTTTTTAATTTCTCTTCTATCTTTTTCCATTTTCTAGTTATATGCCCTTTCTTCCCGGCAATACTCCTTTTTTGAAATTCTAAAGTTTTTTTATACTGTTTAAAAATAAATATTACTCCGAAAAACCAAGTTACAAAAATTAAAAGTGGGATTAAAAAAAAGTACCAAGGAACTAAAAGTATAATTTCCATAAAGTATAATTGTTTTTTTAGTTTTTATATCTTACTTTTTCAATTTTAAAAGATAGATGTGAAGTTTTAAAAACTAGGGAGGATTAAAAAGGTTAAGATGGTGAAGATTCATACAGTTGGTGGTTTTTCAGAAGTAGGTAAGAACATGGTTGTTATTGAAACTGAAGAAGATGCCTTTATTTTTGATGAAGGTTTCTTTTTACCTGCAATTGTAGAAATGCAAGAAAAAGATAGGGATGAATTTTCAAAATCTGAAAAGAAGATGCGTTCAGTTGGTGCAATTCCAGATGACAGCGTTATAACTTCAATTCGACATAAAGTTTGTGCACAGTTTATTGGACATGCACATTTAGATCATGTTGGTGCAATACCTTTCATGTCTGATAAATATAATGCGCCAATTTACGGAACTCCTTTTACAATCGCAGTTTTAGATTCACTTTTAAAAGATGAAAAGAATTTCATAAAAAATAAAGTTTACCCCATAAAACCAAATACTTCTTTTTATGTCCAGGGAAAAAATAAAAAATATTTGGTGGATTTCATAAACATTACCCACTCCACAATTCAAACTTTAATGATAGCATTACATACAGAAAAAGGAGTAATTGTCTATGCTAACGATTTTAAAATTGATGATACCCCTGTTTTAGGATCAAAACCAAATTATAGAAAATTAAGAGAAATAGCAAAAGAAGGAGTTTTAGCAGTAATTATTGATTCTCTTTATTCAGGTTCAGATAAAAAAACACCGTCGGAAAAGATTGCTAGAAATTTATTAGAAGAAGTATTATTTAAAACTACAAATAAAGATTCAGCAGTTGTAGTTACAACTTTTTCTTCACATATTGCTCGATTAAAAAGTATTGTTGAATTTGGAAAGAAATTAAATCGGGAAGTTGTTTTTTTAGGAAGGAGTCTAAACAAATACGCAACTGCTGCAAAAGAATCCACATCTGCTGATTTTTTAAATACTGTTAAAATTTCTAAATACTCTCGCCAGGTTGAAAAAACTTTACGTACTGTTGAGAAAAATAGGGGGAAATATCTTGTTGTTTGTACAGGTCATCAAGGAGAACCAGGAAGTATTCTTGATAGAATAGCAAGACAAAAGTTACCTTTCAAATTTAATCAGAAAGATAGTTTAATATTTTCTTCAAGTGTAATTCCTACAGAAGTTAATTTAACTCAATTTGCAAAAATGGAATCAAAATTAAAGAAAACAAAAACGAGATTTTTTAGAGATATTCATGTTTCGGGTCACGGTGGGAAAGAAGATTTAAGGGAGATGATAAATATTTTACAGCCACAACATATCATTCCATCACACGGTGGCGAAGATAAAACTAAACCAATGGCAGACCTTTCTAAAGAAATGGGTTTTAAATTAGGAAAACAAGTTCATTTAATGGAAGACGGGGCAGTATTAAAATTATGATTCCTGAAAATAATCAAAATGAATCTAAGAAACAAGTAGATGTGATTAATGAAGACTCTAGTGTCATCGAAGAGATAACTGGCGGAATGAGAAATGCATTGGAGAAAGGAGGAGATTTTAATAAAATAAAACAGAGTTTTTTAAATAGTGGTTACGCATCTAACGAGGTGGAAGCAGCAGCGAGGGCAGTAAGTAATAATCAGCCTCAACAAGGAATACAACAACAAGGAATACAACAACAAGGAATACAACAACAAGGAATACAACAACAAGGAA
>CAYNJW010000001.1:53794-55687 GCA_964397665.1 Candidatus Woesearchaeota archaeon
TACAACAACAAACAATCGGGCAATCAAAGTTTACAGTAAATCAAAGTTCACCAAAATTTAAAAATAAATTTTTACAAAATCAAAAAGCATTGCCCCTTGTTGGGAAAAAAGAAAAAAAAGTTCCTAAAGGTGTGATTATCTTTTTGATAATTTTTGGAATTATTATTTTAACTTTAGCAGGATTTCTTGCAGTATACTGGGAAAAATTAATGGGACCATTTTAAACCATTAAACCTTTAAATTAAATTTTTCTTGTATGTTCATGATATACGAACCAGCAGAAGATAGTTTTTTCTTAATGAGTTATTTACTAGATTATTTAGAAGATTTAGAAGATAAAGACATTTCTTATTTAGATTTTGGAACAGGTTCAGGAATTTTAGCAGAAGAGGCAAGAGAGACAGGTGTTTCAAGGATAATCTGTTCAGATATAAATCTGGAGGCAGTAGAATTCACAGCAAAAAAAGGGTTTGTTTCAGTTGAGTCAAAGTTTTTTGAAAATATTGCAGATAGTTTCGATTTAATAACATTTAATGCGCCCTATTTACCTGAAGACGAATTGGAAGATGAAGAATCAAAAGTGATCACTACCGGTGGCGAAAAGGGTGATGAAATTCCAGTAATATTTATTGAAGAAGCATTGCATCACTTAAATAAAGATGGGAAGATTTTTCTTTTGGTTTCTTCATTAACACCTTTAAAAAATTTAAAAGCAATGGGTGGAAAAGTTGTAGCAAGAAAAAAGATTTTTTTTGAAGAATTAATTATTTTGGAATTCAAGAATTAATTAATTTTTCCTCGATAAAAATTTTAATTTGATTTTTTAAAAGTAATTATTCTTTCTAATTTTAGAACCACACATATAAACTTCTTCCGACGAGATTCTTCAAATTTTATAACTCTGTAGTAAGCTTTATAAACCAACTTTTCGCCAATATATCATAATGAAAACTTTGGAAATAAATTCCAAAGCTTCGAATATTAAATTTGAAGCTAGAATGAGCACTCAAACTTTGTTTAGGTGTGATGTTGGCCAGTTTTAGTTAGTCAATTCTTTATAAAAATATTAAAAATTAGCAGATTAGGATAGATTTTGCAAATTCAATATGGCTGTTTCCTATTCATATTGAAACTAAAGTCGTTGTTAAACAACATAAAAATTATTAGTTTAATTCCAGTTTATCCTGCTGGAGGTTGCTGCTATTTGGTTTGAGCTTATGCATGCAAGTCTGACGCAAGTCGGCGAACTGCTCAGTAACACGTAGATAATCTAACCTTAGGTCGAGGATAACCACGGGAAACTGTGGCTAAGACTCGATAGAAGATACTGTCTGGAATGACATTTCTTTGAAATTCGAGCCTAAGGATGAGTCTGCGGCTGATTAGCTTGTTGGTGGGGTAAATGCCTACCAAGGCGATGATCAGTACGGGCCCTTAGCGGGGTTGCCCGGAGACGGAATCTGAGACACTATTCCGAGCCCTACGGGGTGCAGCAGCAGTGAATCTTTTACAATGCGCGAAAGCGTGATAGAGCGAGCCAAAGTGCTTAACTTTTTGTTAAGCTTTTATCAGTTGTAAATATACTGATGAATAAGGACTGGGAAAGACCGGTGCCAGCCGCCGCGGTAATACCGGCAGTTCTAGTTGCAACCAACATTATTGGGTCTAAAACATCCGTAGCTTGTTTCGTAAGTTTTTTGTGAAATCTCATATCTCAAGTATGAGGCGTGCAAAAAATACTGCGAGGCTAGAGATCGGTAGGTGTAAGAAGTACGCGAGAGGTAGTGGTAAAATACGTTAATCTTTCGTGGACTCACAATTAGCGAAGGCATCTTACAAGGACGAATCTGACAGTGAGGGATGAAGGCCAGGGGCGCAAAACGGATTAGATAC
>CAYNJW010000002.1:0-12424 GCA_964397665.1 Candidatus Woesearchaeota archaeon
AGCTATTTGGTTCTTAACACCAATATTTTACACAATAGGAGGACAAACAAAACTTAGAATTTTAAATTATTTAAATCCGATGTATTACTTAATAACTTTTGCAAGAGATATAATAATTTATTCAAAATTGCCTTCTAATGAAATTCTCTTTGGAACTTTCTTTTTCACGGCATTCTTTATAATTCTTGGAACAATCTTATTCAGAAAATTAAATAAAAAATTCGCAGAATTAGTTTAAAATGGAAAATCAGATAGTTGTAAAGAACTTATCAAAAAAGTTTAAGATTGGCTTTAAAAAAAATCAAAAAGTTATAGAAAGAATTTTAAGATTATTTTCAGGAAAAGAACCAAAAAAAGAAATAAAAGTTTTAGATAATGTCTCATTTAAAATCAAAGAAGGTGAAATTGTTGGACTAATAGGAAATAATGGTTCTGGAAAATCTACACTTTTAAGAATTTTATCTGGAATCTATGAAAATTATACTGGAACTTTTAAATTGAATTCTAAAACAACCCCCATGATTAATCTTGGTGCTGGAATGAAAAGTAGGGGAACTATGAAAGAAAATATTTTTTTAATAGGTTCTTTATTTGGGCTTAGTCAAAAAGAAATACATAAAAAACTTAATTCTATAATCAATTTTGCCGAATTAGAAAAATTTGTAAATACTAAATTATATCAATTTTCACAAGGAATGAAACAAAGATTGGCTTTTTCAATCGCAATACATTCAAATCCGAAAATCCTATTCTTAGATGAAGTTTTCGCTGTTGGAGATGAAAGATTTAGAAATAAAAGTGCAAAAAAAATTAAAGAAATTGTTAAAAAAGGAGCAAGTGTAATATTAGTAAGTCATGAACTTTGGATGATTGAAAAATTCTGCAATAGAGTTATTTGGCTAGAAAGGGGAAAAATAAAAATGCAAGGAAATACAAACACAATATTAAAAAAATACAAAAAAGAAGGGAAATTAAATGGAAAATAAAACTAAACCAAATATAATTTTGATAATTTTAGATTCTGCAAGGGCTGAAGCATTCTCTTGTTACGGGAATAAATTACCGACTACGCCAAATATTGATAAGATTGCAAAAGAAGGAATTTTATTTAAAAATGCTTATTCCCCAGCATCTTGGACAATACCTGCACATGCATCACTATTTACTGGAACCTACTGGTCAACACACAATGTTGAAAATAGAAATGTTGAAGGGAAAAAGATGTCAAAAATAAATTACATCTCCTCACTTAATAAAGAAAACTATGAAACAATTATAGGAAGTTCAAACATTCTACTTTATTCCTCAAAAATTGCAGAAACATTTAAAAAAAATATTAATAAAAGAGTTAGCTTTAATAAAATAAATAAAATAAATTCTAAATTGGAGAAATTAACATTTAAAGAAATGGAAAATATAAAACCTTTTTTATTCAAATCAATCTTTTCTTTAAACCTAAAAGATTCAATAAAATACTCAAAAATCTTTATTCTTAAATTTTATCTCTGGTTATTGTTCTTAAAAAAAAGACTTGAAAAAAGAGATAAAAGAGAAACCAAGATTTGTATAAATGAGACAATTAAAAAATTAAATAAATTAAAAAAAACAAATAAACCAATTTTTTTATTCTTAAATTTAATAACTACACATTATAATTATGGCCATAAATTAAAACATTTTAAAAATTTGAATTTTAAAAATTTCTTTAAAATAAAATTTAATAGAAAACTTTTACAACGTAATATTGAGTTTAAAAATCCTTCAAAAATAAATAAAAGAGAAATAAGTAAAAAATTGATGAAAAAATATTATGCTTCAATAAATAATGCTGATGAAAAAATCGGAAAAATTTATGACAAATTGAAAAAAGAGAATTTATTAGACAATACAATATTTATCTTAACTGCAGACCATGGTGATGAATTTTTTGAACATGAAGATTTAATCTTCCATGGAAACTGTGTGTATAACAACATGATAAAAATCCCACTTATTATGAAGTTTCCAGATTCATTTAAATTAAAAGGGCTTGAAGATAAACCTGTAACCTTATTGGACATCTTTCCAACAATCTTTAAAAAATGTAACTTAAATGGAATTAAATCTGAAGGTGCTGATATCTTTTCTACTAAGAGGAAAGAAATTTTTTCTGAAAATATGCAACAAAAAACAAATAAACAATATAAAATTGGAAAATGCATAATAAGCAAAAAATTCAAATATATCAAAAATGATTTTTCCAACGATGAACTTTATGATATTGAAATAGACCCTTCAGAAAGAATTAATCTGATAAAAAAATATCCCAAAATTGCAGAAAAAATGAAAAAAGATTTAGTTAAGTGGGAAAAACGAAAAAAACAAAAAATAGAAACTATGGAATTAGATAATCTTGAAAAGAAAGAACTTAATAAAACACTAAAATCATTAGGATATATTTAAATGGAAAATAAAACTAATTTAATAAGCGTAATCATTCCTGTTTATAACAACGAAAAGTATATTGAATCTGCAATAAAATCTGTTATTAAACAAACATATAAAACTTGGGAATTATTGATTGTTGACGATGTATCTACAGATAGAACTGTAAAAAAAATAAAGAAATATCTAAAAAAGGATAGTAGGATTCGATTAATAAAACACAAAATTAACAAAGGACGTGCAGGTGCTTTAAATACGGGGATAAAAAACTCAATGGGAGATTTTATTTGTTTTTTGGACTCTGATGATATTTATTTAAAAAACAAATTAAAAAAACAAATAGAATTTCTTAATAAAAATAAAAAAATAGATATGGTCTACTCAGATTATCTTATCCTATCTAAAAGACTAAGAAAAAAGAAAGGGAAAACAATAGAATTTAAAGATTTTTCTGAACCATTAAAAAGATTAAAAAAATTAACCTCTAAAGAAACTAAAAATATTGGAATCTGGAAACTTCTTTGGAAAAATAGGCATAATAAAACTGATGAAGGAAGCATACCTTCTTGTTCTCCTATGATAAGAAAGAAAGTTTTCTCAAAGATATTACTTGATGAAAAATTAAAAAATAGTGAAGATTATGACCTTTGGTTTCAAATAATTGGAAAAGGATATAAAATTAAAAAACTTAATTTTTATTCATACCTCTATAGAATTAATAAAAATCAAAAATCAAAAAATTCTAAAAATATGGAAAAAGCAAGGAAAATTATTGAGAAAAAATTATTAGGCAAAAAATATTTTAAATAAAAAGTCTTTTAATTTAATAACTTTCTTCCAAAGGATACTTTTAGAGTCTCTTTTCAACTCCATAAATTTTCTAAATTCTTTAAATTTTAAAAAAATAATCCTTTGTAAACCAGTTACATTCTGAATATTGTAAAATAATTTTTCATTATTTTTATGAACAAAGTGTAATAAAACTTCTTCATCCATTGCAAAATTAGAATCCTTTGACTCTTCGAGCTGTTTTTTAAATAATTTTATTAATTTTAAAAAAATTTCTTTCTTACCCAATAAAAAACCTGCAATAAGTTTAAGTTGTTCATTAAACACTAACTCCTCACCCCTATAATGATAAATAACTTTTTTAGAAAATTTTTGTTTAGTAAAATTCCATCTAAACCTTCTATTAACTCTTGAAATAGAAGCATCAACCCATGCAAAATTAGAAGTATGAAAAGGATTTTTTTTAATTACTTTTTCAACTAAAAATAATTTACTAGTCCAAATAGTAAAAAGTTCTCGATAAGTTTGAGAACCCGATTTTAAATAAAGCAAATTGTAAGTAATTTTAAGTTTGGATAATGAATTTTTAAAAATAGTATTATCTTGTTTTTTACAAGATTTCAAATAATCTTTAGAAATCTCATAAGTTGGTAAATCAGAAACATTTATTTTTATTGCCTCAAAATCTTTAGTCCTTAAATGTTTTTTAACAAACTTCAGAATTTTTTCATCTGAATAGAAAAAAACTATTTTACAATTTTTTAATAATTTAAAAGTTTTTGGAAGATATTTTAAATAATGTTCAAAAGAACGTTTTTTATTATTTTTTACTTCCCAATAACCTATCACAAAGGTCGTATCTTTTATAGTTCTTGAAACCATATACTAAATATTTAAAAAGATTTTATAAATCTTCTTGAGACTACAACTCTAAACTTAAATTTTCAAACAATTATTTAATCTTTTTAATCAATTTATCAAACTTTACTTTAAATAATTCTACAGCCTCTTTTTCAATTAAAATTCTCTTAGAAGACTTACCAAGAAAGAAATTTGAACTTTTTTCATTATTTAAAATAAATTTAATTTTGTTATTTATCTCCTCATTGTTATTTATATCTTTAATGACAAACCTCTTATCAAATAAATTACTGTTTCCTATCTTTTCAGAAATTAAAGGATAACATCCGCACTTAGTTGCCTCAAGAACTGTACAAGGAAAAGAATCTTTATCTGTAAGGTGTAATAAGAATTTACACATAAAATAATATTTTGAAACATTTTTTTTATGCCCAAGATATTCTATTTTTGAATTTTTAGAAGCATTAAAAACTTCTTTTTCAAGAGGTCCAGAACCTACAACTAATAACTTTTCAATATCTTTTGATTGTTTAACAAATTCTAAAATTCTCTGAACATTTTTTTCCTTCGCTAATCTTCCAACATAAAGACCATAATTTTTACGCACTACATTAACTCTCTTAAAATTAACCGGAAAAGGAAAGCAAACTTCAATTGGAACGTTTACAACTTGTTCAGCAAAAAATTTATTCCTCTCTGAAAGGGAAATTATGCCATCCACAAACTTAAAATAAAAATCCATTACCTTGTGCCTCTTCTTCTTAAATATCTCTTGCAATGTTAAATCTCCATCGAGATAAATAACTTTTAAATGTCTATTCTTAAACTTTAAAATAGGAACACAAAATAAACTAATAGTACCCTCAACAAAAAGAATGTCTTCTTCAACTTTCAAAAACAACCCATATAAAAAAGAAATAAGAAAAACTAACCTTTCTAACTTAAACTTTCTTAAAAAATAAATTATTTTTTGGTTAATAACAACTTTTTTAGAATTAATACTCTTTGCAAAAGTTTTATGCACAAAATGAGGTGTGCAAGTTAAATATAAAACTTTTTGTCTTTTCATATTAAATCCTGAATAAACTCTAAGGAATACATAATCTTTTTAATTAAAAAACTTGGTAAAAATGAAATTATAAAACGAATATAAATTGATAAATCTTTATAAAAATTAAAACCATATTTTTTTGTAAATTTTTGAATTAATCTCCTGGATAATTCATAATCTCCAAACAAAAAACTTCGATAAATCTCTTCTTTTAAAAACTTCTTTCTAAATCTTTTTGAAATTTTAAGAATATCAACATCTAATAAAGTATACTCATCGTTTCCAAATCTAATCCTCTGAATAAGAAATTTTTTAACTATCTCAGCCATGAACATATGCTTTTCACGATTCAAAAAGGTAATAGAGTTTTCATTTAAACTATATTCAACTAACGGCTTAGAAAGATTTGCAAATTTCTTTCCATCAGTTAACATCAAAGTATAAAAATCATAATCCTCTATGAAAAGCATCTTTTCCCTATACAGATATTCTTGAGTATTTCTAAACATTATAGAACTGTGGGTAAATGGACAATAATTGAATAACGCTTTCTCAATTTTTTTAGAGGTCTTTAATACTCTCCTTCTATAAACTCTGTTCCCATTTAATATTCTATTAATTGCTTCAGTCCCCAATAAATAAATATCTTTATGTTTTTCTAAAAATTTATGCTGTAATTCAAATCTTTTTGGGAATGAAAAATCATCTGAATCCATACGAGCAATATAATTTCCTTTTGCAATTTTTAAACCTTTATTTAACGATTTAACAATGCCTTTATTATTTTTATTTACTAAAACCTTTATTCGTTTATCTTTTTTAGAAAACTCTTTTAAAATTTTTAAAGTTTTATCTCTTGAACCATCATCAATAATAATAAATTCAAAATTTCTAAAAGTCTGATTTAAAATTGATTTTATTGCTCTCGAAACAAATTTTTCACCATTATAAACCGGCATAATCACTGAAATTGGCAAATTTTCTTTTTTCATCTTTCAACCTCTTTTTTAATTCTCTTAATAAAATTATCGACATCGAATTCTTTTGCTCTTTTTAAACAATCAACTTTATACTTTGAAAGATTTTTTCCTATTTTCTTAACCGCTGAAATAATTTTTTTTGCATCGATATCTTCAATCAGCATTCCTGTTTTTCCGTCTATTACTGTCTCTTTATAACCTCCTTCATTTCCTGCAATGACGGGTTTTCCTGCCGCCATTGCTTCAACCAAGGTCATCCCAAAATCTTCATTTCCTGCAGTTGCTATGAACCCTTTAGAGTTATTATACAGGTTTACAAGCTCCGAATCAGTAATCCAACTTCTAACTTCTACATTAGAAGTCATTATACCCTCCAAATATCTTTTATAATTTTCAAATTGTTCAGCTCCAACTTCATAACTTCCAACAATAATTAATTTCTCATCAGGCATTTTCGAAAATGCCTCCAACTGTAAATCTACTCTCTTATGATTTAACAACCGATTCACAGACAGCCAATAACCTTTTTCAGATTTATAATCATACTTCTTACAATCTACAGGGGGATAAATTACTTCGGCAGACCTTTTATAATATTTTTTTATTCTCTTTTTGGTATTCTTTGAATTACAAACTAATTTATCTACCCTTTTAGAATACTTCCTTGTAAGATACCTATTAAATAAAACCCAAAGTTCATAAATTGGTTTTTTCCACCAAACTAAAAGATTATCTCTCACAAAATTCTTAAATTCCCAAAGTTCGTTAATTGGACCATGAGCATACCAAAGATTTGGTTTATTATTGACTGCACCGGAAACTGCCCAATCTCCTGCAATAATATAAAAACCATATTCTTTTCCCAAATTTAATCTTCTAAATTTCCACAAAGCTAATTGATGTCTAAATGGTGCTTTAATGGGTACTTTCCCAATAGACTTAATCCTTGGCAACACATCTGAAAAACCCATCTTTTTTATTTTTTCAGAATCTATGTTAGTAGTATAAATATCTGCATTTAAACCTCTTGCTAAAAAAAGTGCAACAAATTCTGCACCACCAATATTATCCATAAAATTATGAAAAATTGCAATTTTTTTAGTCTTCATCTTTCCCCAATCCCTATAATACTCAACATAAATCCTGAAAAAATAGTTTGAACACCCAAGACTATTGAAGTCATTGCAATTATTGAATTTTTAATTTCCCACAAATCATTAAAATCTGAACCTATCCATTTTACAAAAATTGTAATTAAAGTTATCAAGCCTACAAAAGTGGTAATACTTCCAAAGATTAAAGATTTTTCAAGAGTAACATGTTTAAAAATCTTATCTAAAAAATTACTCTTATCTCCTAAATGGGTAACCGCATAAATTTTTGAAAAAGCTGAAAAGAAAATTAATTGATAACCTATTAAAATAAACATTGAAAAAATAAACATTGGATGAACATACAACTGAACACCAAATAAATTAATGCTAGTAAAATAAAGTGTAACAAGAAAAAGAAGTCCAAATAAAAATAAAAATAATCCTGGAATAAAAAATAAAAATAATGGACTATATAACAACATAAATCTTAAATGTCTCCAACCATCCCTAAAAGATTTTAATTTTGTTTTACCAATCCTTTTAGAATAATTAATATCTAACTCTGCAATCTTCAGATTATTTTTTAAAGACTTTACAATCATCTCTGAAGCAAATTCCATACCTGTTGTTTTTAAATTTAATTTATCTAAGGATTCTTTTTTAATTGCTCTCATCCCACAATGAGAATCTCTTAATTTTGTTCTAAAAAATAATCTTAAAATTCCTGAAAGAAGAGGATTTCCAATAAATTTATGTAACCCTGACATTGCACCTTTTTCCATTTTACCTCCAAAACGATTACCAACTACTAAGTCATTTCCATCTTTTAATAATCTTATAAATCTTGGTAACTCCCCAAAATCATAAGTTCCATCTGCATCTGCTAAAAACAAATATTTACCTTTTGCAACTTTAAACCCTTCTAAATAAGCATTTCCATAACCTTCTAAATCATGTTTTACTAACTTAACTCCGAATTTCTTTGCAATCTCTGGACTTTTATCTGTAGAAGAATCTGAAACAATTATCTCTGCATTTAATTTTTCCTTCATTAAAACTACTTTAAGTTTTTTTAAACAAATTGGTAATGCTTTCTCTTCATTCCTACATGGAAGGATAATGCTCACCTCTGGATTTTTTGAATTCATTTTATACATTATAAATAAAACTTGTCTTATTATAAATCTTCTTCCAACCACAATTAATAGGTGAATTACTAAATACATAACTGATGTTGTTTAATTTAATAATCTCATTTTTTCTTGGACAAGTTGTATAAAAAAATTCTTTATTAATTCGCTTATTATTTCTATTATAAAAATAAATTGAACTAAATACTCTATGTCCTGAGATTGGAAAAACACCATCTCCTTGCATTATTGGAACGATGACAATACCTTGTGGTTGATTTTTTAAAAAGTTTAATGCTTCAAATTGATTTTGATTAATTGGATAATAAACTTCTAAACCTTTTGGAATTACAAAATAGTTCATAAGAGAACCAAATAATAACACAAATATAATTAAATACAAAATCAACTTAGCAAATCTTTTTGAGAAAGAATGTTTAATTAAGAAAATATTTATTTTTTTTATAACAAAATAAAATCCTCTTGCTGATAAAAAAGGCATTGCTAAAACAAAATAAAACATATTCCGTTGGTAAGGTGCAAAAAAAGAAATATGAAAAATCCTATAAAAGAAAATAGAAAATAAAATAACTACAGGCCAAATAAGATAAATCAAATGTTTTCGTTTTGAAAACAAAAAAACAAAAAAACCAACAATAGCAAACAAAAAACCAATTAGACTATAAACTTCTAAGAAAGAATTATTAAGTTCTAGAACTCCCCAACCATATTTAAAACTCATAGCATTAAAAAATTTTAAAATAAAATTATGTTTTATTCGTAAAATAAAATTGAAAAAAATGAATGAAATAAAGGGTATCAATAAGAACATTGAAAAAAACTTCCATTCTCTTTTAATAAACTTAAAATAAATAAAAGAATAAATAAATAAAAATGGAATCGCAAAACTAAAAGAAATTATATGGGTTGGAATTAGAAGAACAATAATTAAAAAACTTAAAAGAATTGATTTTTTGTTTTCTTTTTCCAAACCTTCACTAAAAAAATAAATAAACGCAAAAATAAAAGGAATTGAAAAAGTTAAAGAAGTAAAAAACCATAATCCTCCGAGATTTACATTAGACTTTATTGAGGCAAAAAAGAAAACTGATAAGAGTGAAATCCAAATATTTTCTGTTTTCTTATAAACTAAAACTGCTAAAACCAATCCTGAAAAAACAGCCCAAATTGCTGGAAAAATAAAATAAAATTTAACCAAACTAATAAAAAAAGATAACCCTGCCAAAAATAATTGAAAACCAATCCTAAAACTTGAAGAACTAAAATTATAATCTCCATTTCTTAAATTAATTGATTCATGAATATGGTGCCATTCATCAACATGGAGTGGGAAATGATTCGAAGAATGTGGTGAATAAACTAACAAAAATAAAATCACAAATACAATAATAAAAAGAAAAATATGTTTTTTTTCCATCTTAAATAAAAACAACCAACAAAGATTTATAAAACTTCGGAAGATAAACTTTAAAAACTAAAAATTCAATCAAATAGTATTACGCCTACATAGCTCAGTGATAGAGCATCTGCCTTGTAAGCAGGGGGTCGGGGGTTTGAATCCCTCTGTAGGCTTTAGATAGTTAAAACAATTTAAATTCTATAACTCAAATAATTAAAAGCAAAACCTTTAAATGTCAAATTTAAATTAAGTAAACATGTGGCAAGATAAAATAATAACTATTTGTATGATTTTTTTAAATTATGCTTTAATCCCCCAAATTTATCAAGGTTTCAAAGAGAGAAAAAGTTTCATAAATCTACAAACCTCAATAATTACTGTAATTTCTGTATTAATAATCTCAATTGCCTACCTTACTATGGGTTTATTTGCTTCATCAATTATGGGTTTTATAACCCTGTTTCTTTGGTCAATTTTCTTAATTCAAGGAATAATTTACAAGAAAAAATAATGACTACTTAGAAGATTTATTTTAATTTTACTGCAGTGCCAAAAGCAACCATCTCAGCAGCTCCTTGCATAATCATAGAAGTCATAAACCTCATACCAATTACTGCATCAGCACCTTTTTCAATAGCATCATTAACCATCCTATTATATGCTTCATCTCGAGAATTATTTGTCATTTCAGTATAAGTCTTAATTTCACCGCCAATGATAGACTTAAGACTTGCACCAAAATCTCTACCAACATTCCTTGCTCTAACGGTGCTTCCCTTTACTACTCCCAAAATTTTAGAAACTTTTTTTCCTGGAACTTCATTTGTAGTTGTAACAATCATTTTTTCTTATATCCTTTCTTTTTAATTTGCTCAATCTTATCTTCATCTTTATTAAATATTAAGACTAAACCTAATACAAAAATAATAAATCCATAGGAAATAGAAATCCAAATGTTATCAATTGATTTCCAAAAAAAACTCTCAATAAATAAAAAAGCCCCAATTAAAATCATCGCCCCACCAGAAATCACCCTGCTAATAGTATTCATAAATTTTTAAGGAGATTTAGATTAATAAACGTATCTAATAAACAACAGAATAGATTAGGATATTATCCAAATCTTTTTTTTTGCATTATCCTTGCCAAACATCTTTGTATATCTTTCAACAGACTTTCTGCTTACAAACCTGTTATTTCTACCAGTTGAAATTCCCTTACTTCCACCCCTACGTATTCATTTTTTATAAATGGACTTTTCGCCATTTCCTTCTACTTCTGCTAAATCTTTCAAAAAATTTGTAGCTCCTTTTGCTTCTTCAGAAGCTTTGACAACATCTTTTTTACTATTAGTTTGTCTAACCCCTTTAAGATATTTTCCAACTTGAGACTTAACTTTATTCAAAAGTCCAAAAATAAACATTACTAAAGCAATAAGAAAACCTTGTAACCACCAAGAATCAACAATTGTAACAATAACTGTAACAATTAAACCTGCCAACCAAATAGAAATCATCTGTGGAATTTTTAAAAGAAATAAAATTAATAAAAAAGCAAAATATATCATCAAAGTTCCC
Organism: Candidatus Woesearchaeota archaeon; assembly: GCA_964397665.1. Classification (GTDB taxonomy): domain Archaea; phylum Nanobdellota; class Nanobdellia; order Pacearchaeales; family GW2011-AR1; genus CAYNJW01. Next base: position 11,327 of record CAYNJW010000002.1, read on the forward strand.
CTCTTTGAAAAAAATCTATAATCTCTCAAAGCCTCATAAACTAAAATTGTAAAATTGATAATTAAATACCAAATTATAAGAATTAAAATAAATATCCAAGAAAGTGAAGGAACAATACCTATAAAAAATTTAAAAAGTGGATCTGTGTAAGGCTCTGCAATCTTATAACCAGTGTAAAAAACTACTAATGGCCTAAAATAAGGATGTCTTTGTAAAAAATCTTCACTTGCAAATAACTTCCCCCACTCTTCCCTTAAATAATCTCTTGCAACTTTATCTTTTGTATCTGAATCTAAAAAATTTTCTATATTGTCAACTCTTTTTTCCAAATCATCGGCTTGCTGTTCTAACGGATTTGAAACACCACTAACTAAAAAAATAGAGGATAAAAACAATAAACCAAACAATAAAAAGATTAATTTTTTTGACATAAGAATAAAAACAAAAAAGACTTCTTAAATTTATCGAGAAAATTAACTATCACGTATTTTTTTAATCTCAACATTCTTCTTTACTTGTTGAAGTTCTTCGTCCCTTATTTCTTTTATTGTTGTTTCTTTCAACTTTTTTAAAAGTCCTTTTATTAAAACTAAGCTGAAAAAGAAAACTAGAATAAAAAAAAGAACCTTAAAAAAAGATAATAAAGTTACTGAAGTTAAACTATTAATAAGCTTCTGAAAATCTTTTAGAGCATAAAAAGTATTAAACAAAAAAGCATTTGAATTCATTAAAAAAACTACTAGCGAAGAAATAGCCCATCTCATCCATTGTTTCTCAACAACACCTACAAAAGTAATACACTCAAAAATTACAACTACAAAAATAAACATGATTAATAAAAAAACAAATAAATCTGTGTTCTCTCTCTCTTCACCATGAATGCTTGTTGAACCAAGGTCTACTTTTGAAGGAGTTTCTGGAATATCCTCTTGATTAACAATTGCGGGATTCCCCACTATTTCAGAATTATTTTCAGCAAAGGCCAAAGGTATTAAAAGTAAAAGTAAAAAATTTAAAACAACCAATAATTTAACAAACTCCATAAACTACAGAAGTTTAACAGCTTTATAAGAATTTTGGAAAATATTTAACTACTCT
>CAYNJW010000002.1:12524-48590 GCA_964397665.1 Candidatus Woesearchaeota archaeon
CCATTTCTCTACCAAAAAAATCCAAAGAATACCTAAAACAATAAGAATTAAATAAGTCCAAAGATAAAGAGTTAGATTATCAATTTCTGCAGGAGGATTTATAATTGCAGTAACGACACGAATAATCAAGAAAATTAAAAAGACAAACCATAAAAATTTAGCAAGTAATCTCCCGCCAAGACCAGTTCCATGAACTTTAATTGAAAAAAAGCCTAAAATTAAAAAAGGCAATGCGCCACCCAAAACAATTCCTAATGAACTATATGAAAGAAGAGCAGTATAAAGTTCTTGAGGTGTTAAATAAGCCATTGCTAAGTATGCAATTAAAAATGAAATTACCGGAGTGAGAGTTTTACCAAGACCTTCTTTTTCAAAAAAAGGAATATAATCTAAAACAACCCAAATAATAAGTGTCAAAAGAATAAAATAAGCAAATCTTGCAACACTAAAATCTAAATTTCCACTTTCCCAACCATTATCATAAACCAAATTTATAAAACCATCTTTTATACTATCTAAAGGGTTAGCACTAACACTTTGTAAGCCACCGATAAAGGACAAAGCTAAGAGGAATAAAAATGAATAAACAAAAAATTTCTTATTAATCATAAACTATCAACAAACAAAGACTTTATAAATATTTTTAATCTCCTAAATATATGAAAAAATTAAATCCAACCTTTTTAATCTTGATTTCAATCCTTACATTGAATTCTGTTTATGCATACTCTTCACAAGGAATTGTAGGTTCAAGTCAAGGTATCTTGGATAATTTAATTAGTGGTGGTGCTCCACTCATTGAGGCAGTTCTTGGAGACTATACTTCCCCTGTTGGTAACTTAAGTTATGGTGAGATTCTTTTTATGAAACTTTTAATTTTCTTAATCCTATTTGTAATTATTCAAGCAGTTCTAAAAAAAATCCCAATATTTGAAACTTCAATTGGAGAAAATAAAGCAGTTGTAACAATTTTATCTTTGGCAATACCTATTATTGCTGTAAGGTTCATGTCTTCAAGTGAAATGCTTTATGGAGTTTTACTCCCTTATGGAATGTTGGGAATAGCAATCACAACAATATTACCTCTTTTAATCTTCTTCTTCTTTGTTCATAATAGTGGTACTGGCAAAATAGGAAGAAGAACAATGTGGATTTTCTTTACAATAATCTATCTTGTTCTCTGGTTAAATAGAACTGACAGCATTGGTAAAATTGGGAATCAGATCTACTTTTGGACAATAATTATTTTAATAATAAATGTTCTTGCAGATGGAAAAATCCATAGTTATTTCGGACTTAGAACAATTAAAAGTTTAATAAATGAAACTGATGAAACAGCAAATATAAATCTCCAAAGAGAATATGATAGTTATTCAGCTTTTTTAACAAAACATCCAGAAAATAAAAGTGCTAAACGAAAATTAGAAAAAATTAGAAAAGAATTATATCGAAGAGGATTAAAGCAAATAGAATAATTACGCTTTTTGATAACCTACAATCTTTCTATCTTTTCCTTCACCTTCATATATTGGAACTTCTTCTTTTGATTGTTTAACTTTTGATTTTTTCTTCCTTCCGTTAACACTTCTTAAAAAAAATACACCAACAAGAACCATCAAAATACCTGAAATCAAAACAACTTTTCCAGAAATAAAATTAGCAAAACCAAATTTAGAATAAATATTTTTTGAACTTGCAACTATCAATCCAAGACCTACACCCGATAAACCATAACCTAATAACTTCATTTTCCTCTTAAAATAAATGCAGAAAAAGAATTATTTAAACCTTTTTAAAATGATAAATTAGAAAACCCTTAAATACTAACAAAAAAATTTAATAATATGGTACTTACTTCGGTTTTTTTAACTTTTGGAATTTTCATAGTTTCTTTAATAATTCTTATAAAATCAAGCGATAAATTTACAGAAGCTGCAGAAAAAATCGGTCAAAAACTTAACATAAATCAATTTATTATTGGGGTCACAATTTTGGCAATTGGAACTTCTTTACCTGAATTAATCACCTCACTTATTGCACTTAAAAATAAATCAACTGAAATAATTATCGGAAATGTAATTGGGTCAAATATTGCAAATATACTATTAGTTTTAGGAATTATTGCAATCTTTTCAAAAAAAATAAAAACAAAACATACAACTCCAAAAATAGATATCTTTGTCTTTTTCTCAACCTTGATTTTTATAACCATCACATTCCTAGATAACTATTTTACTAGACTTGAAGGAATCCTAGGATTATTTATTCTATTATATTATCTTTTGACACTTAACTCTAAAAATAAAAATAAAAATGAAAAGAAGAAGAAGAAAACCTCAAAAAAAGGCTTGAAATTGCAGTTCTTGATTATTTTTTTAAGTAGTTTTTTTATTTACTTAGGTGCAAAGTATACAATCTTCGCAGTAATCAATCTTTCAAACATATTTAACATTGGAAAAGAAATAATAGCAATCTCTGCAGTTGCAATTGGAACTTCTTTACCTGAATTAATCGTAAGTTTGCAGGCAACTAAAAAAGGAAATCTCGGAATGGCTTTTGGTAACGTCCTTGGATCAAATATTTTTAATACATTTGCAGTTCTTGGAATTCCTGCATTATTTAAAAACCTAATAATCCCTCAAAATATAATCTATCTAAGTATCCCCCTTTTAATTTTTGCAAGTCTTTTATTTTATTTTATCTTAAAAACAAAAAAACTAACTAAAACGCTAGGATATGTGATGTTAATAATTTATTTCTTATATCTTGGAAAAATCTTCAATTTCTTTTAAATTTAATCTTCCTCTAGAATATCTACTTTTCCGTCTTTCTTCAAAATATCAATAATTTCCCTTTCTAAATTTGCAATTTCTCCTTTCTTGAAAGGCCCTATATCTTCACCATCCAACCCTAAAAATTCTTCAACATCCACTAAAAATCTTGCAAGTAAAAATTGACTTTCTTCTGAAGTCCCACCAAGCATTGCAACATTTAAATTTTTATCTGCTCTTTCTAAACTCTTAACAATTTCCTCAAATAATTCCTTTTCAAAACCTAAAAGATTATCAAAATCTCTTTTACTTATTCCAGTTTCAGAAGCCACAAAAGCTAAATTTAAAATTTTCTTTCTCCTCCTGATCAAAAGTTCTTTAAAAATCCCCATCGCGTTTTCAAGTTTTTTCTTTGTTTTAATCACAATATCTGAAAACATATCCTCGCTATTCTCTGAAAATTTCTTTTTTTCTTCAAAATATTTGAAAACTTCTGAAATGAATTTCTTGGGTAAATTCTGGAGTTCCTCACTATATCTCTCTTTTCTTAAATATTCATAAAGATCATTATAATTAACCATAACTTAAAAAATGAATTAGTGCTTAAAAGGATTGTTATAATAGATTTTATAAATCAATTACACCTAGTTTTTTTATGTTTAAATCACTTAAAGAAAAATTAAAAAAATGGGTAAATAAAGTTGAGAATTCAACAGAAGATACTCTAGAAATAACTGAAAAAAAAGAAGTGAAGAAGAAAAAGAAAACTACTAAAGAAGAAAAAGAAACCAAAACAAAAAAAGTTAATGAAAAACAAAAAAACAAAAAAATTGATAAGTCTGAAAAAAAGGAATTAAAAATACTAAAAACTGAAAAGAAAACAAAAAAATTCTCATTCAAAAGAAAAATTTCTGAAGAAAAATTAGAAAGTCTTCTTGAAGAATTAAACCTTACACTTTTACAAAATAATGTTGCTTATTCAGTAGTTGAAGAAATTGAAGAAACATTAAAAGAAAAACTTATTGGTGAAAATCTATCTGATTTAAATCTTAATGAAGAACTTACAAAGGCAATAGAAAAAGTACTTATTAATCCACCAAACATTATTAAAAAAATAAAAGATTCTTTAACTAAAAATTCTCCTTATATCATTATTTTTGTTGGAATAAATGGTTCAGGTAAAACAACCACGCTTGCTAAATTTGCAAATCTTCTAAAAAAAGAAAAAATTTCAACATGTTTAGTTGCTGCAGATACTTTTAGAGCTGCTGCAGTTGAACAGTTAGAAACACATGCAAAAAACTTAAAATTAGAAATAATAAAAAAAGAGTATAATTCTGATCCAGCATCTGTAGCATTTGAAGGAATTAGTTATGCTAAAAAAAATAAAATTGATGTTGTATTAATTGATACTGCTGGACGATTAAATTCTAAGGAAACTTTAATGCAAGAATTAAAAAAGATAGTAAAAGTGGCAAAACCAAATTTAAAAATTTTTGTAGGTGAATCTATTACAGGTAATGATGCTATTGAACAAGCAAAATCATTTAATGAACTGATAGATATTGATGGGATTATTTTATCAAAGGCAGATATTGATGAAAAAGGTGGAACTGCAATCTCGGTTTCAAAAATAACAAAAAAACCAATACTCTTCATTGGAACTGGGCAAGAATATTCAGACTTAGAAAAATTTGATAAAACCAAAATTCTTGATTCTTTAAATCTTAATTAAAGAAAAAACTAATTACCAAAACCCCTAAAAACCCCTTAAACATATAAAAGATATGTTAGACAAAGTGGGAAATGCATTGAAAACTGGAATAAGAAAAATATCAAACGCTATAACAATTGATAAAAAACTTGTAGATGAAATTATAAAAGATTTGCAAAGAAGTTTAATTGAAGCAGATGTAAATGTCGAATTAGTTTTCGAATTAAGTCAAAAAATTAGAAAGCTTGCTTTGGATGAAGAAATAAAAGGTATAGAAAAAAAAGAACAATTAGTAAAATTAATCCATGACCAAATAGAAATTCTTTTGGGTGAAGGAAAAGAATTAAAACTTAATAAAAAAGATAAAATTTTATTATTAGGTTTATATGGTTCGGGTAAAACAACAACGATTTCTAAACTTGCATTTTATTATTCTAAACGTGGGAAAAAGGTTGCAGTTCTTGGATTAGACACACAAAGACCTGCTGCGATGGATCAATTGGAACAAATGGCGACAAAAGCTAAAGTTAAATCTTTCATAGATAAAGAAGAAAAGGATCCTTTGAAAATTTATCAAAACTATAAAAAAGAACTTGATAAATATGACTTAGTTTTTGTTGATACTGCTGGACGAGATGGATTAAATAAAGAACTATCAAAAGAAATAAAAAATATAGTAAAAAAGATAAAACCATCCCACAAAATTTTAATAATGCCTGCGGATATCGGTCAAACAGCAAAAACCCAAGCAGAAGAATTTCAAAAAGCTGTTGGTATCGATGGAGTAATTATTACTCGAATGGATGGAACATCAAAGGCAGGAGGAGCACTAACAGCTTGTGCTGAAACAAAGGCCCCAATTTATTTTATTGGTGTTGGTGAACAAATACATGAATTAGAATCTTTCAATCCTTCTTCATTCGTATCAAGAATTTTAGGAATGGGTGATTTAAATGCACTACTCGAAAAAGTTCAATCTGCAACTGATGAAAAACAACAAGAAAGAATTCAAAATAGGCTTAAAGAAGGAAAATTCACTTTAATGGACGTATATAATCAATTAGAACAAATGAATAAACTAGGTAGCATGGATAAAATTCTCAGAATGGTTCCTGGAATCGGTGGAGCAATTGATAAAATCCCTAAATCAGAATTAGAAAAGCAAGAAAGAAAAATGCAACACTATAAACATGCAATCTCTTCTATGACAACTGAAGAAATTGAAACCCCTGAAATTTTTGATAAAGAAACTTCAAGGATAAAAAGAGTTGCAAATGGTTCTGGAACAACAACTAGCGAAATTAGGGAATTATTAAAACAGTATAAAATGTTAAAAGAGATGATGGGAATGCAACAAGGAATGTCTGAAGGAAATATTGATCCTAAAATGATTCAAAAGATGGCTAAAAAGTTTGGCGGAAAAATGAGAAGATAATTTTTTGATAAGTCAACTAATTGACAAATAATTTCCTTTAATCTTTAAACCCTCAAACACTGCTTCTCTTGCAACAGAATATTTTACTCCTTTCATTGAAGTAACTAATCTATACATCCTATATAACTTAATTTCTGAACGTTTTAAAGTAGCTTCAAGATTCAAAATTTTGTTATTTCCTCTTGAAATATTCTTTCTAAAAAAGTTATTAATCCTATACAAATCATACTCTAAAAGTTCTGTATCGTTAAAATCTTTAAAAAGATTGCCTGTTGGATTGAAAAAAGTGCCCATAATTTATAAAAAAATTCAAACTTTATAAACTCTGGTTTCATTACCAAAACATGAAAAAATTAATTGCACAAGGAGCAGAAGCGAAAATATATTTAGAAAATAATGAAATCTCAAAAGAAAGAATTCAAAAATCTTACAGACTTCCTGAACTAGATGAAAAAATTAGAAAAGCAAGAACAAGACAAGAATGTAGAATTTTATCAAGAGCAAATAAATTTGCAAATGTCCCAAAAGTTTTAAATGCTGACAAAAAAGGGTTTCCAAACGATAAATTTAATCTAAAAATAGAATTCATAAAAGGAGATAGATTATCTGAAACTCTAAATAACTATAAAGAAAAAAAACAATTAGAAATAATGAAACAATTAGGTAATCAAGTGGCACTACTTCATAAAAATGAAATAATCCATGGAGACCTCACTACAAGTAATGTAATTTTATCAAACTCTTCAAACAAAATATTCATCATAGACTTCGGGCTAGGATTTATTTCAAAAAAAATAGAAGATAAGGGTGTTGATTTACATTTAATAAAACAAGCCCTTGAAGCAAAACACTTTCAAAATTGGAAAACACTATTTGATGAATTTTTAAAAGGATATAATTTGGAAGATAAAGATAAAGTTCTAGAAAGATTAAAAGCTATTGAAAAAAGGGGAAGATATAGGCATTAAAAATAATTGAGAGGCATTACAACTCCCTCAACTAAACCAAAAATAGATAATCTTAAAAATCAAATAAAATAATTAAATAATATTCAATAAGACAATAAACAACCACAGCCCTGTAGTCTAGTGGTCAAGGATACGGCCCTTTGAAGGCCGTGACCCCGGTTCGAATCCGGGCAGGGCTATAAAATATTTATTTTAAGATGATTAACTTTAAAAACCTAAATTTTAACATATACTTATGGAAAAAACTATGAAAAAACCATTATGGTTAAAAATGACTGAAAAAGAACTCATAAAAGTAATTGAAGAACTTGCAGATAAATATCAACCTGCACAAATTGGAATAATTTTAAGAGACCAATATGGAGTTCCGAGTACAAAAGTTTATGGTAAAAAATTAGGAGCATATCTTAAAGATTTGGGATTAGAATCTAATGCTGAATTTAAAAATGCTGAGAAAAAAGTAGAAAGATTGAAAGAACATCTAAAAGAAAATGTAACTGATAGAAAAGCAAAACATAAATTACAAAAAGCTCAATCAAGACTAAATATTCTAGGAAAATATTTCGGAATAGCAATAAAGAGAAAAAGAGATAAAAAAAGATAAATTCTTTCTGTTTCCTTTCTAGTGGTTATAAAAGCTTATAAAGAAAATCATATTTATTCTAATAACTAATAAAAAAAGAGTAATATGAAAGAAGAGATTAAAAAAATAACTGAAGAATTTCTAACAGCAACGAAAAATAAGAAAATAAGATTAATAAGTCACCATGATACTGACGGAATTACTTCTGCGTCTATCCTTGTAAAAACCTTTCAAAGATTGGGTAAACAATTCTCTGTAAGAATTGTAAAAGGACTAGATGAAAAAATTATAAAAGAGGAATTAAAAAGAAATGGAAAAGAAGTTCTTATTTTCTCAGACCTTGCTTCTGGAAGTTTAGATTATTTTCAAGAATTAGAACAACCAATTTTTATTTTAGACCATCATGAATTAGACAAAACAAAAATTAATCAAAATATAAAAATCTTGAATCCACATGTAACTGGTGGCGATAATATTTGTGGGGCAGCAGTATGCTATTTATTCTCTAAAGAAATTTCAGAGAAAAATAAAGATTTAGCAAAACTTGCAATTATTGGAATGATTGGTGACAGACATGAAAAAAATATCTCAAAAACATATCAAGAGATAATAAAAGATACTGAAGAATTAGAAATTAAAAAAAGCTTATTAATCTTCTCTGCAACTAGACCTCTTAGACGTTCATTGGAATATTCTACTTCATGTTATATTCCAGGAGTTACTGGATCCTCTGAAGGTGTTAAAGAGATTCTAAGGGAAAATAACATCTCTCCTGAAAGAACACTCAATGATCTTGATGAAAACGAATTATCGAGATTAGTAACTTCTGTAATGGTTAGAAGAGCAGGTAAAAGAGAAGAAGACGAAATAATCGGAAATGTTTATCTTCTAAAATTCTTTAATCGGAAAGAAGATGTTAGGGAATTGAGCGTTTTAATTAACTCCTGTTCTAGGCTTGGAAATCCAGCTACAGCTATTTTCTTCTGTTTGGAAAGTTCAAAAGCAAAAAAAGAAGCAGAAGATATTTACATAAAATATAAGCAAGAATTAATTAGTGGATTAAAAGTTGCAGAAAAAATAAATCTTAAAAAAGGCAAAGGGTTTGTAATTTTAAATGCAAAAGAACAAATTAAAGATGCACTTATAGGTACAATCTGTTCAATGATTTCCTCTTCGCCAACTTATGAAGAAGGAACAATCCTTATTGGGATGGCTTATAATGATAATAAAATAAAAGTCTCTGCAAGAATTGCTGGAAGAAAAGGAAAGAATCTAAAAGAAGTAATGGAACAATCAGTAGTAAACTTAGAAGCAGAAGTTGGTGGACATCAAATGGCTGCTGGTTGTTTAATAAAAAAAGAAGATGAGAATAAATTTATTGAAAATCTAACAAAACATTTAGAAATAGATATAGTTAAAATTTAAATTAATTCTTAAAATTATAAAGACCCTTAATCCATAACCCTTATAAACCCAAATTTTCTGTTCTTATTATGGTAACAGCAAAATTCGTAAAGGTTAAATGCTCAAAATGCAAAAATTCACAAGTAATTTTTGGAAAAGCTGCAACAAAAGTAAGATGTCTTGAATGTGGTGGAGTTATAGCATTACCTTCTGGTGGAAATGCAAAAATCAGAGCAAGAGTAGAAGAAGTTCTTTAAACAAGTTTTTATAGTTAGGTTATTTAATAGGTATATGAATGATTTAAAAAATGTTGCCCTTTTTGATATGGATGGAACCCTATGTAATCATGAAATTTCACTTTCTATAGAAATGGAAAAATTAAGAAGTCCTTTGGAACCTAAATTCAAAAATTTAGCTGAAAAAAATCCAAAACATATTCTTAATAGGGCAGATTTAATTCGTAAAGAAGAATCTTGGTGGGAAAATTTACCAAAATTTAAACTAGGTTGGGATATCTTAGAAGAAGTTAAAAAACTTGGATTCCATATCATGATTTTAACACAAGGACCAAAGAGCAAACCAATGGCTTGGTCTGGGAAAATGAAATGGTTAAGAAAATATCTACCTGGAGTAGATGTAACAATTACAAGAGATAAAGGATTAGTTTATGGAAAAATTTTAGTTGATGACTATCCTGAGTATATTTTAAGATGGTTAAAACATAGAAAAAGAGGCTTGGCAATTATGCCTGCAAATAAATATAATAAAAACTTTAAACATAAAAATTGCATTAGATACGACGGAACAAATCTCAAAGAAATAAAAATTGCATTAGAAAAAGTCCTAAAAAGAAAACCAAAAGAAAGATTAAATATTTAATACTTAACCTTTAAAAAACAAGATTACCATTAATAATTATGCAAGAAGAAGATTTACTATTATGTACTGTGAAAAATATAGAAAGGGCAATAATTTTCGTAGAATTACCTAACGGAGAAAAGGGAACAATCATTCCATCTGAAATAGCTTCTGGACGAATAAGAAATATGCGTGAATATGTTGTCCCAAATAAAAAAATTGTTTGTAAAGTTTTGAGATGCTCAAATGGCAACATTGAACTTTCATTAAGAAGAGTTAATTCTAAAGAGAAAAAAGAAGTAATGTCTAAATATAAACAAGAACAAACTTCTAAATCTGCATTAAAGTCTATTTTGAAAGAAAACTATGAAAAAATTTCTGGGAAAATTCTTGAAAAATATGAATCTCTTTTTGATTTTTTAGCAAACGCAAGAGAAGATGAATCTCTGATTAAAGAATACATTCCTGAAGAAGCCCATAAACAAATAAAAAAACTAACAGAAAAGAAAAAGAAATTTGTTGAAGTAAAAAAAATATTAAAATTAAAAAGTTTAAAATCTGATGGGATAAATATTATAAAACAAATTTTAAAGATAAATGATGAAAATATTAAAATTACTTATATTTCTGCTGGAAAATTTCAGATAAATTTGAAGGGTGAAGATTATAAATCCTTAAATAAAAAAATACAAGAATTATTAACAGATATTGAAAAACAAGCTAAAAAAAATTCATGTGAATTTGCAGTTGAAGATAAAAAATGATTATAATTGATTTAGAAATGTCTGGTCTTGATTCGAGAAAATGTGGCATTGTAGAAATTGGTGCAATTGAACTTGAAAACCCTTCAAATACTTTTAATGAACTTGCAAGAATTGACGATGATGAAATTGTTTTAAATGAACCTACTGCAACAAAAACTGTTTTTCAAGTCTTGGGAAAAACTGAAGAAGATTTGAGAGATAAAAAACAACAAACACAAAAGGAACTATTGGAACATTTTTTTGAATGGGTTAACAAAATAAATGAAAAAATTTTTGTTGCACAAAACTTATTAGATCTTGAATACTTAATATCTAAATCTAAAAAAAATGGACTCCCAAGGGTTCATTATAGATATCTAGACTTACAAACAATAGCGCAAACTAAATATCTTGAATTAAATAAAAAACTACTTTTAAATAATGGGTGGAGTGCCATGGGGCTTTCTAAAATTGCAACCTTTTGCGGATTAAAGGATGAAAGAAAGGAACACACAGGTATTGAAGATGCAAAATTTGAAGCTGAAATGTTAAATAGAATTCTTTTTGGTAAAAATCTCCTTAATGAGTATTCCAAGTTTGAAATACCTAATTATTTAAAATCTGGAGAACTTTAGGGTTTATAAAAATGACAAAATTATCCAAATGCACTTCCTGCAAAACATATAACTTAACAGACAAATGTAGAGAGTGTGGAAAAGAAACAAAAACTGCCCACTATAAATATAGTGGTTTACGTCCTGTTGAAAAAGGATTTAGAACAAAAAGGTTTAGATATAATGCTAGACGGAGCCAACAAATTTCTTAACAATTTTCATATCTTTTTCCCACAAGGGAGTTAATTTTGTCCTATTGTAAATTATCGCTGCAGGATGAAATAACGGGAGAAGTTTTATTTTTAAATCCCCTATCTTTATTTTTTTAATCTTGCCATGAATTTCAGTAATTCCTGGTTGTTTCTTCATTAATTGCAAATCTCCAAGAGATAAAAAAAACTTAGTAGCATAATTTCCAAGAGAACAAACAACTTTTGGTTTCATCTCTTTAATTTGTTTTAAAAGCCAGGGAGTATGTGCCTTAATCTCTTCCATAGAAGGATTCCTATTTTCTGGTGGCCTACATTTTAAAATATTAACAACATAAATGTCCTCTAAACTTAAACCGACATTTTCTAAAAGTTTATCAAGATTTTTTCCAGAAGCCCCACAAAAGGGAATTCCCAATTCATCTTCTTTTTTTCCAGGAGCTTCTCCGACAAATAAAATTTTTGCTGAAGAATTCCCCTTGCCAATAACTAAATTTTTACAACTTTTAAAAATACTTGTCTTTTTAACTAACCTAGCTTCTTTAAAATTAAAATTTTTAGAATACTTATTTGACATAAATTAAAAGAATTAAAAGAATTAATAAATGTTCCTTTGGGAAATTACTTATTTTCAAGCTTAGAAATTAATTCTGAAACATTAACTTTCTCAACATCAAGTCCAATAATCTCAATAGAATTAAATAATTGGTTCTTTCTTACATTTCCACTTAACCAAATTTCAGATCCTAAAAAATCTTCTCTAAAAACTGCCAACTTTTCTGCATCTTTTAAATTTTCTTCAGGGATTAATTTATTAATTTGTTCTGAGAATAACACTACTCTGATATTATCTGTCCCATCATCCAAAACAAAATTAATCAAAGCTCTCTCTTTTGGTTGGACCTTGCCATGTTCTGCACAAGTATATCCTTCTGAATCTTGTATTGCTTTTTTCCCACATTCGGGACAAACATTAAAAAATCTTGGAGAGTACATTTGAACAACAAGCCCCCTAACTTTAATACTCTGCCCACTTTGTAATTCAGATAAATTTTTCTCTTGAACAACTCTTTCAGTCTTAACATTTTCCAAAACAATATCTGAAACTTTAATATCTGAAAATCCTGACAAGTGTGCTTCGCCATCCCTCATTGTGGCATTCGTAATCTCAACAACTGTACCTTTTTTAATTAATTCTTGTTCTATTAATGAAATATGATTTGTATCCCATAAAACAATTCTTAAACTACCTGTATCATCTCCTACAAAAATATTTGCAACCTTTCCTTGTTGACCATTTCTTTCAAATTCTCTAACTGGAAACATGTTGATAACTTCTCCAACAAAATTAACTTTTCTCATTCCTGGCATCAACTCAGCAATCTTTAATTTAATATTATCAAACTTAACACCTAATTCTGCAGCAATTATTTGTGCAGCACCTTCCTTTGAAATTAGTCCAGATAGTTTTGCTTTCCTAGCTTCTATCTTTCTTTCAATCTCTTCCTTTAACAAACCTGATGAAGAAACAATCCTGCTAACCAATGATTCATAATTATCCATATAACAAAAACAAAACAAGAGTTTATAAGTATTATTGGTCTGGAGGAAACAATAGATTACTAAAATTATTCTACTGCTCTTCGCATATCTATAACATCTGTAGAAGAAACGCCTTCGGTATCTGATAAAGCATTTTCAACTAAACTTGTATCTTTTGACTCGTCAAGTCTTATAAATGCTATTAAAGCTTTTAAACCAAAAGCCACTGGCTCTTCTTCGAATTTCGAAACCTCTCCACCAACTAATTCAATACTTTTGATAACTTTAGTCTTTAAATCTTCCAAAACAGTCTCAAGCCCTGTTGGCATAATTTTCAATTGAATTAAAGCTGTCCCCATTATGGACCTACCTTTCCACATTTACAAGTATAGTCTATTGAAAGGTTTCTACATTTATCACATCTAAAAATCTCATTATCGCATGCTGAACATTTAACCTTAACTCCCTTCTCTGTTTCTTTATGACAACTATTACATCTCATAACCTTTAGGACAAATTTTGGTTTATAAACTTTATGTCAAATAAAAAACACAAAAATAACAGAATTTATAAATCAATGAAACCTATTATTAGAATGACACTAGATTCTGCACAAGTTGAACAAATTAAACAACATTTATTAAAACAAATAGGGAATTTTCCAGAGGAACAAAGAGAAATAATTAAACAGAAGATACTTTCAATGAATAATGAAGAAACTGAAAATTTTATAAAACAAAATCAATTAACCCATTTAAATGAAGATGAAACTAAAAAAGAAGAAACAAAGTGTATCTTTTGTGCAATTATAGAGAAAAAAGTACCAACATATATTCTTGAAGAAAATAAAAGCAACATAGCAATTCTTGAAATAAACCCACTGAGTAAGGGACACTCAATGATTGTTCCAAAAAAACATTTAAAACTTGAAAAAATACCTTCTTCTTCATTTATTCTTGCTAAAAAAATAGTTCAAAGAATAAATAAAAAATTTATGCCAATTGAAGTTAAAATAAACTCTCAAAAAATTATGGGACATTCCCTCTTGGAAGTTTTACCAATTTATGGAAATGAAACAGAAAGGAAAAAAGCAACTGAAGAAGAACTTCTAGAACTTCAAACAATACTAAAAGCTCCCGAGAAAATAGTGAAAATAACTACAACAAAAAAGAAGAAAGGAAAAAAGAAAAATAATAACATCCCAATATTGCCACCGAGAATTCCTTAGGACTCAAGTTTTTTAACTTCTTTTTCTAACCATCTCTTCCATTCCGGAAAAACTTTTTCTGAAAGAGGCAAACCAAATTCTTTGGAAACTTCCTCAGAAATTAAATGGAAAGCATTATTTGATTTCACAGTGAACTCTGCTTCCAAAATTTCAGGATTTTTAATCTTATCAGAATAATTTACAGTTTCTTCTTTTATTTTCTGTCGAAGAACAATGTTATCCCACACTGCATCCCAGTTTCCTGCCCAACCTTTCCTATTTGCAGCTATTGATTTAATAATCTCTGAATTTCCATTTATCAAATCATCTGAAGGTTTTAAGATATCTTCTTCAACATCATATTTCATCAAATCTATAAATCCTCCTTCTTCCAATGGGTCTTTAGTCCAATGTTTTCTAACCTCTGTAATTTGTAAAACTCTTCTCCAAGAATTTAATCCATCAGGAGTTTTAATAGGGTTTGTAACAACAACACAGTCTGTTGCCTTAAATGAAGTTACTGGCACACCTAAATCATTCACCACTCTATCGAACACACCATATGGTGAAGCTCCGTGAATAGTTCCTGCAACAACATTCGCCAAGGCTCCAACTCTCATTGCCTCGTAAAGTGCTTTGGCTTCTCCACTTCTAATTTCTCCAACTATTAAGGAGGAATCTCCCAAACGCAGAGAGGCCCTAATTCCTTCCTCTGCTGAAACCTCTGTACTTTCACCCATAAGTGCTGAACGAACCTTCATAGATAAAATATCATAATTTAATTCTCTCATAGCATTCACTGGTAACTCAAGAGTATCTTCAACGGTAATTACTCTGTATCTTGGCATAATCTCCAACATTAAAGCACCCAATAAAGAAGTTTTACCAGAACTTCTAGTCCCTGCAACTAACATAGTCCTTGCACCATCAATTAAAAAACTTAAAACTCCTGCGCCGAGTGGAGAAATCATCTTATTCTTAATAAATAATGGCAACGTCCAAGGTTTACTTCTATGTCTTCTGAATGAATAAGCAATCCCTCCAGCAGAAAGTGGTTTCTGAATAATTGCAACTCTAGCCCCGACATTCTCAAGATATAAGCTAGTATCTAAGATAGGATTCGACTCATCCAATGCCCTTCCAGATAACATTCTAAACTTTGCTGCCCAAGAATCAACATCTTCCTGAGAAACAATAACATTCGAAGAGCATTCATCATAGTCATTATGTCTTAAAAAAACTGGTGAAAGTGAGGGAGGTGAATTAATTGAAATATCTTGTAAATTTTCATCCTGTAATAAAATTTCTATAATCCCAAACCCAATAGTATGTCTAACTAAAATCCTTGCAAGACGCGATAAATCTTGACTACTCAAAGTTACTTTCTTATTGATAGCTAAGTCTTGTAATAAATCTTTTGCAACATTGGTAAAAATCTGCCGAGTCCTTTTTAAATCTCCTAATTCTTCTTCTGATGGTTTATGTTCAATTAAAACATTCCTTGCAAGATTTAGAAGCATGTGGTGATCTTCCTTCAGAGAATACTCTGGTGGAGAAATATGATAAAACAATTTTGCCTTATTTTCATCTTTTAATATTGTAACAAAACTCTTATCACTTCCTTCAGCAATTTCATATTGATCCATAACTTCTGCACCTTCTGGAATTTTAGCTAAAACCCTTGTAAAGGTAAAATTAGGCATGATATCTGACCGAAATAACTCTGAATAAATCTCTCTGTCATTAACTTTATACTTCTCAAAAAAGGGTTTTAATTTTTTTACTAATTTTAATTCTTCAAAAGAATCTAAAAGCCTTTCTAAAAACCTAACATACTGAATACTAACTTCCCCCTTTTTCATAAAAGTTTTTTTTTCTATTAAAAAACCTCTTAAATTACGATAAGCCCTGATTGGGTCCCTCTTCAAAACAACATTTAAGAGATTATTCAAAAAAGAATATAATTGTGAAATATCTTTTGTAAAAAACATTTTTTCAGTAGACATTATTTTATCTTGTTTAATTAACTTATTATAAAGAATTGCAACTTCCTTTAACATTTGAACTTGTTCAAAATCATAAGAATAATTTCGTTGTTGAACTAATACTACTCTTGAAATTTGTGGATTTTCACCGAGAAAATCAATTGTTCTTGCTAGAACTTCTGGAGAATCAACTAATGACGGAACTGAAGAAGCACCAAGATAATTTACATAGAGAACACTCTCTCCAGATTCCCGATTAACTTCAGTAGCATAAAGCTCACTATCTTTTTTAAAAATCATTTTACATCCTCAATAATAAAAGAAAAGAGAACTATTAAAACATTATGCCTTTTGTAAATTAATTACACAAAGTATTTTAAAGCTTTAAAGCATAAAAAAATAAAGAAGATGGGAGAGATAAAACAAGAAGACCAGTTACAACCTTTGATAGCAGATTTAAATACGCGTTTACAAGATTTAGAAGGAAAAAACAGCACACTAAAAGATCGAACAATACTTCTTGGAGAAAATTTAATTTCTAACAAAGAAAAACTTGAAGATGAATTCATTGAATTAAAACAGTTAATTAAAAAAATTGAAAAGATAGCTTTGAAAAATGAAAATACTTTAAAAAATCTTATTTCTGAAACTGACAAAATGATCCGAAGAGAGGAAATGGTTTTAATTGAAAGGATGTTAAAAGATTTTCAACCCCTTGAATTTATGAGAAAAAAAGATATCGAAATTTTAATTGAACAAAAACTAATTAAAGAGAAAAACCTAACAGAGTAATATGGGAACATTAGAAAAAATTATGCAATTCCAACAAGAAGGTTATAGTGATGAAGAAATTATAAGTCACTTAAAAGGGGAGGGAATTTCCCCTAGTGAAATTGAAAATTCGTTAAATCAAGCTAAAATAAAATCTGCAGTATCACAACCTGGAAACATTAATGGGATGGAACCTTCAATGACAAATCTTGTTTCTCCTGAGCCAACGCAACAAGTAGAACAACTTGAAACACAACAACCTGAAATGGATGGAGCTTATGAAAATTATGACACTAATCAGCAATACTATGAAGGAAATTATGGTCAAGAAAGGCAAAGTGCAGAAGTTATAACCGAAATTGCAGAGCAAATAGTTAATGAAAAATTTGAAAAATATAAAAAAAGAACGGGAGATATTGTAAGATATAAAAATGAAACAAATGACAAACTTTCTGATTTAGATGATAGGCTAAAAAGAATTGAAGAAAGTATAGAACAATTACAAAGAGACATTATTAAAAGAATTGGTGAATTCGGAGACTCTAACAACTTAGTACATAGAGATTTAGAAAATTTACATGGTACTATGTCAAAAATGATGAATCCTTTGGTCGATAACTATAATGAATTAAAAAAATTAAATGAGCCAACACATAAAAAACCTATCCACCATATAAAAAAACATAGTATAAAAAAATAAATTTACTTTGAACTTGTAATTACTTTTCCAACAACACCTGCAGCAATTAATAAAACCACTAATCCTGTCCACTTACTTTCTCCAAGAGATTTGAAAAACCCAAAATTAATAACCCAATTGAAAACATAGGAAGAAGAAATTACAAAAATTAAAATTAAAACTGCCAAAACTGCTAAAGCAACCTTATTTCCAATTAACTTATCTAATCCTTTTCCATGAGTGAAACTAAGAAGAGTTAAAATAAAAAACAAACAAACAACAAAAACGACAACCCATGAAGAACTGACTCTTACAAACTCAACAAGAGAAGCATTGAAAATAAAAAAAGAAGATAAAAAAAGAGAAATCATTAAAGCAACAGCATTGTTTTCTCCCAAAATTCCAGTTTTTATAAGTAATGCATAAATTAAAACAAATACAAATAAAAAACTAATAATCGGCATAAAATAACCAATCGTTGAAACATCTACCATAATTAACTATTTCCTTTGGTCCCCTTTTTATTAGGGCTTATGACTGCTTTAATTAATAATCCCAAACCAACGATAAAAACAACTGTCCAAAAATAATCTTGAATCCAATAACCTACTCCTCCGCCGACTCCAAAATCATTACCCCATCTGATAAACGCCCAAATAACTACTACACCTCCAATTGTCCAACCAAGCCAAGACAAATTTGCATCTTTAATCTCTCCGGAAAAAAATAACCCAACAAAGATTAAAACAACCAAAAGAATTGAAATACCAATACCAAATAACGGGAAAATACTTTCAAAAAAAGTTTTAACAAAACCAAATTGCAAAGAAACCAATCCAATTGCTAAAGCAAGGATCGCATTTATGCCTTTTACCTTATCCTCTAAACCAAAAATTTGAGACTTTTGTAAAATTCCAAATGTAACAGCAAAAATAATTAAAAAAGGAAGAACATATGAAAAAAAACCAAAGTTATACCACTGTTCTAAAATACCTTCAAGATTCATCATTGGAGCCATAACAAATTAGAGAATACTTTATTTATATATGTTTTGTTTAAAAATTCATTCTTTACTTTTTCCGCCGATAGCGGCTGCAACTGCCCCACCGACTATTGCCAACATGATTACTGTCGGCAACCAAGAACCAACATTACTTGAACCAGTAAAAAACTTATTATAGAAACCTGAAAAATAAATTACTAACACTACTACAAAAATAGCTGACAAGGCAAGAAAGGTATTCTTAATTCCCTTTCCTAACTTTAATCCATCTTTATTATCGCTTGCAACAAAACCGTATAATACTAAAAAAATTAAAATTACAACCAAACCAACGCCTAACCAAGGAATTAAATTTACAATAAAATTTCTTGCAATAGGCACACTAATTAAAATTAATCCTACAACTAAAGAAATTAAAGCATCTATTTGATTTTTCTTTTCTCCTAACGCTTTTGTTTTTTGTAACACTGCGAAAACTAAAACAAAAACTAGTAAAAAAGGTAAAACACCTTCAATGAATAATGGAGTATCTAATGGCCACATGATTATTTATATTATCAATATTTTATAAATGTTCCTAAAAATAATTAATTTTTACAAAAGGTCTTCTTCATCTAAATTCAAGTCTTCTTCGGGTAATTGAACAGGGACTGCATTTCTATTAATAATAACGATGTCACCAATAGCTTTTAAAAATTGTTGTGGAACTATAATTCCTCTAGCACCGCCAAGTAAGGCACTAATCCCTGATTCTCTTGCAACAACAATTCTCCAACCATCAACTTTATTATCAATTAAATTCACTTCCTCAACAAGACCAAATAAATCTCCTGAGTCTGTATAAACTCTCTTCCCGATAACTTCTGTTAATCTTTTTATCTTCAACATAAACAAATAATAAATCTTTCATTTAAATACATTTCTATAGTCTAGTTTAAAATAGTATTCGGATAAGTTTATAAAAAATAATTCCATAGATAATTATGGATAAACAAAAGTTATTAAATGAAATCACAATAATCTTTCTAGCATCAATTATTTTGAGTATCTCTACGACTTTTTTTAACTTATCTAATTTTTTAATTACTCTCATTTATTTTATAATAATTATTGGATCAAATTTTTTAATTAAAAAACTTGTAGCATATTACTATGAATCAGATATAAATTTAAAATTCTGGTCGTTACAAAATTATGGACTTAAAGCAAAGGCTCATTTTAAAAAACCACTTATGATGTTATGGCTACCTTTACTCCTTGCACCTT
Source organism: Candidatus Woesearchaeota archaeon (assembly GCA_964397665.1). GTDB lineage: Archaea > Nanobdellota > Nanobdellia > Pacearchaeales > GW2011-AR1 > CAYNJW01. The sequence goes on from CAYNJW010000002.1 coordinate 32,277, forward strand.
TAAACTGGAAATGGTTTGCAATTTTAGAAACAGAAATTATAGCAAAAACTGAAAGAGTTTCTAAAAGACATGGACTTTATAGATTTTCTGCAATCACTGAGTGGCATATTGCCTTAATTACTGGTGCAGGAATTATTTTGAATATTTTACTTTCAATAATAGGATATAGTTTTAATCTTGAGATATTTAGTAAACTGAGCATATACTATGCTGCCTGGTCAATTATCCCTTTATCAAATTTAGATGGAAGTAAAATATTATTTGGAAATAGAACACTATGGTTATTTCTAACAATCATAATCTTTATAACTTTGAGTTGGGGAATAGTTATTTTTTAAGAAACTCTTTTTAAAATTTACTTTTTCTTCTGAAAAAAAACTATGTAAATAATTGGTAAAATTCCAAGTGTATTAAAAATAAAAATAAAAATAAACCACTTTAATTGTTTATTTTTTCCAGATTTCCAAAGAGCTAAACCCTTCCAAATTAATTCCCAAAGAAAAAGAAAAATAATAATACTAACTGAAATTCCAAATACTCTTGCAAATTCTTGTAAAAGATTTACCATAATTTAAAATTAATTCATAACTTTATAAACTCTACTAAATTTCATATAAAATGGTAATAGAAGAACTAAAAATGAAACCTAGGGACTATCAGACCTCAATTTTGCAAACTTGTCTAAAGGAAAATTGTTTGGTTGTTCTTCCTACTGGAACGGGAAAAACCTTAATAGCTATGATGTTAGCGATTGAAGAATTTAAAAAAAACCCTTTGAAGAAAGTTCTTATTCTTGCTCCAACAAAACCACTAATTGAACAACACCTTAAATCCTTTAAAGAAAAACTTCCTGAAAATTGGGCAGATATGCAATTATTTACTGGAACAACCATAGCAAAAAAAAGAAAACAAATATGGCAAACTGCAGAATTTATTTTTTCAACACCACAATGCATATCAAATGATCTAAAAAATAATTTATACACTCTTGAAGATGTTTCTCTTTTAATAGTGGATGAATGTCATAGATGTCTAAAAAATTATGCTTACAATCTAATTGCCCAAAAATTTAAAACACAATCTATAAATGGAAAAGTTTTAGGACTTACTGCATCTCCTGGATCTGATAAAATGACAATTCAAAAAGTTTGTGAAAATCTGGGAATAACTTCTGTAGAAATAAGAACGCGTGAAAGTCCTGATGTAAAACCCTATTTGCAAGAACTAAAATATGATAAAATTCATGTAAATTTTCCTGCAGAATTTGAAGAAATAAGACAATTATTAAAATCAATCTATGAAGACAAAGTTAGAGAATTAAAAAATCGGAAAGTTCTTTTTGGATTTGCCTCTAAAACATCATTATTGGAAACTCAAAGAAAAATAATGAGGGCCTTATCCTCTGGAACACGTTCTATAAATATGATGGTTTCGGCATCTACCTGTGCACAAGCAATTAAATTACAACATGCTATTGAATTATTGGAAACCCAAACAAAATCTTCTTTTATTTCTTACTTGAAAGAATTATATAAACAAGCTGAAGAGAAAAAATCAAAAGGTGTCCAAAAATTAGTAAAAGATATAAGATTTGGAAAAGCATATACCTTAGCAACTATTTTAAAAATGGAGCATCCAAAATTGGAAAGATTGTTTGGATTAGTTGAAACAAAAATTATAGATGAACCAGATTCAAAAATAATTATCTTTGCACAATTTAGAGACACTGTAAAAACTATTGCGGAAATCTTAGAAAAAATTCCAAATATAAAACCTGGAATCTTTGTAGGACAAGCAATAAAAGATCATGGAAAAGGAAAGACCACTGGCATGAAACAAAAACAACAAAAACAAATGATAAGGGATTTTTCAGAAGGGAAAATTAATGTTCTTGTTGCAACATCTATAGCAGAAGAAGGACTAGACATTCCGGAAGTTAATGAGGTAATTTTTTATGAACCTGTCCCATCGGCAATAAGATCTATTCAAAGAGCTGGAAGAACAGCAAGACTAATGAAAGGTTCTCTAAAAATATTAATCACAAAAGGAACAAGAGACCAAACTTATCATTATGTTGCAAATGCAAAAGAGAGAAAAATGCATAAAGCAATTGAAGATATTAAAAAAGATTATTCAAATAAAACTCAAAGAAAACTATCTTTCTAAAGACATATATTTTTATAAATCTAAAGAATAACTCTTCTTTATGGTAATTATCACAATATCTGGTTATCCTGGTTCTGGAAAAGATGATGTTGGAAAAATTCTTGAAAAGAAATTAGGATATAGTTTACTTTCTATTGGAAATACTCGTAGAAAGATGGCTAAAAAAAGAGGAATGACTATTCAGGAATTTAACTTAATTAAAGATCCAAAAATAGATACAATCCCTGATAGATATCAACGAATGCTTGGAAGAACTGCAGATAATTTTATTTTTGAAGGGAGATTATCTTGGAAATTCATTCCCGAATCTTATAAAATATTTTTAACAGTAAATCCACAAATAGGAGCAGAAAGAATCTATAATGCAAGAAGAACTTCAGAACTTGAATGTTCCACGATTGAAGAACAAAGAAAAATTAATTTTAATAGATGTATAAATGATCAAGAAAGATATCTTAAAAATTATGGTATAAAAAATTGTTATGACTTGAGACATTTTAATATCATAATAGATACTTCAAAAAAATCTCAAGAAGAAGTAGCGGAAGAAATTATAAAATTTACGAAGCTTATGAAATGAAAAAACAAATAGAAAATATTTTCTCTAAAGAAAAAGAAATAGCAAAAGAAATACCAAATCCAAATACACCAATAATTATAGATACTAGAGAAAAACAGTCTTTAGTAACTGCTTACTTAAAAGAAAATTTAGCAAATACCGCTTTTGAAAAATTAGAAATTGCAGATTATTTAGTTGGAGAAATTGCTATTGAAAGAAAAACCTTCTCAGACTTTCTTTCAAGCATGATTAATAAACGACTAATTGAACAATTAAAGGAAATCAAGAAATATCCAAAATATTTTTTAATCTTGGAAAATTTCTATCATAATTATGAAGATTTCAATATTCATAAAAATGCCATAAAAGGTATGCTACTCTCAGTAATAACTAACTTTCAAGTCCCAATAATTTATTCAAAAAATGAAAAAGATACTTCAGAATTCTTGATACTTTTAGCAAAACAACAAGAAAAAGAAAAAAAGGAAATGACAATAAGACCTCAAAAAACTCTAAAAAGTATTAAAGAACAAAAAAGATTTGCACTTGAAGGATTTCCAGGAATTGGTGCAACACTTTCAAAAAAACTTATCAAAGAATTTCCAAATCTTAAAGAAATTTTCTTAGCATCAAAAGAAGAATTAAGGCAAATAGTAAACTTTACTGACGATAAAATTGATAAATTTAAAACAGTTTTAGAAGATTAAGGACCTAAAGAAAAAAAAGAAAATTCAGTTTTTTCTGCTAATTTCTTAACATCTTCTAAAGTTACTTTTAAAATTTCTTTTTCAAAATTATAAAAACTTTCAGGTTTTCCCTCAATCCAAGAAACCAATAATTCTCTTGCAACTTCATCAGAACTTTCCAATGAAACTTTATTTGAACCCAACAATTTTGTTTTTGCTTCTGTTAACTCTTCTTCAGTTAAATTAGCCATTTTCCTAAACTCTTCTAAACAAACAGCTTTTACTTCTTCAACTTTTGAAGGATCAGTTCCTGCCCAAATCATTAGATATCCATAATCAACACCAGAATCGAAGGCAGTTTTAACCCCATAAACTAGTCCCCTTTTTTCTCTAACTTCTGTAAATAATCTTGAAGACATTCCGCCACCTAAAATATCTGAAAAAACTTCTGCAGCAAATCTATTTGTATCATTTGCTTTTGGAAAATGAAAACCGAGAGCAATATTTGATTGTTGCAAATTGCTACGATGTTCTTCCTCTTTAGCTGTTCTCTCAATAATCTCAGGTTTAGAAATCTTATTAAAAGCTCTTTCAATTTGAAACTCCTCTGCTAATTTCAATACTTCTTCAAAACTATTATTTCCAACAACTATCATAACCGAATTATGAGGTGTATAAACTTCTCGATGTTTTTTCAACAAAATTTCTCTCGTCATTCCCCTAACATTTTCTTGAGGACCCCCAATAAACATCCCAAAAGGTTTAGCGTAACATTGTTCCTTAATCGATTCTAGCGTGTGTGCTCGAGGATTATCATAATACATTTTAATCTCCTCACAAATTACTTCTGCTTCTCTTTTTACATCCTCCTCTGGAAAAATAGGATTATAATAAATATCAAATAAAACTTCAACAACTTTTTTTAAATGAACTGAGGGAAATTTTGCATGATATGCTGTAACTTCTTCTGAAGTAAATGCATTTAGAATACCTCCAACACCTTCTATCTCTTTTGCAATTTCTTTCGCAGTTCTTTTTTCAGTTCCTTTGAAACACAAATGCTCAATAAAATGTGCCATCCCTTTTTCACTTTCAGTCTCATATCTTGACCCATATTTTGTTCCTAACATAACCGTTGTTACTGGAACATCCCTTTTCTCATGTAAAACTGTTAATCCATTAGACAAAACCTTTTTGCTAAATTCTACCATCAATCAATATTACAACTTGACTTTTTAATTCTTTCTAATACAAAAAAATCTCTCTCCGTCCATCAAAAAATCATCAGTAATTATGAATTCTTCCTCGAGAAAATCTACAAACCATTTTCTTCTAACTGCAAAATTCTTTCTCCCACTTAAACTTTCAACCGGAAGAGAAATTAAGATTCTATCTTCTTCAGTTAAAAATTCACGTAAATTCATTAAAAAGATTTTAGAAAAATTTCTATCAAGACTTTCTAAAGCATCAATTACTTGGAATAAAAAAATTAACTTCTTTCCACTTTTAACTTTATCAAAGGTTTCCTTAATAACTTCTAACTCCATTAAATCAGCACAAATTGCATTTCCATTAAAATTATTTTTATCAAAAAACGAATTCATATTCTCTACTAGTTGCCCACTTGCCTCAATAGCAAAATAAGTTATATTTCCAAAAATTTTCTTAAAATAATTATAAGAATAACCATTAACTCCTGCCCCAAAATCTAAAATAAAATTAAACTCATTACCAACACTCTCTGAAAGTCTTTCATAAAATTTTGAGTAATCTCTTTTCTTACTGGATATGTGTGCTTGTAAAATTTCATCTGCAGTACCTTTTCCTTTTCTTACCTTATTTGTCAAAAAAACTCCAAAATATTTTCTTAGTAGTGCTCTTGCCTCCTTTACACTTTCAGTTTTATTTGCAACTCTCACAACAATTGAATCTGGAAGTTTAGAAAATTCCCTCTTTTTCTTTACCTCAGAAATAAACTCTTTATCCATTTTTTAAAAACTCCTTAATGACTTCTTTTTGTCTAACTTCTGGATGAAACAAAACTCCATAAATCTTTTTTTCCTTATGCTTTATAGCTTGTATCCCTTTCTTTGATTTTGTATAAACTTTAAACTTCTCACCAATATTTTCAACACCAAATTTATGAAGGTTATAAACTTCTTTCTCACCTTTTAACCCCAAAAATGATTCTTTAAAATTCAATTTAATAAAACCAACTTCAAAAAAATCCTCACCAACATCGTTTCTACAAACTTCACCTCCGAAAATAGAAACTAAAATTTGCATCCCCCCACAAATTCCTAAAATAGGTTTATTAAACTCTTTAATCCAAGAAAAGTTAGAAAGATAATTAAAATAATTAAAATCCATTAAACTTGTACCGCAAATTATCACTTTTTCTGCAATCTCTAAATCTTCTTTAGAAACATCTAAAAACTTTTTTGTAAAAAACTCCTTCCCCACTATATCTTCAATAGGTTTAACAAATTCATAATAGTGTAAATTCTCCTTGCAAATATTAATTATTAATATCATAAAACTATCTCTCCTCTCCATGAATTTCCTTCACCACTTGTTTGAATATCTTTTACTTTCAAAGGATTTTTAAATAAAGGGCAATTAACAACAAAACTCTCATACTCTCCACCCTCACCAGCTACACTAATTCCCCACTTCTCTTTTATTAATCTAAGACTTCCTAAAAGACACCTATCTAATTTTTTCCCAATCCAATCTTTCGTTAAAGGATAAGCAAAAACGCCAACAATAATCACTTCGAATTTTTCTTTTATTAATTCTAAAACTAACTCTTCTTGAGGTTTTTGCCAAAGAGGATTAAATACTTCCAATTCTAACTCATTACAAATTTTTTGAATTCTTGAAGCTTGATAAACACTTTCAACAGCACCCGTAATAACTCCTTCTATCCCATAGGATTCTTTTGCTTTCTGAAGAGCGATTTTTAAATCATTCAACTCAATTTCTTTATCCCCTTTTGTTTTCTGAATAATTAATGGAATCCCCAAGGAATCTGCTTGAACTTTAGTCTTAACTATTGAAGGTGTGTGGAACATGAAACTTTCTTTATTCTCACTTTCAAGAGTAATTAAACAAGATAATTTATATCTTTCTTTTTTTGCAATCCACGCTGCCAATGTAGAATCCTTCCCTCCAGAAAATAAAACTCCCAATTTCATAAAATTAATTAATAAAGTTAATTTAAAGAATTAACTAATCAAAATAATTCTTAATAAAACAATATCTTCCAAATGACTTCTTAAAAAATCTAATCTTAAAAAAATAACTTGAATTATAAACTTTATAAATATGCCTTATTTGATAGTTATATGGCAAGCACTAATCAATCACCCTTCTATCAGAGAGCTGAAGCAGATTTTCTTAATGCTAGTTCTGATGAAGAACGACTTGAATGTTTAGAAATCATGATTAAGGAATGTCCAAAACACAAAAGTTCAGAAAATATGTTAAGAAATTTAACTACGAGATACAAAAAAATTAAAACAGGTCTTGAAAAACAGCGGAGATCTGGAAAGACAAAAATGAAAGGTATCAAAAAAGGAGATATGCAGTTAATAATCTCTGGATTTCCTAATGTTGGAAAATCTTCATTATTTAAACTCTTAACAAAACAAAATACAAAAATTTCTCCAACGCCCTATACAACTTATCAATCAAAATTAGGAACTACAAAATTTGAAGATGTTAAAATTCAAACAATAGATCTTGCACCCTTCCCTAATGAAGATAAAAGCCTAATTAATTCTGCAGATGTAATCCTATTAGTTGTTGATAATATAAAACAAATAAAGGATTCTGAAAAATATTTAAAAAAAATAAAAGGAAAATTATTTATAATATATAATAAAGAAGATTTACTAAATGAAACAGAAAAAAGAAAATTAACAGCAACAATAAATACAAAATACAAGAAATTAAAAACATATCTTTTATCTACTGAAAAACCAAATAATGAACTTCTAAAAGACTTGCTAAAAGAGATATATAATTCTTTCCCAATTATTAGGGTTTATACTAAAGAACCGAGAAAAAAACCAACTGAAAAACCAATGATATTAAAAAGAGATTCAACAATAGAATCTGCTGCCGAAAAAATATTAAAGGGAATGTCAAAGAATTTGAAACGTGCTAGAATTTGGGGACCTTCTTCAAAATTCGGTGGACAAACAGTTGGGATTGAACATAAACTTAAAGACAAAGACATAATCGAATTTCAAACAAAATGAAAAAAAGAATTTTATTAATTATAACAATAATTTTAATTTTTATAATTATCTTAATATCAACATTTCAAAAGAATACTTATCAAGGAAAAATAACAAAAATAAAAAATTATAATAAAAGAACAATAATAAACTTAAAAAATTATTCGATGGATTTTGTATTATTTGATAATATAAGATATCTAGAGTCTTGTAATTCTCTAAAAATCGAAGGTGAAAAAAATACATATAAAAATAAATCTCAGATAATCATCAATAAAATAATATGTTTGAAATAATCCTTTTCATTTTACTCGGAGTTTTTGCAGGAACCATAACAGGCTTAATTCCGGGAATCCATACAAACTTAATTGCTGTTTTCATACTTGGGACGCTACCCTTTTTACAACAAATTCCTGTATTAAATTTATTAATTTTTCTTGTTGCAATGGCAATGACACATACCTTTGTAGATTTCATCCCTTCAATTTATCTTGGTGCCCCAGATGAAGACACATCATTATCTGTTTTACCAGGTCATAAACTTCTTCTTCAAGGAAAAGCACATAATGCTATAAAATACACCACACTCGGTTCAATAATTGCAATAATTATTTTAATAATCCTAATCCCCATTTCTTTTTTCATCCTTGCAAAGATTTACCCTTTCATTGAAAAATTAATGTCTTGGATTCTTATTTGGATTTCTTTCTTTTTATTATATAACGAAAAAGAAAAGAAAACTATTTCTTTCATATTTTTTATGCTTGCTGGATTTCTAGGGTTAGCAAATTCAAATTTAAACCTGGCACAACCTCTTCTACCCCTTCTAACTGGTCTTTTTGGTTCATCCACATTAATTTATTCAATCTCTAAAAATTCAAAAATACCTGAACAAATAATTGAAAAAATTAAAATTTCAAAGAAAGAAATAATAAAACCTGCAATAACTTCAGCAATAATCTCTCCTTTTTGCTCATTTCTTCCGGGACTTGGAAGCAGTCAAGCAGCAATTATTGGGCTTTCATTCAATAAAAAAACAACAGACAAAGAATTCTTAATTTTATTAGGTAGCATAAATACATTAGTTATGGGTTTCTCCTTTGTAACTTTATACTTAATAAACAAAACAAGAACTGGAATTGCTTCTGCAATCTCTGAAATAACAAAAATAACTTTCAATCAACTAACCTACTTAATAATAGCAATAATAGTTTCCTCAATTTTAGCCACAGTAATAACTTTAAACTTATCAAAAATTTTCGCAAAGCATTCTAAAAAAATAAATTATCAAAAATTATCAAAAATTATTTTATTACTTTTAACAGTAATAATTTTTTCTATAACTGGATTACTAGGATTCTTTGTATTCATAATCTCTACAATTCTTGGATTAACTTGCATGGCTTATAATGTTAAAAGAAGTTTCTTAATGGGTTGTCTTTTAATCCCTTCAATATTATTTTATCTTCCAATCTAACTTCCAATTCCAGTAGTTGCACCAAAAATTATATTTCCTTCACAAGTTCCTGCAACACCTCTTGGAACATAAATTCTAAAATATGCTTCTTTAAACTCTGAGATTTCTAAATCATTTACCCTACTACTCAAACCAAAATATTTTGTAACTGGTGAACTTGTAAGATTCAAATAATTGTTCTCAAATTCAGATAATGTTAAAGAACCAGCTGTTGAAGCAGTAAGATTATATTTTTCATATTCTGCATTAATTAATTTGTTAGAACCTTTTGAACAATTCATAGCATAACCATCTCCTCTAGTTTGAGCATATCCTTCGAGAGTAAGATTAAACAAAGTATTTCCATAATTAATAATACTTGTTATATTCTCCTCTGAAACTGCGGTAGCATTTACTTCCCCATAATAAATTGTATCTGGTAATCCTAAAGCTAAAAGCTGACTAATAGTAAATAAGGTACTATTTTGATCTTGCCAATTAGAAGAATCATTCACAGTTAGAGTTAAATTCCAAGAACCTGGATTTGCGTAATATTCTACTTGGAAAGTACAATTTGCTAAAACCTCATATTCATCACCATAACTTTCATTTATTGAACAAGAACTATTGAGATAATGATCTCCTTCATCATCTGAATCGCCATAATTTGACTCAGAAGTATCGAATAAAACAGCACCAACCCACCCATTTGTTTGGTTAATATCTTCTTGACCATTATAATCTTTTATAACAGCTAAACAACTAAGCGTGGTAACATTCGCAGGTGTTAAATCAAAATCTGAACCTTCATTACATTCGATGCTTGTAATTTCTGGATAAACATTTCCAATATCTAACAATGTTTTAACTGTTACATTATCCTTGCCTGTAATTGCATCTACATTAAAACTAAAAGTAAAAACTAGTAAAAAACTAACTAATAAAATTTGACTAAAAACTAAAAACTTATTTTCTATTTTAAAAACCATTATCTTAACTTTGAACAATTTTGATTATTCATTTTGCTTAATTTAATTATAAAATCTTTCATCCTAATTAACCTCCACATAAAGATAATATGCTGTTGCACCCTCAAATCCTTGGGCACCGTTTTCTGGAACTAACATTTGAAAATCATAATCATTTTCATCGTAACCATCTGCCATATCTTCAATGAGAGTAGAATAAACAATGCTTGAAGAATCAGATAAAACAACTTCTTCAAAATCTGTACTCTGAGACACATTATCCACATAAGTATTCAAAGCTGAACAAGAGCCCAGAGTAATTGGTATTGCCCCAACATAAAATGCATTACTATTTTGTGAATCAAAAGTAGCCGTAATATTATCATCAACATTTGAGTGATTCATGGCTACATTCTCAGATTCTATTTGTGTAGGTGTTGCACAAGCAATTGAAGACCATTGAATAGTGCTTGAATTTCTTGTTGCATAAACTTGACCATTTGTAGAAGTTAAATCCCAATCATAAATTGTAGAACCTGAAGCATCTTGTAAGGTAAAAGCACCATTTACCCAACCAACAAAAGCCTTCCAATGAGGATTCTGAACTGAAGTTGATAAATTAATTGTTGCAACATAACCTCCAGAAATATTAATTACTGAACCTCCAGAATTTCCACCATAAGTTTCATTAGAAATATGAGTTATTGTAGGTCTATTTGGGGCAGCAGAAACCATAATAGCTCCAAAACTAAAAATCGCAACAATTGTAAGTAAAACTACTAAAACTCTTAAGGCTTCTATCTCACCGCTTTTTTCCATATCTCTTCTCATTTTCTTTTCCTTATATAATTTATTATTCCTCTTTGAATAATTCCTTTCTCTCCCTCAAAAGAGGTCACCAATATTAATAAAAATAAAAAATAAATTTATTCTAGTTCTACCCAGAAATTATATTGTGTTACAGCTGTATCTGTTCCATGTCCATCTTCCAATACTAACATCTCAAAATCGTGAGTTGCCGCATCAAAACCAACAGTATCTTCTTGTAACAATGCTGTAAAAATAATGTTCACATTATCTGACAAAAGAACTTCATCGAAAGTTCCTGCACCCGCATTATTAAACACTTTAGTATTATTACAGACTCCAGCAGTAAATTGGTGATTATTTGTGAAAAACTCTGCATGGTCGTCGAAAGCAAAAGTTTCTTGAACACCATCAACATCATCACTTGCAATATTAAAATTTGATTCTAAAGTTGCTTGTTCTGCCTGAGAAGCACACCGAATACTTGACCAAGTAATTGATGGAGCTGTTGAAGCATAAACTTCACCCTCCGGACTTGCCAAAGACCAATTATACATCACATTATCTGATGAATCTGCTAATTGGATTGTACCAGTAACATTACCAAAATAACCTTGCCAGGTTTGTGTTGTTGTATAACCAAATAAAGTTATTTCTGTAACATTTCCAGCCAAAGCATTTGGATCATTATCTGGTGAGTCTGCAACTGCACTAGATGAAGTTCCAACAGTAACATCTGAACCAGATGGAACAACTGCCAAAGCAAAGCTAGTCATAAAACAAAATACAAATAATGCAAGCATTAACCTTTTGTGTATCATATATCTCTTTTTTACCTCTTTTAGTTAGTTTTAGGTAGTAATACTTCTTTATAAATGTTTCCATATCTGAAAACTATTTCCAAAAATGAAAACTGATTTCATATCTGAAGAAATCTACCAAAAATGAAAGGATTTAAATAGTTAATCCCACTTAGAAATACATGAGAGATACAGATTTACTAAAGGAATTAGTTGATGAAAAAATTGTAAAAACACTAAATGTTTTTGCAAAAAATCCTGAAAAAAAATTTTATTTAACTGAATTAACAAAAATAACAGGAGTTAATGTTTCATCAACATTTAGAATAATTAGTAAACTTGTAGAATCTGGATTTGTAAAATCAAAAGTGATTGGTAGAACAAGATATTACAAAATAGATAATGCTGCAACAACTCAAAGAATGTTGAAAATGCTTGGATTTGTTGAAACTGCTTCTTCTGAACCTTTAACAAATTTTATTGAAAAGATAAAAACAATGGGGAGGATTGATAAAATCATTTTAAAAACAAAAACTCAAACAAATGCAAAATTAATCATTATTGGTGACTTCATACCTGTAGATAGAATAACAAGAATTGCAGAAGAGATAAAAACAAATTCAAAATTTGAAATAAACTTTGTAGAATTAAACAATAAACAATTTGAAAAACTATATGGATTTGAAGAATCAATGAGAACTGGGCAAGTACTTTACAAATCACAAAAAGAATAATCAAATAAGTTCAACATAAAATAAAGCTTTGTCTGAATCTGAAGAATTATAGTTTCTTAATGCTGCAGGAACTTTAATCTCATAATCGTATTTTCCAAATTTCCCTTGTAAATCATTACTTATCTTTGAAATGAAAACCAAATCTTCTGAAGAATCAAACTCTTCATCTTGAGAATCTGAAGAATCCCACAGAATTCCAGTTATGAAATTACTATTATTTGTGGAATTAATAATTGGTACATCTTCTACTACCTTTGAAAAGGTTGTAAAATTCGCTTTATCTTTTGCGAATCCCCCAAAAGTATAAGTATTCTTAACAGAATCCTCAAAATTCTCCATGCCTAATAAATTATCTATCTCTTCAAAATCTGAATTACTTTGTGAATTGTCTTTTTTCTTCCCAATAGCTTGTAAGTTTAACCAATCAACTGAAGCTTCATAATCTGTAACATACAAATTTCCACCCTTAAAATTATCTGCTAACCAAGTAAGAACTTTATTTGCGCCACTATCTTTTAAAGCAAATTCCGAAGATGAAGAAATATCTCCATATAAAATATACCATGCACCTACAGAAATATTCCTTGAAGCAAAATTATTTGTTTCGTTTGTTTCATTTAAATCGCCTACAGAATTAATTGGTGGATCTATCAAAACATAAATTTCTGAAGTACCCATCTCTGCCTGCCAAATGACAGAAGTATTTGTTGAATTGAATCTTGAGATATTTAATAAAATATCTTGGCCAATCTGGATACCTCCAGAAGAAGGATTTCCATCATAAAACTGAACTTTAATATTTTTAGAATCTGAACCCTCATTATTAAAAATTTCAGCAGAAATCAAAACCATTTCTTTTTCCTTAGGATTTGATTGATTAAAGCTAATAAGTGACACATTTATAAAAAAATCCGGGAGAGTTAAATTAAACCATCTTTGTTCAGAGATATTTGAATTTCCAACCCTATCCCTGCAAGTAACACTCCAATAATGATATCCTTGTCCTATTATATTACTAAAAACTTGCTCAGTGTTTAAAATTCCAGATGTAACCAAAAGATTATCTTTTCTCTTAATTCCATCTATATTCAAGTCACATCTAAGAAGACTATCTAGAATATCTGAGGCATTCCAACTGAAAGAAACTCTTCGCTCATTAAAATCTATTGCAGAATCATTAATCAACTGAACAAGTGTTATTTTTGGAGGGGTTTTATCAATATAAAAATTTCTAAAAGAAGAATTACCAAAAACATCATTTAAATCATAACAACCAACAGACCAGTTATGTTCTCCTTCAGAAATACTTGTTAAACTAAAATTATTTTCTTGACCATTTCCAACAGCATTATCTGATCCATTAATAACTCCATCTAAATAAATACTACAATTTTTTATTCCAATAGCATCATAAGGTTTATATGTCAAATTAATCTGAGAAAGATTCGTCCTAAACTCTGTATTCGGTGAAATTAACTCAATAGTTGGCGGAGCAATAACTGTAAAATTTTGAGCCAAACTTAAATTAGAATTATTTGCCAAATCAAAACATTCAATATCCCAAGAATGATTCCCGTCATTTACTAACAAAAAAATCTCTTCATTAGAATTATTTAAAACATCTAAACTTGATTCAACTTCACCGTCAATACTAAGATTACATGAAACTATTGGAGAAAGATTATCTAAAACAGAAAAATTAAAGCTAACATTATTTGTGTTTACAACCTCTGAATCTAAGGGTGAAAAAATTTCTAAACTTGGATTTTGATTATCCACATATACTGTCCAAACTTCTGAACTTCCAACAAGACCTGTAACATCAGTAACATTAATCTTCCAGTTATATTCTCCATTAGGAAAATTTACACTAAAATTATTGTAATTAAAATTATTTAACTTTGAAGAATTTGTTTGATTTAAAACAGAATTAATAATTAAAGAAGCATTTGTAAATCCTTGATCATCTTCAATATAATATGTGAAATTAAAATTTCCTTGTCCCATCCAAGTATTATTTTCTGGGCTTATTAAAGAAACAACAGGATTTGAAAATTTTGTAAAATTATAAACTAAACTAGCTCCAAGATTATTTGATGAATCTGAACAGTTTACCTGCCATTTTTTAAAACCATCTGAAATTCCTGAAATGTTCCTTGTCATGATAGTATTATTCAAAGCATAAAAAGAATCCACAATAACATCATCAATAGACAAATTACAAGACAAATTACTATCTACTGAATCTATGACTGTAAAATTAAAACTAACATTGCTTTCATAAATATCTTCACCGTTTGGTTCAAAAAGGGTTATGTCTGGTGCGCCACCATCAATCTTAAAAAATCTTTCTTCACTAATTGTCTTTCCAATAAAATAATCTGAACAATTCACATACCAACTATAATCTCCATCTAACAAGCCAAAAAGACTAAAATTATTTTCTTGATTATTTAAAATATTTGACTGATTAAACATTTTAAAATTATTATTTAAATAAAGACTACAATAACTCAAACCAACATTATCTGAAGGAATATAAGTTAAATTAATAGCTGTTATTTGATATGAAGATTCATTCTCAGTCACCAAACTAATTTCTGGATTTTCACTAAGATTAAATTCAAAAGTGTCACTTAATCCTTCTCTTGCAGAATCATCAGAACAAGTTAGCTTCCATTGTTTTGCTCCGTCAGTTAAATTTTCTTCGAGTCTTGAACTGAAAGTCCCATTAGAAACAGAAAATGAATCATCAATAACGACACCATTTAATGTAAGACTACAAATTAACTCAGAATCTAATGAATCCATAACTGTAAAATTAAAATACACATCTGAAAAATTTACCAAAGAATTATTTATTGGAGAAACTAAATTAATTTCAGGCTCATTCAAATCTACACTGAAATTCCTCACCGTATCTTCAAAATAATTTTCACTAAGATCATAACATCCAACTGTCCAATTATAAACACCTTCATCTAAACCAGTCTTTACAAAAGAATTCTCAGTATTATTTAAAATTGCTGTTTGATTATGCTCTTCAAGAACACTATTAAAAATCAAACTACAATTCAAAAAACCAGAATTATCTACTGGAGTATACCTTAAAGTAATATTCTCATTAGAAGTTATAAAATTTGTTTGTGGAAAATTCAAAGAGACTTTTGGAGGAGTGTCCAAAATCCTAAACTGAAAACTTTGGCTTGCACCAACTCTTCCAGAGTTATCCTTACAAGACACATTCCAGTTATGTAATCCATTTGAAAGTTTTCCAGTTGAAAGATTAATTGAAGAACTATTCTCTACAAAAATCGTATCTCCAAGTTTATTACTATCTAACAAAATATCACAAGATAAATTAGTATCTAAATTATCTCTTGCTTCAAAATTAAGGATAACTTCATTTGAGGTAAAATTAGTATTATTTTCAGGTAAAAACAGATTTACTTCTGGATTTTCTAAATCAATATAAAATTTTCTTTCCACATCTTTATTAGAATTTCCAAGATAATCAAAAACTTCTATAGTCCAATTATACTCTCCATTTGAAAAATTAATTGAAAAATTATTTTCTCCTCCATTTAAAATAGTGGTTGTAGAAATGTTCTTTAGACCATTAATAATTAAAGTCGCATTCTTTATATCATCATTTGCATCTGTAGCATTATAACTTAAATTAAATAAGGAATAATTAAACCACTTGTTTGTTTCAGGACTTAACAAAGTAACTACAGGATCTACTCCTGTTTGAACTTGTAGAATTTCTGAAGCTTCTGAAAACATAGTTCTTAAGCTTGTATTAGCTAAAAAAACATAATCTCCAAACGAACTAGGAGCTAAGAAAGTATAATTATATTTTCCAGATGAATCTGTAACAACTGCTGAATAATT
>CAYNJW010000002.1:48690-55051 GCA_964397665.1 Candidatus Woesearchaeota archaeon
ATCGTAAATTTGGACAGTGATATTTGCAGAATAAATAGTTGAATTGAAAGGTATTTTATTAACTTTAACACTAAATAAATCATCAAACCTTAAAAGAACTCTAAATATATCTGGAAGAGTATCTAAATTTAAATTAGACTCTGTACCAAAATTAACTGCTGAATCTGCTGAAGAAATGTAGACATCTTTTGTTCCAGAATAATTATTAGAATCTCCTTCTTGAAAAGTTACTATCTCTTCATTGCAAGTAGGTAGAATATCTTCCCAATCAAATGAATCCCATTCTACTCTTGCACCGGCATCTAAAATTTTTGTATAATTTCCGGAATACTCTCCAGTAGATAAAGTCAAATTCCCACCTTCTATCTTTGTATTTTCATAGATTCCTTTATCAAAATCACTTTGTGAATTGTCTGTTAAGTTTTGGTAATTTTGGTAGTTTCCATTTCCAGTTAAATTTGAAAGTGAAAGAACTTCATTATCAAACCAAAGATTTATTGGATAATTTTTCAAAAGAGTTCCATTCGTTAAATTAACTTTTCCAAAAATAGTAATATCTTGTACATTCTCTATTGGATTTGGCGTAATCCCTATAGAAATATTTAATTTTAATAAAGAAAAATTCCCATCATATTCAGTAATCTGTCCTGCTGAATCATTTGCATAAATGGTATAATTATAATCAAGCGCATAAAAATAATTTGTAGCAATGAACGCCTTAAAGAAATATCCTGTAACTTTCTTAAAAAAAACAGTAGTTTTTTTCGCCCCGCCTTTTAATCCTTCCCAGACTGTAACCCAAACTTTTTCTAAAGTTGAATCTGAAACATTAATATTAATTGTTAAATTTTGTCCATCCTCTAAGGGGTGTGTAGAATTAACTATTAAATTTTCCTCATCCGTCTGATTAATAAAAGTAATATTTGGTGAAGAGGTATCTACATTGAAGATTACCTCATCAAAAGCCACCCTTCCTAAAGAATCATTGTAATAAATTTTCCAATCATTTATTCCTTCATGTGAGTTAATTCCTGAAACTTCATTACCGCAAACCATGCTGACATTTAAACCATCATCAAGATTATACCAACAAGAATCTGCAGAAATATTCCAATCTTCATAATAGGAATAATTGAAAGAAGTTATATTTTTAGAATAATTAATATTTAAAGGATAAATAAAATCAATATCTAAACTTGCTTGAAACAAAATTTTCAATCCATCGCTCTCTTTGTTTTCTCCGTCGGTGGTCCCATCATTTGGAGTTATTGAACATTTCCAAACATCATCTAAAACTAATTCATTTGAAACAATAATATTATTCTTAGTTGAATTTAAAATCTGAACTTGTAATTGAGAAATTGAACGATTTAAAATTAAAACATCATCTAAATAACCAACAAGGACTTTATTTGAATCCCTATAATCATAACCAATTGCAAAATTTCTTTCTGACTGAATATTTTTTGGAACTTTAGTTGAAGAAGCATTCAATACCCCATCAATATAAATTTTTCCGCTATTTCCTGAACGAACAAAAACAATATTGTGCCAATGCCCATCGTTTACTGTTTTATCAGTTGTAAACTTATGTCCATAATTTCCTGAATACTCATAATAATAAACCCTTCCCTCATTTATCCTAATCTCATATTCTCCATTAATCGAATCTGCATCTCTCTGTTGAATAACTGTCATATTCTTTGTAGTGTTTGTTTTTAACCAAAAACTAATTGTAAAATTTCCTGTTCCAGAAATTGGACTTTGATCAGCAGTAAAATCTAAAACTCCAGAAAGAGAACCATTAAAATTATAAGCTCCAAATCCGTCATGCCCACCAGTAGAATTCCACAAAGCATCCTCCATCGTCGCATCTAAACCAGAACCAGAATAATCTTTTGTGAAAACACTATTACTTCCACCTTCAAAAGGCATATTTAATAAATAAATTGAATTTCCATTAACAGACCAACTATAAATATTTTTCACAGAATCATTATCTAAATCTTCAGTTGAGATATTATAACAAGTTAAATTTTCACTTGAATAATTTGTCCCGTATGTTGAATTTAAAATTGGATTTGATTGTGTTGGGGCAATGCCAATTACATTAAAAATAGTTTTTCCTTGTGAAACATTATCATTAATATTTGATACATCATCAGAACATTTAATAAAATAACTATGCACTCCTTTTAATAAATTACCTAAAATTGTTGAATGAATTTTGCTTCCTTGTCCAGAACTTACAAGATTTCCAGAACCATAAGTAAAATTTTCAAGAGTACTAAATTCACAGGTAGCATTTTCATTTGTCTTAAAAGATAAGGTAATTGGGTTTGAATTATTGGATGCATTTGAAGGATTTATTTCTGAGATTATTGGTGGCAGATTATCTCTAATTTTCAATCCATCGCTCTCTTTGTTTTCTCCGTCGGTGGTCCCATCATTTGGAGTTATTGAACATTTCCAAACATCATCTAAAACTAATTCATTTGTAACTATTTTATTTGTTTTATTATATAATATGCTAATTTGAGGTGAACTTAAAATCCTATTATAAACTAATAGCTCATCTAAACTTCCATTAAAATATTCTGGAGTTCCTCCAGTATCCTCAATTCTTCCAAAACTATAGAAAGAATTTGTAATTGAACCAGAAGAGCTAGTACCATTATTATCTAAAGAACCATCCAAATAAATCTCAACATAACCAGAAGAAGAATTTCTTGTAATTACAATGTTGTGCCAAACTCCATCACTTATTGATGAACTAGTTTTTATTGAATTCCCATTACCTGCTGTAAATCCTATATTTCCAGTTGCATCTATCCAACCCCAAAAAATATCATTAGTTCCTCCAGCTTCTTCCAGGCCAGTTATACCCGGTGCCTTCCACATGGTATCATCCCCCGTTTGAGTAGTTTTTATCCAGAAAGAAAAAGTTGCAGTTCCACCCAACAGAGAACTAAGATCTTCTGAAATTGAAATATACTCTCCACCGTTGAATTCATAGGCACCGAAACCATCATGCCCACCAGTAGAATTCCAAATTGCACCAGTAACATTACCGTCATTATTTAATCCAGAATAATCTTTTGTGAAAACACTATTACTTCCACCTTCAAAAGGCATATTTAATAAATAAATTGAATTTCCATTAACAGACCAACTATAAATATTTTTCACAGAATCATTATCTAAATCTTCAGTTGAGATATTATAACAAGTTAAATTTTCACTTGAATAATTTGTCCCGTATGTTGAATTTAAAATTGGATTTGATTGTGTTGGAAGATAGTTTCCAATTGCAGTTATTTTAACATTATCAATCCATAACTCTTCATATGCCCCAGTGGTAGGATTATTGTGTATAAACCTTATCTTAAAATCTGAATTATTGTCTGCAAAAGAAGACAAATTATAATTTACTGAAATAAATGTTTCTCCAAAATCATTACATCTCGTAAGTTCATTTTTCCAAATTGAACCATTATACCATTCAAAATAAAAACAATCTGTTGATTCCCAATCTCCAGTTTCGGCATAATCAAAACTTACAGAGATATTTTTTAATCCAGTTGTATTAATACTCAAAGTTGCATTTTGTTCACAATTTGCAGCATTGCCAGATCTCATCGACCAAGAACCTGAAGAAGCCATTTCATTGTCTATATCTAGTGTTCCCCCAGTAGTTGAACGAACCCAAGTATTATTTTTATCTGAACTCCAATCTTGATCTTCAAAACTATCATAATCTAAACTTCTAATCGAGGGATCGGTAATATAATCGAAAAAAACTTTCCCAACCTTTACATACAAATCAAAAGTATCTTGTAAACCTGTCAAATTTAAAAGATATACTTTATACTCTTTGTATTTCTTGATAATATCAAAAGTTGATAAAAGAACAGAACTATCTTTTTCATAAACTTCAACAATTGAACCATTATCAAAATCCCCGGAATTTGCATAAATAGTAATATCTTTAGATTTATCTAACAATTTCTCAAAAGTGATTCTTACATAATCTCCTGCGTTAATTTCTGCAGAGAAATTATCTTTCTTACTAATTTCAGGATAAACATCCTCTTGCTCATTTCGTTCAAAATCTAAATGAACTGCATGACTAACCTTAATTATCTCAAAAGTTTGTTCTGAAAGATGTGGAATTATCCAAATTAACTCATCAATAAAACCATCACCATCTGAATCATTTATCTCAAAATCTAAAAATTTCTCCTCGTTTTTCCAATAAATTTTATAAGATTCCTTATTCGAAATTGGAACTGAATTTCCAACTTTTGTCTTTGCTAAAACATTTTGATAATGCAAACCATCTTTTGAGAAAACAGTAATTTCTTTTTTATTGTCTGAAATATTCTTTTCGAATTTCTCAGGTGCAGGAGTATAATAAACTAAGTTAATATCGCCAACAGCATTTTTAATAAGTAAAGTCTTTTTTTTATCTTCTTTCAAAATATTTGTAAGTTTATCTAAAAATTCTTCTTTTACTTTGAATCTAAAATTCTTACCATCTAATGAATCTAAAGAAACATTTTCTGCAAACTTATTTATTTTTAATTTTACGGTTTGTAAATCTTCAAAAGATAATTTCTCTACTTGTTTAACATCTTTCCCCACCTCAATAATAGTCTTGTTTTCAATAACTTTTTTAGATTCATTGGAAAAATTTAAAGATTGCTTGCTCAAATTTAACAAAGTTTTATCCTTAATCTTTCTCTGTTTTAAATTCTTTAAATCAGTTAATAGCTGATTTACTTCACCTACTTTGTGCCTATTATCTTCAACAAAGAAATTAAATGTAGTCATTTCTTCTTTAGACTTTACTTGTAAACTATACTCTCCAACAAAATTTAATTCAAGAAAAATAGTACTTTCTGTTGGATGTAAAAGCTCAACACCAGAAGGAGTTTTAAACAACACTACCAAATTTTCAGAATCAGGTAAAAAAAATTGCAATACCTCTCCTTTTTCATAAACAATTTTTGAAGTTGCAGAAACAAAAAAGAAAGATAAGAAAAATAAGAAAAATAAGAAAAATAAGAAACCTTTTGTTTTTATAATTTGAAAGAACTCCATCGTTTATTTTTTAGCTAACTTAAATTTAGTTCTTCTCTTTAAAAAGGCAAGCTTCTTGTTAGTTGCAGATTTATTGCTTCGAACATTCCCTTCAACAAAATATAAAAATTCTTTTTCTTCAACCCTTGAACTTACTAATAACCCTATTGAAAAAATTATTATCAAAATCCCTAAAAGACTAAAAAAAAGACTTACTGCTTCAGATAAACCCAAAGATAAAAAGTCCATGTAAGAAATTGTTAATCCAAATCCAATTAATAAAAGCCCAATCTCTTTCATGAATTTTCCACCAACAAAAAAGAAAATAAAAGCTATAAAAAATGGAAAGATAACTCCTCCGAGAATTGCAATAACTTGGGAAACACTATCTTGATTTTGACATAGAATTTCTGTGTGTGGTAAAGCCCCATCATAAACAATTTTTGAATAAGAACAATCAAGAAATTTTGAAGTTCCAAAATGTCCAAGTTCATGAATTGTAACAGTACTAACAAAAATAAAATTAGTTAATAAAACAATAAATAAAAAATATTTTAAGAAATCTATAATAAAATTAGATTCTTTCAAAAACCTTTTCTTAACTGAGATTAAATGGCGATTCAATTTAATTCCTTTAAAAAGATTTGATAAAAACCAAATTAAAAAAATAAAACTTAAACTTTCAAAAACAAAAAGAGGAATAATTTCAATAAATAAAAGAAAAAAAGAAATTAAAGAAAAGATTGCATAAATCCAACCGGTTAAAGCTAATTTCGCATAATTTTTAACATTAAATAATAACAAAAAGATAAGAAATAGGATAAGGTAAGAAATAAAGAAAAATAAAGCATAAAAAATTCCTGAAAGAAAAAATGAAAAAAAGACAAGAAAATAAAAGATTAGAAAATATTTCAAATGTTTATTACCTAACATAATCCCAAATAATAAAACAAAGATTGAAACCCTAATTAAAAGTAAAACTGCTCTAATCAGATAAAAATCACTCATACAAAAATCAATAATTTTAAAAAAAGCAAGAAGAAAAAATAAGGATTCTATCAAAAAAGAAATTGCCAAAATAGAGAAAAGAAAAGCAGGTTTTCTTAAAACCTTCTCTTTACATTTACAAAATGAAAATCTTAAAATAAAAACTGCTAAAATAAGAGTTAAAATTCCTCCGATTAAAAATTCGAACTCCATTAAAACTCCTGAGCCTGAACGGCTCCAAAAATTATATTTCCTTCACAAGTTCCTGCAACACCTCTTGGAACATAAATTC
>CAYNJW010000003.1:0-27549 GCA_964397665.1 Candidatus Woesearchaeota archaeon
TCAGCCTGGTTAGAGCACTGGACTTTTAATCCAGGTGTCGGGGGTTCAAATCCCCCTGGGGCCATTTAAAATTATACAAGGTTAAATAAAAAAATATTTTCGGTCAAAAAATAAAATTTAGTTTCCATGAAAGACCTACAATTTCTTACTTTTTATTGCTAAATCTAACTATAAACCAAAAGATTAAATCATTAGGTGCATGGTTTAATTTTAGGATTTACCTTGAATATTTTACTTACCATAAGTAAAAGGTCTAAACCAACTATTACGTGTAATAATTTTATAGGGTTTGTTTTCTTTGGAATTCCCCTTATGATGCTTTTCAGATTAATAGGTTTTATAATTGACTTGAATGTTAAAAGAAAAATAAATCCTCTTGTTAAAGGTGGTTTTTATTCCCTTTGTATTGCAAATTTTTATCCTTGTTTTATATAGCAGGAATCATATGAGATATTTGCTTTTACCACCTGTAGCTCTTTTAATTATCTCATTATTCTTGATTGGAATGCTAGTAGAGTACATAATTAAAAAATTTAAATACAAAACAAATCCGCAAGGAAAAAGATCTAATTCTTTAAAAAAAGATAAAAATCACTAAATTTTAAAAATTAAATACTACTTGCTAAGCTAACGAGACTTTCAATTTTTTCTAAATCCATTTCATTTTGAGTACAATTATCAAATTTCAATGCTGAACCAACTATTGCACCATCACAAATTTTCAATTGTTCTTGAATATTAGATTTATTAATTCCTGCACCAACTAAAAAAGGATAATCTCCTAAAAGCACTTTGAAATCTTTGAATTTTTCTATGGGTGTTTCAATTCCTGTACATTCCCCAGTTGTTACAATAACTTCTGCCCTTAACTTACCTTCTACTAAATCCTCTTCTAACAATTTTCCACTTAATGGAATATACTTAAATCTAACACCTCCCAAAACTGAAATCGAAAAATATTCTGTACGATTCATTTCAAAAGTTCTCCTATCAAATCTTGGAGGTAAAACTGTATCTAACTGAACAAATTTAGCCCCATATTCGCTTGCCAATTTAAAACTTTCATAAGGTCTTCTCAAAAGATTTATCCCTCTAGCAATCTTAAAACCTTTTTTTGAACTTTCTTTTACACACTGATAAACATCTTTAACCAACCTAAGATAATCTTCAATTATTACTCCAGAAAATCCTGCGTCTTGTAAAATTCCAATCTCCTTGAGACTTCTCTAAAGAATCTCTTATAAATCATTTCCTGCCAAATGAATCAGGCCTATCAAAGGTTCTTCAGTTTCAAAAATATCTTGCAAGTTATTCATAAAATATAAAATCATTTAAATATGCTTTTTGAAAATAAGACTACCTATACTCTCGCCAGGTATTCCTGCATTTCTTACATCTAAAAAACTTAGTTTCGGCTTCATCTCCAGATCTTGTCTGTGAAGTCCAAAAATGAGCTTTATCATGACCACATTTTGGACACACTTCATCTACAGTAGGTAAAACATCAACATCTTTATCCTTAATAACTTTAATCTCTTTATGTTCATCTAATTTTTCTGAAACCTTCAAATCTACTTTATCAGAAGTTGTATAAGAACATCTAGGACAGCCAAAATTCTTCCTTTTTTTCACAAGGATTGAACCACACTTCGGACAAAATTGCATTATTTAAGTTATAAAAGAGGGTATTTAAGGCTTTCTAAAACTACATCTCAGCAAGAATTGCAAGACTTCTTTTTTCTACATCTCTAGCAGAGAATACCTTAGAAGCATCATATTTATCCTCTAAAGATTTTTTACTATTCCCATAAACTTCAACTCGTGGTCTAAACAAATCAAGATTTGCAGCAGCATTTTCTATACTTGTCCCATATCTTCTTTCAAATCTCTCTCGTAATAATTTGCTAACCATTCTTCAAAAAATAAAAAAGGATTAATAAACTTATCTAACAAAATCCTCTTCTACTTGGGGGATTGGTCCAATCAAAAAATAATAATTTAATCCAACCTAAATAAGGTATCTTAAAAACTGCTTTTCCTAATAATTGATTTTGTTGAATATTCTTTTCAAAAGGTGCAACCCCATTATTTGTTTCGGGGTTATCTCCTTTAGTAAAATAGGTCTCATTAGCATAAATAACTCTATGAATTATTGGATGTGGTGCTCCCCCCCTAGAATCAAAAATTAAAACATCTCCAACTTTTATATTTTTAGGACCGACCACAAAAATAATATCTCCTTTTCCAAACCCATTCTTAAAAATCCAATTAGAAGTATTAGCTAAACTTAAATTATAATTTTCATAAAAACCACTTTCAAAAGTCTTATCAAATCCCTTTTCTGGATGATGCATTGAACAACTCTCAACAATCACCAAGGGCAAACCGGTTCCAGTAAAAAAAGATAATAAAGGAAAAAGAACTAATTTTATTATTAAAAACGCCAAAACCAAACTAACTAATAATGCTTGCCAAGTATCCTCATTTAAAAATTTCCAAAATTTCCAAAATTTATCTTTAAATTTATTTAACACCATAAAATATAGATAAAAAATTACTATTTAAACGTAAGGTTTATAAAGTGTATATTCTATTGTATACACATGGAAGATATATTTAATAATACTATTTTATGTAGTAAATGTAATAAAAAAATGAAGCAAGAATTGTTATCTAAAAATGGGTTTAATTTAAGAACTGTTAAATGTGATAACTGTGGAAAAAGAATTTTACATCCTGAAGACAAAAGAGAATATGAAGAATTTATAAAACTAAAACAAAAAGAATATAATGTAAAAATGAGAATGGTTGGAAATTCATATGCTGTATCAATTCCAAGAGAAATAGTAGATTTTATGCAAGAACAAGAAAGTGCAATGAATAATATGGTAAGGCTTTGTTTCCAAGAAGCTGGGAAAATTAGTTTAAATTTTGATAGAATAAATGCTGAAAAACCAAGAGTTCTAAAATCTGAAGAAATAAAAGTAATAAAAAATGGAAAACAAGTTTATCATGTTAAAAAAATTTCAGATTCTATGAATCCAAAAAACAACAAAACAAAAATCTTTAAAAATAAAAAAGGAGAAAGAATCTAATGGGATTTTTTGACAATGACTCGTTTTTTGGTGGAGGGATTGAAGAAATTTTTAATAAATTAGCTAATGGTAATGTTGAATACCTTACAACAGACTCAGAAGGTAATAAAGTAAGATATAAAAATCCTCAAAAAAACCATTTTGAAAAATTCTTTCTTGAAAGAATAACCACAAAAAATGGAATTTATTTAATATTTGACTTAAATGGATTTGAAGAAATAAATATAGAAATAAATAAAGACCAGCTAACAAAAGAAAAAATTCTCGAAGTTTATTCTGAAAACAAATTACTTTTTAGTTTTCCTATAGAAGATATAAAAAGTAAAAAACCAGAAAAAAAGTTTTATAATGGCATCTTGGAGGTTTACTTTAAAAAATGAAAGAAAAATTTAAAGTAATAGAAGCAAGACAGGAAATGAGAGATAAAGGCTTAGCCTCGTTATCTTCTGAAGATATGGAACTCTTAAATTTAAATTCTGGGGATTTCATAATTGCTGGAAACAAAAAACACCAAATATTAAGGGTAGTAAGGTCAAACAATAACAAAACTGAAATTGGAATTGATGGCGAAACAAGAAGCACTTTAGGAGTTTCACTAGGTGAAAAATTAACAATTGAAAAATTAACAAAAGAATTGAAGAAATTAAAATCAATAGAAATTTCAATTTTAGAAAGTGAAGAATATAGTAGTGAAGAAATCAAAAAACAAATAATCCCTGCATTAAAAGATAAAAGAAATGAAGGAATATTTAGACAAATATTTTCAAAAACACCAGTTAGTTTAAACCAGAGAACAAATATTCTTTTAAGTGGTGGAACTAAACTTGGATGCATTGTTTCAAAAATAACTCCAAAGACTAATGAATTTGGACTTATTGATGAAACTACTAAAATTTCAATCTCAGATACTGTTGGTGAAAGTAGTGGAGTAAATATTCGTTATGAAGATATTGGTGGTTTAGATGAAGAAATTTCAAAAATAAGGGAAATGGTTGAATTCCCAATGAAACATCCAAAAATCTTTGAAAAATTAGGAATAGCTGCTCCAAAAGGAGTTTTATTAACTGGTCCTCCAGGAACTGGAAAAACTTTATTGGCCAAGGCTGTTGCTACAGAAACAGATGCTAAATTTATCTCAATAGCAGGACCTGAAATCATGTCAAAATATCATGGTGGTTCTGAAGAAAATTTACGTAAAAAGTTTGAAGAAGCTCAAGCAAATGCGCCAGCAATTATTTTTATTGATGAAATCGACGCAATTGCTCCAAAGCGTGGAGAAACAAATGACCAAGCAGAAAAAAGAGTTGTAACTCAGTTATTAACCTTGATGGATGGATTAAAATCAAGAGAACAAGTAATTGTAATGGCTGCTACAAATCGACCAGATGATTTAGATGAAGCTATAAGAAGGCCTGGGAGATTTGATAGGGAATTAAAAATTAACCCTCCAACCGAAAAAGGAAGAAAGGAAATTCTTGAAATTCATTCAAGAAATATGCCAATAAAAAATCGAGAAGAATTACTTACTGAAATCTCAGATAAAACTCTCGGATTTACAGGTGCAGATTTAGAAGTGTTATGTAAGGAAGCTGCAATTCATTCAATAAAACCTTTCTACAATGAAATCTTAAAACTTTCTGAAGAAATGGAAGATAAAGGTATAGAATCTACAAATAACCAAGAAGAAAAAACTAAAGAAGAACAAGAAATTTTACTTAAAGAAGAAAGATTGCTTAATGAATTAGTTGTAAAAAGAAAAGATTTTGTTTATGCTATGAAGATGGTTGAACCCTCAGCCATGCGTGAAGTTTTAATCAAAAGACCTACAACAAAATGGGAAGATATTGGTGGTTTAGATGAAGCAAAAGAAAAATTAAAAGAATTGGTAGAACTGCCACTTTTAAGACAAGATTTATTTCATTCAGCAGGTATAAAACCAAGTAAAGGAATATTACTTACTGGCGAACCTGGAACTGGAAAAACATTATTAGCTAAAGCTATTGCAAATGAATCTAAAGCAAATTTTATCTCTATAAAGGGTCCAGAACTAATTTCTAAATGGGTTGGAGAAAGTGAAAAACATATTAGAGATTTATTTAAAAAAGCTAGACAAGTCTCACCAAGTATTATTTTCTTCGATGAATTTGACTCAATTTCTAAATCAAGAGGTTCTGGACTGGGGAATGACTCAAGTGAAAAAATAGTAAACCAATTACTAACTGAATTAGACGGTGTTGAAGATTTAGAAAATGTAATTATAATTGCTGCAACAAATAGGCCAGACCTAATAGATAAAGCATTATTGAGACCTGGAAGAATTGATGCATTAGTTAATCTTGGCTTGCCTGACGAAAAAACGATTGAAGAAATTTTTAAAGTACATACAAGAAATATGCCTCTTGATAAAGAAATAAATTTAAAAGATTATACTAAAAAAATTAAAGGTTGGAATGGTGCAGAAATAGAATCAATTTGTAGAAATGCCGGAATAAACGCCATTAAAAGACAATCAAAATTAGAAGACCTTAAAGAATTTAAAATTCTAAAAAAGGATTTTGATAAAGCTCTTGAAACTGTTGCAAAAAGTAGTGGGAAAGAATTAAAAACTAAACAACAACATAAAGATAAGGTTAAAAAACATGACGGAAAAAACGGAAAAAAGAATTGAAAAACTAAGAGTTGTTGAATCTTTACAAGATGATGCTTATAAGGGGATAGCTAGAATTTCTCCGATTTATTTAAAAAAATTAAAGTTAGAAAGAGGAGATATTATTTCTATTAAGGGTCAAAGAGAATCTTTTGCTATAGTTGATAAAGCATATCCTGCAGATGCTAGTGAAGATATAATTCGAATGGATGGAATTCTAAGAAAAAATGCAAAAACAGGAATTGGAGAACTAATAGAAATCAAAAAAGCAGAAGTTAAAGAAGCTAAAAAAATCACAATTGCTCCAGCACAACAAGGAATTGTCATACAAGGAAGTCCTGATGCGTTTAAATCTGGATTGCTTGGACGTGCAGTAAATAAGGGAGATATTATTGTACTTGGAGGCTCACAAAGAAGAAAAGATTTAATTTCTGAAGACTTTGGAGATATTTTCGGAGATATTATTAATCAAATAGGTCTTGGAGGAGGAATACCTGGAAATTTCAATCAAATAAGATTTGTAATTGTGAATACCAACCCCAATAAACCTGTTTTAATAACTGAAAATACTGAAATTCAACTTAATGCAAAAGCCGTAGATATGTCTGAGGAAAACATCCCTTCAATAACTTATGAAGATATTGGTGGTTTAACAAATGAAGTTAAAAAAGTTAGAGAAATGGTTGAACTACCTTTAAAACATCCAGAAATTTTCTCAAGATTAGGAATTGAACCTCCAAAGGGTGTTCTACTTCATGGACCTCCAGGAACTGGGAAAACTTTATTAGCTCGAGCAGTTGCAAATGAATCAGAAGCGCATTTTATTCTTTTAAATGGTCCAGAAATTATGTCAAAATTTTATGGTGAATCTGAAAAAAAAGTTAGAGAAATTTTTGAAGAAGCACAAAAAAACTCTCCTGCCATAATTTTTATAGATGAACTTGATGCAATTGCTCCTAAACGAGAAGATTCACAAGGAGAAGTTGAACGAAGAGTTGTTTCACAAATACTTACTATGATGGATGGATTAGAAAGTAGGGGGAAAGTAGTAGTTATTGGTGCAACTAACAGACCTAACTCAATTGATCCTGCATTAAGAAGGCCTGGAAGATTTGATAGGGAAGTCGAAATAGGAGTTCCTGATAAAAAAGGAAGATTACAAATTTTAAAAATTCATACTCGTGGAATGCCTTTAACAAAAGATGTAAATCTTGAAGAATTAGCAAACAAAACTCATGGGTTTGTCGGTGCAGATATTGAATCTCTTGGGAAGGAAGCTGCAATGACAGTTCTTAGAAAACACATTCACAAATTTAAATTAGAAGAAGATAAAGAAATACCTCAAGAAATTTTAGATTTATTAACAATCTCAAATAAGGATTTTATTGAAGCTTTAAAAAATGTTAGACCCTCAGCCATGCGTGAAGTTTTAGTTGAAACACCAAATATTAACTGGAATGATGTTGGTGGAATTGAAAATGCAAAGACTGAATTAAAGGAAGCTGTTGAATGGCCTTTAAAATATCCAGAATCTTTTGGGAGAATGGGAATTAGACCTCCAAAGGGAATCCTTCTCTATGGTCCTCCTGGAACTGGGAAAACTCTATTAGCTAAGGCTGTTGCAAAAGAATCTGAAGCAAACTTTATACAAGTTAAAGGTCCTGAATTATTAAGCATGTGGGTTGGAAAATCCGAAGAAGGAATAAGAAAAATCTTTGAAAAAGCTAGACAAGTTTCTCCTTGTATTATCTTCTTTGATGAAATAGATTCTCTTGGTGGTAAAAGAGGACTTAATCAAGGAAACTCAAAAGTAACAGAAAATGTTCTCAATCAAATGTTGGCTGAAATGGATGGGATAGAAGATTTAACAAATGTAATTGTAATTGGTGCAACCAATAGACCAGACATGTTAGATTCGGCCTTAATGAGACCTGGGAGATTTGATAGGATTGTTTATGTACCTGTGCCTGAAACTGAAGGAAGATTAAAAATCTTAAAAATTCATACAAAAAATATGCCAATAAAAGATAAAGAAAAACTTATCCAGAAATTTTCTGAAAAAACTGAAGGATATACTGGAGCAGATTTAGAATCTTTAGCAAGGGAAGCTGCAATGTTAGCACTTAGAGAAAATAACGATGCTAAAAATGTAACTGAAAAACATTTCGAAAAGGCAATGGATAAAGTTCTTCCTTCTGTAACAAAGGCCGATGGTGAAAAATATAAAAACATAGAAAGAAAATATCTTCGATCTGCAAAATCTGCATTACCTACTACAAGTTATGCAGGATAGAAATTAAAAACCAAACAATAAAATGAGTAAAAAATCATTAATAAAAAACCTCACCCTTAGAGAATTAATTACTAGTTTTGGATTTTTTGAAGGCTTTTGGTTAGCAATTGGTATTGACCCTGAAGCTAAAATTTTGGGTGCCCTTACTAAAGTGCTGATTAAATTTCATGCTGGACCAACATATATTCTTCTTTTGAAAATCTTACCAATAATAATCTTAATAGGTACTCTTTTCTTAATACATCACCTTGGGGGGAAACTAGGTTTTATTGCAGTAATACTTGCATTCTTCAGTGGACTTTTAATTTTAAACTCGCCACTTATTGCAATATGTTTATTCCTAATGGCGCTTTATATTGGAAATATTGCAGAAAAGTAATTAATCTAAAATAAAATACTCTTGTGTTCTTGGGTTAAATGCTTGTTTCTCCCCTTCTAAATCTTCTGAACTAAAACCTGCAAACCCATATTTTCCAGCAGTAGTTTCCAAAACAACACATGTCTCATTCGATATATTATAAAATGAATAAGTATTATTAACAAACATCTCTTCAGAATCATATAAATAAATAAAATCAAGATTAACATCTACTGAAATATCTTCAGAGGTTGGATTAAAAATCAACACTGTGGAACCTTCATTAACACCTTCGCAAAAAGACTTCTTCAACTTACAAGAAGGATAAAACTTAAAAGATTTCCTATTTAAAAAATTTTTAACTTCTTTTTCTGAATTCAAAATATAAAATTCAAACTCTGATTCAGAATCAAGAGAAAAATTTATATCAAAGATTCCATGTTCTTCACTACCTTTGATATATGCAATTTCATTTGGAGCTAAATTTACCTCTTTTTTATATTTACTCTTAAAATAAATCTCACCTTCTTTTAAAAAATAAAAATCCTTTGATTTATTATTAAATTGTTTAACATAAACTTCTTTTAGAGATTTAACTGAGTAATCTAAAATCTTTTCACGAACAACACCACAAGCCAATGCATAAGCATGATTTGAGGTCAAAACTAAATAAGTAGTAATATTTAAATTTTCTAAAAGTGTTGCAGCCAAAATTGCCAAGTCTTCACAATCCCCGCCTGCACGAGATAAAGTTTCAAAAGGCGTTCTTATTAACTCTGTCCCATTTGGGTCAAGATCATAATGATTATTAGAAATAACAGCCTCATAAATTTTGTTAACTAAACAGCTAGTATCTGATTCTACACATCCAAGAGTATACTCTTCTGCTAAATTTTTAAAATAAGGTTCATCAAATAAAATCTTCTCAACATAAGGCTCTGCCTTTAATAAATTTAAATCCAAAGAATAAAAATAATAAAAGATAAATAGTAGAGATAAAAATAAAGTTAAAGTTAAAGTTAAACCAAGAAATTTAAAAAAAGTATTATTCCTCATAATGCAATTAGTTTCTTCAAGTTTAAAAAGGTTTATTTAATAAATTTATTAATTTGTTGTAACTTCAACTTCTTTATGAAAAATAACCGTATGTTCCATTTGAGAAACTGGTTGTTTATCTCTTTCAATCAACACAGGAAAATTATGTAAAATCCCTTCTCTCTCTAAAATTTTTAAAGAAAAATTAAGTTTTGAAAAGTTTTTTTGTTCAAGCCATCTTTTACAAAAAGGTTTTGTTCTATATGTTTCCTGAATAAATTCTAATAATTTTCTTGCATCTCTATCTCTTGGTTTTCCAACACCTTGTAACAAATAAATTCCAGAAGGATTTCCCTCATAAATTTCTCCTTTTCCAGTTGTTAAAAAGGGTTCAATTGCAATTGCACAATCATTTAGAACAGTATCATTTTTATTTCTATGATTGGAAATTGTTAATCCTGAATGAATCTCATCTTTTGCTAATGAATGACCTGAAAGATTATGGATTATCCTAAACTCAGAATTTTCAAGTTCATCTGAGATTTTGTTTCCTATAGAACAAACTTTTGAACCTACTTCAAGATTAGAAATTACACTATTTAAAATCAAAGAATTTTTACGAATCATTTTTTCATAATGTTTATCTTCTGTCAAATCCATAGAAAAAGCAGAATCTGCAATATATCCATTTACTTCAACACCGACATCAATTTTTAACAAACCTTCTGCAATAGTTGAATCATTCATTGAAGGAGTATAATGTGCGGCAATCTCATTAATAGATAAATTAACTGGAAAAGCAATCTCTCCACCTAATTCAATTATTTTTTCATCAATTTTTAAAGCAATCTCTATCAACTTCATATCTTTCTTAATAAAACTAAATGCAAAATCCTTAACCTGTTTATTTATTTTCCCTGCTTTTCTATAACACTCTAACTCAAAATCTTCCATAATTTGTTACTAATCAAATTTAATTAAAAATACCTCTTTTTCTTAATAAAGGAACTCCTATAAAAACTACGATAATCCCAAGGGAATTTATCTTCTTCTTCTTTTTTAGCATAAAGAGGTTCATGAACATTATCCTTTCTTTCAAACCTTTTATTTTCAAAATTTTGCGAAACAAAACTTATATTCTTCTTTTCTAGAGGACTTTCACGTTTATGATTATTATAATCTCTCAACTCATTTAAAGAATAAACAAGTCCAAGAACACAAAATCCCAACGATATTGAAGCATCAAACTTATTTCCCATAATTAACAAAATTTAATAATCTTTTTAAATTTATCTAAGTTAAAATAATTAATTCTGCCTTATTCTTCTTTCTTTTGGTAAAAAATTCTGTAAAATTCCATCCTTTGAAATTCTGCCAGTTCCTACAAAATCATTTTCAAATTTAACCGCCACATAACTCTTCAATTTTTTTTGTTCTTCTTTCAATTCAAAATTCTTTCCAGCAAACCACAATAAAATTTGTTTATCATCTAACTCCAAAATATTTTCACTAATCTGATTTTTCATTAAATGTAAAGCATCAGTAGATAATCTAGCTTCCTTTCCACCATGCCGATTAATAGTTAACTTTCCAAAATAAAGTCCAACACCTTCTATAGGAAACATTCTCCAAATTGCCATAATCTCTTCAGTCGTTAAAGAACCTGAATAAGCCCTTATTTTTTCTGAACCAGTCATTAGAAATAAATTTTTAGTTTTTAAATTACCTAAATAATTAACTTCTTGTAAAAACTTTTTCTTTTTAGTTCTATCCATGATATGTATCTTCATCTTCTATCCTCCCGAAATTTTTTACCAAAAGCATTCCAAGGCAATTTAATTTTAATATTTGTCTTTTCCAAAATCCATGAAACAAAAGTATTACTATTTGGGCCGGGCCATAATCTATATTTTTTTAAATAGGGATAATCTTTTATATCTCCATTGAGAAGTTTATATAATCTATAAGCTTTGGAATTTTTATTCCCTTCCAATTTTTTCCAAAATCTAACATTACACCTTCTTTTTTTAGTTTTAGAATAAATTGAAACTATCATTCCTTGCCAAGGTTTAAGAATATCAGTATGAATATAGTCTTTAGTTCCAAAATCTCCACCATCAATACGTTTAAAATTATTTTCTGCATTAGAAATTACAAACCAAACATGACTTGCAAAACTAAAAGGGAAAGGCATTTTTGAATAAAAAACAAAAACCTGATATTTTCCAATCTTTTGAAATTTCTTAAATTCATCCTCAGATTTTATAATTTTTTTCATCTTCTATCCTCCAATAAACATTTATCACTTTTCTTTCTAATCTTTGCCAAGAAAAAACCATCAGTGTTATTATCTTGTGGATAAAGTCTATGAGCTTTTTTAACTTCATCAGAATATTTTCTACCTTTCCATTCAGTAATTCCTGGTCTTGTCTTAAGTGGTAAGGAAATTTCTTCAATCTCAATATCAAAGTTCTTTATTAAAAAATCTAAAACTTCTTCATCTTCTTCAGGTCCTAAAGTACAAGTAGAATAAACCATCTCACCACCCACTTTTAATAATTTTAAAGATTCTGAAGCTAATTTCTTCTGTAATTTTGACAAATTTTCAATAACTTTTAAATTCCACATTAAAAATGTCTTTGGAGATTTTCTTAAAGTCCCCTCTCCTGAACAAGGTGCATCAACAAGAATTTTATCAAATTTAACATGTGTTTTTTCTCCAAACTTCTTACACAACTGAACACCATCTTTTTTAGTAACTATCTGATTCATTACTCCACATCTTTCTAAATTAGAATTTAAAATTCTCAACCTTCCAAGAGAAGTATCATTTGCAATAATTGATCCTTTATTTTCCATCATTGCAGCTGCTTGAGTGGTTTTACTTCCAGGTGAAGCACATAAATCAAGATAAAACTCTCCAGCTTTTGGTTGTAAAGCAATCATTGGAAGCATTGATGAAAGTTCTTGAACATAAAAATAACCCATTAAATGTTCTATGGATTTCCCCAATTCCCCAGGTATTAAATGTTCTTTCAGCACAAAAACTTCTGGATTATCTTTAAAAGGTTGTCTTAATTTCCAACCTTTTTTTTCAAGTCTCTTTTTTAATTCTTCTGGTTGAATTTTCAAAGTATTGCATCTTATGCCATCAGGTGTTGAAAAATATGAAATCTCAAAAAATTCTTTTGCATCTTCATCTCCAATTAAATCTATCATTCTTTCTACAAATTCTGGTTTTGGAGGAAATCTTTTTCTAAGTTTATCTTTTTTAGTTCTCCTAACTAATTTTTTATCTGGTTCTGGCATAAATTAATCTATAATTGAGAGGTTTTAAGGGTTTTGGAAAAGTTTGAAGAAAATTTAAAAAATAGCTTTAAAATGAGAAAAGATTTTCACTGCCATAAACCTTTTAAAGCCAAATTATTAAATCAATAATATGGGACGTATCAAAACAACTTTAATAAAGAGAACAACAAGAGAACTAATAAGCGAATCGCCAGAAACATTTAGTAAAACTTTTGAAGAAAATAAAAAAGCATTAGGAAATACTCTGCCTAGTAAAAGACTTAGAAATATGATTGCAGGATATTTAACAAGAATAAAAAGAAATACTCATACTATTATTGAGGACAAAGAAGAAAAAACTGAATAATGGAATCAGAAAAAAAGAATACCGAAGAGAATACAATTTTTATAGGTAATAAACCTTTTATGAACTATGTTACTGGCGTGGTTATGAGATTTACAACTCATAAAGCTAAAGAAGTTAAAGTAAAATCCAGGGGGAAGTTTAACTCAAAAGCTATTGATGTTTCAGAAGTTGCTAAAAATAAATTCTTGAAAGAATTAGAAATTGAAACTACTGATGTAAAAATTTCTAGCGAACCATTTAAAACAAAAGAAGGAAAACAATTAACTGTTTCAACAATAGAAATCACACTTTTAAAAAAATAATTCAGTTTAGAAATATTTAAATAGTTTATTCTCCTAAAATCTTTATGATAAAACAAGCTAATTTGAGCTATCCGAAGTTTAAACTAGTCTTATCTTTATCAATTCTAAAGATTTTTAACTGATTCTATCAGGGTCTTTAGATATTAATTCTCAATAAATTTACGGAATAAATCTTTGGACCTAGATAGTCTCATTAAAATCCTTTAGAAAATTAAATTGGAGGGCAAAAAAATGAATAACAATGAACCAAAAGAAGACTACTTCTATGAAGGTGGAATAACTGAGATGAAAATCTATAGTCCCGAAGAATTCTATACTCGAGAAGAAGTTTCTGAATCAGATTTAATTAAATCAGTAAGGGGAAATCTCTAAAATTTAAGATTTTTTCTTTTTTTTCTTAGGGAAAGCTAAAGAAAGAAATTTGAAATTAAATTTAACTTTTTTTTCTTTTTTCTTTTTTTTCTTTCCACTTTTAAAATCTAATCCTTCTTTTTCAAAAAACAATTCTAACTTCTCTAAAATTAAATTAACTTTTTTTTCTATTTTTCTTATTCTTTTATTTGTCTTAAAAGTCATAAAACCCTTAACAAAAAGGAATAAAACATATGCAATAAAAACTAAACCTGCAGTTTTTAAAATACCCCAAAAATAAGGCACTTCATACATTGTGCTTTTAATTGCACTAACAATTAACTCTGTGCTATTTATGGAAGGAATTAAATCAACCATTTGTAGACACCAACAATTCTTTAATTACGATATTTTTAACCAACTCAGCTTTCTTTATGCCCAAATTATTTGCTTTAGTTTGTAAAATATCATCAAGTCTTTCAGATACTGAAATTTTTATCTCAG
Organism: Candidatus Woesearchaeota archaeon; assembly: GCA_964397665.1. Classification (GTDB taxonomy): domain Archaea; phylum Nanobdellota; class Nanobdellia; order Pacearchaeales; family GW2011-AR1; genus CAYNJW01. The sequence goes on from CAYNJW010000003.1 coordinate 14,241, forward strand.
TCATTTTAAAATTCTTTCAACATTTTAACAAATTTATTTTCCATATTAATTAAAATTAGTGAGCTAAATATCACCTCATGGAATTAAATATCTCTTTTTATCCCGAATAGCTCACTAATCACTGACTAATAAATGCCATTTACCTTTATAAAAGTTTCTAAAAAAATTAGAAAATTTAAAGAAACGCTTTTAAATAGATTTTTACTATTAATTTTGGCTTCGTAGCTCAGCGGTAGAGCGCCGCTCTCATGAGGCGGAGGTCGGGAGGTCAGCACTCCCCGAAGCCATTTAAATTTCTTTATCAATAATCTTTTTAATGTTATTAAACACTTCATCCATCTCTTTTTCTGAGGGTTTTGGTTTCAATCTTTCTTTAGGAAAATCTTTTTTAACATCTGAAAAATCTCTTGGAAATAAATGAAAATGGGCATGTGCTATATCCACACCTGAAATTCCCCCTTGGACTAATTCTGTATCAAAAACTTTTTGTAAAATTTTTGCAAATTTTTTCACAGACTCCATAAAAAAGCTATAATCAGAAATCCCCCAAACATATTTAGCATGTTCCTTCGGAATCACTAAACAATGCCCAAGCACATAAGGATTAATATCTAAAACTACAAAAACTTTCTCATCTTCATAAAGTTTTTTAGAATAAATTTCTCCTGAAGCAAGTTTACAAAAAAGACAATCCCTCATAAAGAATAAATAACTCAAACAGTTAAAAAGTTAACTATAATTGCCCTTCATAAAAACCTTGACGGGCCAAATCCCTATTAATCCGCTCTTTAGGCAACTCTTTACTAAAAAATAATTTCTTTTCAAAAAAACCAGGCTCTTTTTCATTTTCTTCTGCTAAAAATGCACTGAATCTTATTAACTCCTTCGCTGCCGAAGACTTACAATTATACAAAATTAAAGGAGTCCGATTATTTACTGCCCTAAGAATTTTTTTATCTTCTTTAATTTTAGCTAAAACTGGCATTCCCATCAACTTTTCAACATCTTTTAAACTTTCTTCATGCCTTGGTGATCGCACACGATTTATAATTATCCCACTAATAACAGTATTATTTTTATTTGCTAAAACTGCAGCTTTTAAACTGGTTGTCAAAGTAACATGATCGGGTGTAGTAACAATAAAAACATTATCTGATGCTATAATCACAGGCAATAACTCTGAATGATGGGGTGAAGAATCTAAGATAATATAATCATACCTGTCTTTCATCTTTTCTAAAACTTTCTTTAATCTGAAAACATCTATTTCTTCATCATAATTCTGTGAAGCAAGAACAACATCAAATCCATGTGCCTCATAAATTGCATTATGTAATCCAACACCTAACAAAGCATCATGCAAAGTGACTTCACTCGTTAAATCAAGATACAAATCTACGTTAGGTGCAGAAAAATTTGCATCGACTAATAAAACTTTTTTGTTAAAATTATTTGCTAAAGCTGCTGCTGTCTCTATTGCTAAAGTAGATTTACCTACACCTCCTTTTATTGAAACAAACGATAAGACTTTTGACATAATATCACCTACTAGAATATATACATTGCAGTATATAAATTTTAGTATCATCAACTATAAAAGGATAGGATAAAATTAAACATTATGGACTTAACAGAACTAAAAGAAAAATATCCAAAAAGCCTTCAAGCTAATACTGGAGAAGTTGAAGAAACTTATACACTAATAAATTCTTTTTTCGATGATATAACATATCTTATTGATTCAAAAAAAGAAAGAGAATTGGAACCAAAAGATAAAAGAGTTAGAATCCATCCTTCATTTAAAAGAGAATTATACTATTTGTTACAACCAAGTTTTACAAAACAAAAAGAAAGTTTAAGAAATCCTGAAAGATCTTCGGATAAAACTTGTCATATATTAAAATATAATAATCGAATGATTGCAACAGTTATAGAAATAAGAACTGAAAATAATTATCATGATTTTATGTTTTCAGAACAAATTGAAAGAATATTAAAAGAAAACTAATTATATATCGCTGAACTTTTTCTCACAAGAAATTAAATCTCTTAATATGCTTCTCACTTCTGAAATTTTAATTCTTTTTTGTGAACCATCATCTCGATTTCTAATTGTAACATCTTTATTTGTTATTGATTCTCCATCAACAGTTAAACAAAAAGGTGTTCCAACTTCATCATTTCTTGCATAACGCCTTCCGACGGAACCTGACTGATCATAAACTATATTCCAATCTTTCTTTAAGTTATTATAAATTTCTTTTGCAATTAAAACTAATTTTTCATCTTTTTTTACTAAAGGTAAAATCGCAACTTTAACAGGTGCTAATCTTGGGGATAATTTGAGTATTACATCTCCTTTTTCATTTTTACTATATGCATCAAACATAAAAACCATAAATGCTCTTTCGAAACCAAAAGATGGTTCTGCAACAACCATTGGTAAAATCTTCTTCTTAGTCTCTTCATCAAAAAACCTCAATTCTTTTTTAGAACCCTTTTCATGTTGTTGCAAATCATAAACACCTCTGTCTGCAATCCCTTGTAATTCTTTCCAACCGAAGGGAAAATGATATTCCAAATCCCAACAATCAGAAGAATAATGTGCTAACTCAGATTTTTCATGTTGACGAATTCTAAAATTCTTTAAATTTGCTCCTTGTTTTTCAAACCACTTTAAACCAGTTGCTAACCAATAAGCATGCCATGGCAAATTAATAATCTTTTTTTCCAATGCTTCTCTAATTGTCATAACCTCTGGTGACTCTTTATTTTCTTGCATACTTGCTGAATAAACCTTCAATTCAAAATCTAAAACTTCATTAATAAAAGGACAACTTTCCTTTTTATCAGGGTCTATAAAGTACTCTATTTCCATCTGTTCAAATTCTCTTGATCTAAATAAAAAATTTCTTGGTGCAATTTCATTTCTATAAGCTTTTCCTTGCTGTGCTATTCCAAAAGGCAATTTTAATCTGGAAGTATCTAATACATTTTTAAAATTTGCAAAAATTAATTGGGCAGTTTCTGGACGTAAATAGGCTTTAATAGAATCTTCCACAATTGGCCCAACTTGTGTAGTAAACATCGGATTAAATTCACCTTTATTAATTAATTCGCCACCGCATTTCTCACATTTAGCATTATCTACTTCGTGCCTATCTATTTTTGCTTTTGTTTTACAATCTTTACAAATAACTGCAACATCTATAAAAGACTCAACATGTCCTGAAGATTCCCAAATTTTGGGGTTTGTAATAATTGCACCATCTATTCCTACAATATCTTCTCTTTGCCTAACATGAAAATTCCACCAAGCATCTTTAATGTTCTTCTTTAATTCTACTCCTAATGGGCCAAAATCCCAAAAACCTGAAAACGCACCATAAAGCTCTCCAGAAGGAAAAACAAACCCTTTCCTTTTAGCAAAATTAATCATCTCATCCAACTTAACTGATTCCATATTTTTTTAGAGAGAAAGAGGTTTATAAAAATATCTTAAACAAAAATAAAAAGATATCTCTAAAAAGAACATAAAATATAAATGCTATTGCAAATGCCGGAACAAAAGGTAATCCGCCTTTAATTAAAACCTTTCTTTTATAATTTCTTAAAAGTTTAATTTCCTTATTTGTCAATCCTTCAAAATTTGCCCGAATAAGCTTCTTTCCTATTCTTAAATCATTTACTAACCAATCGCCTTCCCTTAAAGATGTAGCAGATACTTCATGATACATTGCAACTTTCTCTAAAGATTTTGCAAAAACATATAATAATGAAAATAATAAAATAAATACTCCAAGAAAATAAAAGATAAAATTAACTAAACCTATTAAAAAAGATAAAATTGAAAAAAAGATAAAATACTTTAATTTAATTTCTTTTGAAACTTTAAAAAATACTTTTTTGATTTTCTTAAAATGAATAATTCCTAATGAAAAAGAATAAACCAGCCCATATATTGATCCTGCTAACATTAAAAGAAAAAGAAAGACTAAACTATTCAAAATAGTTGTCTTGATTGATAATGCAACAAATAATGGAGCCATTGAAAATAGTAACTTCGCATCTCCACCTGCAAAAAAATGCCCAAAATAAAAGAAATTGGATAAAAGAAAAAATAAAGAAATTGAAAAGATCAAGATTAATAAACTACTTGTATTTTCTGTGAAAAAATAAATAAAACTTGATAAAGAAAGAAAAAAGAGTAACAAGAGTGGAATAATTAAACTAGCATAAAATTTATTCTTAACTTCGAATTTACCAAAATAAACATATAATGAAAAAATTAAAATGGCTGATAAAAAAAGAAGTTCTAAAAAATTAATATTCAAACTATTAAAAACAATAAACGCACTTCCAGAAATTAATAAAAAAATATTTAACCAATTATCAACTTCCCTTCTTTTAATATCTTGACAAACAGCAAGAAAAATTCCAAGACCATATAACCAAAAAAGAAAACTCATCAATATTTCCTATTCTTTCTTTTATTCTTCTTGTTAGTTTTTTTAGTTACTTCTTCTTCAGAAGAACTGCATTCAACAACATTTGAAGTTCTGAATTGTCCACCCCTCTTATAACCTCTATTAAGTCTTTTTCTCTTCAAATCTCCTTTCGTCTTTCTTCGTTCTCCACATCCGTAATCCATCTTCTTTTTTTAAGCTCAATCCCTTTATTAATTTAACCTAATCCTGTTAAAACAGCCGAACCTAATAAACTTAAACCTAAAATTGCTATAAGTGCTACAATTAAATAAAGTGTAATCCCTTTCTTTAAATTTTTACCAATCTCAGAAGTAGCAAGCAAATCATCTCTTCCGGCCTTTATAGTTACTAATGTTGAAGTTAAAATAAAAATTATCTCAACTAAATAAAAACTGATTGCTATTTGCAACCAATAAGTTGGCATCATTACTTCCATATTAAAGAGATTTAAAAGACTTCCAAGACTACCTGCTTCAGAACCTGAACTCACTGGACCTGCATTTAAAAGACCACCCAAACCTGCCAAAATTGTTGTAATCATCCCTGTTAAACCAACAATAATTCCTGAAAGCAAAGGTGCTAAAAAAGTCATATTAGATTTCATATCTGATAAAATTTCTGCTAATAGATCATTTAACCTTAAATTAATCTTTCTAATATTCTTAACATATTCTGAAATAGACATTAAACTTTTTGCAGCAACTTTCAGACCTTTTTTAACAGATTCAACCAAAATTTTCATTGAAGTGGAAACCAACTCTGAAGGAAAAAAGATTACTGCTCCTCTCTTTAAATCGAATAGAGCCCTCTCAACAGACATACCTAATTGTTGAATATTTTCATTCACAATTCTAAAAAAGTCCTCAGTAATAGTCCCTTTAGAAGAATTAGCAACTTTTGAAAATGCAATCTCTGCAGGCAACCCATCGCCCAACCTATTTCCTAATTGAAATAAAGACGATGTAAATTCTGCCTCAACATCCTTATATTTCTTTCTTTCTTTAATCATCTCATTTGTTCTTTCTTTATTCGCTACTGAAAAGAAAATAGCAATTGCAAGAGGCACACACAAAGATAAAACAAGAGCACCAATTCCAAATGGTCCTGCTAAACCACCTGTAGAAGTCTCAATAATTCCAAGAATACCTGTATCTCCTAAAAAACTAACACCTATTGAACTCCAAGTATAATCTCTTTGTAAACCAAATAAAAATGGAAGACTAGTATACCTAAATAAAACTGGTAAAAATCCTAAAATCAGGAAGGGTAACGCCATTAAAGCAGATTTTTTATAATATTTTTTAGATTTATAATTTTCATAAAGGGGATTTTTTTCTAATAAAGAAGTCTCCCCATAACCACCTGGTCTAGCCATCATAATATTCTGTGTTAAATATATAACAATAAAAGGAATCAATAAATTAAATAATAGAAAAATGTGATATGCTTTTATTGCTCCGCCAAGCATTGTAGAAGCAAGAGGTAAAATAGCCAACATTAAAGTTGGCAGAACAATTCCCAACATATACAAATTTGTCAAAGGTGCTTTTACAGTATGAGTATACTTAAGCATTTTATCATAAACACCATCTAAAATAACTTGTAAAGCTTTTTCCAAAACTACTACTCTCCTTTCTTCTGAAGATTCATATAAACTACTTTCAATCAAATGGAAAGCTTCAATAAATTCTTGAGAATAATCTCTCCAAGATTCTAAATAATTATCTAAACTTTCTTTTAATGTTGAAAATTTTCTAACTTCAACATCCCAAAAAATCTTTCTAAAATCTAATCCTAGTGGTGCATCCAAATGTTCTGCTGCAAAAGAAACTGCCTTTTCGAAATTAGAAGTATGTTTCATAAAGATTACAATATATAAAATTGCAGGGACCATTTGTGATGACGCTTGTAATCTCCATTTCATAGCATATCTTTCAGGAGTCTTATAGGAATAATAAAATAAGAAAATAGAAAATAAGAATCCAAGAAAAAGAAACATTACTGGAAAAGAGTCTGTAAATAACCAAATTGCTATAAAACTTAATAATGTTAAAAAAATACTTAAAATCATTGAAACTATTGATAATCCTGCAACTTCTTGTGGGGTAACTTCTAAATGTGAAACAGCTATTTGTTTCTCTAATTTTTCTTTATCTTTCTCTGAAACTTTAATCTTAATTGAATTTCCCAAGGACTTACACCACCTCTCATATCTATTCAATTCGTGAACCATCCCTTCCTTAAAAGATTCGTAAGACTTTGAAAATTTTTGAGGAGTTGGTGCTTGAAAAGTGTTATAAGATTTCATCTGCCCCTCAATTTTGGCACCATACTTTCTCATAATATCATCTACATTTGGATTAACCATATCACACTCTCATAGATATTAAGAGAATAGAGTTTATAAATATTTTATAATTAGAATCTTGAAAGCAGACGCCAGGAATTGAACCTGGGATCAGAGGGTTGCAGCCTCTTGCCTTACCGCTTGGCTACGCCTGCCTAAATATAACTAAAAAAGAGACTTTTTAAAGATTTCAATAAACTTTTAAACCAAAAAAAACACATAATTCTGTGCACCCGTAACTCAGTCTGGATTAGAGTGCCAGCCTTCTAAGCTGGAAGTCGCAGGTTCGAATCCTGTCGGGTGCGTTCTCAAAAATTCGCAAACAAATAAAAACAATCAATTACTTGAAAAACAATGGCAGAAAAATTAAAAATCACTTTTTTAGGAACTTCAGGTGCAATTCCAACTGCAAGAAGAAATCATCCTGCAACAGTTTTAAAATATAAAAATGAAACTATCCTAATTGATTGTGGAGAAGGTACCCAAAGACAATTTAGAAAGGCAAAACTAAATCCTTGTAAAATAACAAAAATTTTAATAACTCATTGGCACGGAGATCATACTTTAGGATTGGCAGGACTTTTACAGACTTTAATTATGAATGGTTATCGTGGAAACTTGGAAATTCATGGACCAATTGGAACAAAAAATGAAATAGATTTACTGATTTCAACACATTTACAAAGTTATTTTAAATTTGCAAATGAAACAAATTCTGACCTAAAAATAGCTACTTTTGACCATAAAATTGGAAAAATAATTGAAACAGAAGAATTTCTTATTGAAACAATACCAATAAGTCATACTTGTAGGGGACTAAGTTATTCATTTACAATAAAAGAAAAACAAAGATTAAATAAAGAAAAATTAAAAAAATTAAAAATACCTAATGGTCCACTTTTGGGAGAACTCGCAAAAGGAAAAAAGATTAAATTGGATGGGAAAGAAATTAATGGAAAAGAATTTATTTATTTAGAACAAAAGAAAAAACTAACTTTAATTACTGACACATCTTATAAAGAAGAGTTATCCAATTTTGCAAAGGGCTCAGACTTACTTATCTGTGAATCAACACACTCAAAAGAAGAAAATGAAATTGCAGAAAGTCATGGACATCTAACTTCACATCAAGCTGCGAAAATTGCAAAAGATGCAAAAGTAAAAAAACTTGCATTAATCCATCTTTCACAAAGATATGATGCAATACCTAAAAAAATCTTAGACGAAGCTAAAGAAATTTTCAAAGAAACGATTATCCCAAAAGATTTAGATTATCTTGAGCTTTGAAAATTTTCCGTATGGAAATAAAAGATAAAATATCTAAAGACAATAAAAATCTTAAGTATTTAATTAAAAATATTTAAAAACTAACTAAAACATCTATTTGAATGAAACTTAAGGTGAAATATTCTACATATGCTCTTATTTTATTTACAATATTATCATTAATAACAACGTTTGCTACAATCTTTTCGCCGATTATAGATTCAAGAATTGTTATTACAAGCATAAAATACATTTTTCTTTCTTTAATAGTTTTTTCAACAATAACATTGTATGCTAATTCAAAAAAGAAAAAAGAAAAACACAATAATGCAATTTTTACAATAATCTCCTCATTTTATTTTTTAGGATATTCTTTTGCTAGTTTCACATATATAATTACAAACCAGATATTAAGAAGCCAATCCTTCTTATTTTTATATAAAGTCTTCCCAATAATGGAGGTAATGTTAGGAATAACTATTTGGATCCTATTTTTCTTCTCAATTATTTTTATTAAAAATAAATTTATTTTATTCTCAAAAGATTCTAAACAAAGTAAAAAAATTATCAAAAGAATCTTAATAGTTAGTTTCATAATTTTTCTTTTATTTATTTTTCTTATACCTCCTTTTTTCAATATTTTCAACCCCTTGGTTAACGAATATGTCGAAGGAAATACCATTTATATCCATCCGGACACCACACAAAATAATAAACTTATTACCGAAAAAACAAATCTTAAAAATCCAAATGTAATAGTAATCTTGCTTGAATCAATTTCAGCAAACAGATTAAGCTCGTATGGTTATTATCGAAATGTTACACCAAATATAGATAATCTTGCAAAAAAATCAATAGTGTTTAAAAACACTTATAGCACTTGCACACATTCTGATTATGCCCAACCAGCATTTTTATCCTCACGATATATGCTTACTAACAACTTAAGAAACTTCTTTAAAAATAATCATGATAGAACTATGGTCTGGGATGTTTTCAAAAATAGGGATTATTTCACTTCTTATTTTTCCTCAGAAGATGATTTATGGGCTGGAATGGACGATTACTTTAATTATAATAATTTAGACATTTACTCTTATTCATTAACTGATGGAAAATACGACTATGGTTCTGGTTTAGCTAAAAAAGATTATGACCACATAACTATGAATAAAGCAATTAACTGGCTAACTAACTACAAAGAAGAAAAACCATTTTTCTTATATATGAATCTTCAAGCAACGCATAAACCTCTAACTTATCCAGAAGAATATGCATACTATAAACCAGATAATAACAAAATAATTTCAGAAAATATCCTAAAATGGAAAAATGTAACAAGTGTTAACAACAGATATGATAATGCCTTAAGATATGTAGACATCCAAGTTGGAAGGTTAATTAATGAATTAAATAAAAAAGGTTATCTTAATAACACTGTTATCTTACTTAGCTCAGACCATGGACATGATTTTGAATGGGAACATAGCATTAATGGTCATGGGAACTCAGTGTATAATGATGAACTAATGACACCTATGCTTCTTTATGTACCAGATATAGCTCCAAAAAATATCTCAGAAATTGTTAGCCATATTGATGCAATTCCAACATTAATAGATGTTCTTGGATTAAAATCTTTTAAAAACTTCATGGGAAAACCTATGAGAGTGAAGGGAAGATTTTTCTTCTACGCACAAAATCACAAGCATTTTATTGGAATGTACAAAAATGATTTAAAAATAATTATTGATTTAAATAAAAAAACTGCAGAAGTTTACAATGTATCAAGGGATATTAATGAAAAAAACAACTTATTAAAAGAAAAACATTATGATGAAGAAATTTTAGAATTATTAATGTGGCATAAATGTCAAGTAGATTATTTTTCTAAAATAAAACCAAATAAAAAACTAAAAGAATATTGTGAAAACTTTCTTAAATGAAAATTCTCTATGGTGTTTGTGGAGAAGGACAAGGACATGCATCTAGAGCAAAAGTTGTAATTGGCAATTTAATAAACAAAGGACATGAAGTGAAAGTATTAGCTTATGGAAAAGCATATGAAACTCTAAAAGAAGAATTTAATTGTATGAAAACTTATGGGTTAAAAATCTTTTTCAAAGACTGACAGATAGACAAATTTAAGACATTCACTAAAAATTTCTTTACATTTAGTCAAAATATTCTAATTTTAGATAGATTAATTAAAGTAATGCTAAACTTTAAACCTGATGCCTGTATAAGTGATATGGATCCTTTAGTTTCTTTAATGGGTTTTAACCATAATATTCCAGTAATTAGTTTTGATAATCAACATAGTTTAACAAATCTAAATATTCAAATCCCGAATAAATTTCTTAAAGAGTTTATTATAACAAAGACATATATCAAAAAAATTTTAATTAGAAGAGATTTTACAATAATCACTTCGTTTTCTAATGAAGATATCTTAAAGAAAAACACATTTATTGTTCCACTTGTAATCCGTAAAGAAGTCTTAAACATAAAACCTGAAAAAACTGAAAAAATTCTTGTATACTTCTCTGGAAAAGATAAAACTAAACTTAAAATACTGAAAAAAATAAGCAAGAATTTTCTTGTTTATGGTTTTGATATTGAAAAAACTGAAAAAAATTTAAAATTTAAAAAAAACAAAGATTTTTTAGAAGATTTGGGAAAGTGTAAAGCAATAATCGCAACTGCAGGATTTAGTCTAATTTCTGAAGCTCTCTACTTAAAAAAACCATATTTGGCACTTCCACTAAAAAACCATTTAGAACAATATCTTAATGCAATATTTTTAAGAAATAATTCCTTTGGTGAATTCAGTGAAAAACTATCAAAAAAAGATGTAGACTCATTTTTATCTAATTTACCAAAGTATAATAAAAATCTAAAAAAATATAATTTTAATAATGAAGAAGTATTCAAAACATTTGATAAAGTATTAAAAAAAATAAAAAGTTATCACTAACTAAATTACACTAATAAGAATCAGTGCCGTGGCAAAAACAAATCAGCTAAATGCCATTACTGTACGTTTGAAGGAGAAATAAAAATAATAGTATCTCCTCTTAAGAAAGTTCGTCCAAAATTTTTGGACTGCTCACCGTTCTCGATCTCTTTAGCATTATCCAAAACCACATTAATATGGATATCAAACGCTAACAAAGTACCGACGAACTGCTTGCTATTCTTAAGCTGTACTAAAATCTCCTTGCCCTTTGACTGATTTAACAAATCCAAGGGTCTATCAATTCCGTTAACCATAATTTAAATCCGTATAAAACCTTTTTAAGCTTTGCCATAAAATTAATAAAAATTAAATTTACATAAGGTTTATAAATCAAATTTCATCAAGAATTCTATGAAACTTGGACGAAAAATTTCCGGAGGAAAATATAAACAGATTAGGAAAAAAAAATCTTACGAAAGACCTGGTCAAAAAAGAATTGTTAAACTTGGGGAAAAGAAAACTAAAATTCTAGATGGTAGAGGGAAAACTTCAAAAATCGTTTCGTTACTTCAAAAAGAAATTAATGTAATTAACAAAGGTAAAAGTAAAAAAACAGAAATTAAAAATGTTTTGGAAACACCCTCAAATAGGTTCTTAGCTAGACAAAACATTTTAGTGAAAGGTGCAATTGTAGAAACTGATTTAGGGAAAGTAAAAATAACTAATAGACCCTCACAAGAAGGAATTGTACAAGGAATTGTTATCGAATAATTTATTTATCGTCTATAAACACTAAATCTAAACCAAAAGCTTTAAAAAGGGAAGCTCTTTATAAACTTTACTATGAATCTTGTTAAACGTTGTCCTGAATGTAATAGCGCAAATTTAGTTTATGATGAAACTGCTAGTGAATTAATCTGTAGTGATTGTGGTCTATTGGTTGAAGAAAAAATGGTTGATACATCACATGAATTAAGAGGATTTGATAAAGCTAAAAAAGGTTCTCGTGGTGGGGCGCCAATGTCAATGCAAAAATTTGACAAAGGATTAACAACAAATGTTGGAGAAATTTCAGATATTTATAAATTAGATTCTACAAAACAAACACGAAAATATTTAAGATTGAAAAAATGGCAAGAAAGAGTTTCTACATCTATTGAAAGAAATTTAAGACTTGCAATGGCTGAATTAAGAAGGGTTGCCTCATTTTTAGAACTTCCAGAAGTAGTTAAAGAAGAAGCTGCAAGAGTTTATAATTTTGTTTTACAAAGAGGATTAGTAAGGGGAAGAAGTATGGAATCTGTAATTGCTGCTTGTGTTTACGCTGCTTGTAGATCTTACAATATTCCAAGAACTTTAGATGAAATTTCAATAGCTTCAGAAATTGAAAGAAAAGAAATAGGAAGAACCTATAGATTCATAATTAGAAAAATGGGAATAAAGGTAAGGCCCTCATCACCTAAAGATTATATCTCAAGATTTGCATCCACCTTACATTTATCTCCAAAATCACAAAATGGTGCTTTAGAAATTTTAAATAAAGCAGAAATCTCTGAACTTACCTCTGGACGAGGTCCTGCAGGAATTGCAGCTGCCGCATTATATGTTTCTGCCCTCCTTAATGATGAAAAGAAAACTCAAAGAGAGGTTGCAGATGTTGCAGGAATAACTGAAGTAACAATTAGAAATAGATATAAAGAACTTTTAGACAGACTAAAACTTGAAGAAAAAATTCTTTCTAAAGAAAGAGAAAAGAAAGAAAGAAAGAAAGCAGAAAAAGCTGCCGCAGCACAAGCTAAACAAAAATTAAGATAAAATATCACTAAATTAATTACTAAAAAAACTTCTTCTCCTCGAAAAAATAAACAATAACTTTAACTTCCGATAATTTTATAACCTCTTATTTCTCATTAAATTTAGTTATGTGGAGGTACCGAAGCGGTCAAACGGGCAGGACTTAAGATCCTGTGGCTTTATGCCTTCGGGGGTTCGAATCCTCCCCTCCACATTTAATCAAACTTAATTTAAACTTGGAAAGTCTTCTGAATTTTCCTTCCAAATACTTGTAAAATCCCAATAGGAATTCATAGGTTCATTAGAATTATCATAAAAATAATCTTCATTATCTTGAACTGCTGTACAATCCCAACATGCATTTGAACCTAAACACACCTCAGGATTACTTGAAATATTATTCCAATAAGAATCATAAATATTTGAAAAATACTCTTGAAACCCTACTAATGATCC
>CAYNJW010000003.1:27649-42813 GCA_964397665.1 Candidatus Woesearchaeota archaeon
GAGTTTGAAAGAAATGAAGTAACTTGTTGAGAACCAATTAAACCCCCTACGTTTGAAGTTCCTTTTACCTCACCAGTTGAATAAACTTCTTCAACATTAGAATAATCTCTTTGAAACCCTACAAGAGAACCTACATTAATCTCACCAGTAATATTTACACCTGTTAAACCAATATTTTCAATTAAAGAATTGTTAAAGATTTTCCCAAATAAACCAATATTATCTTCTTGTAAGCGATAAATATATAAATTTTTAATAATCTTCCCATTCCCATCAAAAATATTCTTAAAAGGTAGTGAGTCAGTTCCAAGTGGTTTGAATCCCTTCCCGGAATTCCAATTTATAGTCTCTGAACAATCAATGTTATTCTGCAAAGTATAATTTTTACTTAATGTTAAAGAATCTAAACCAACTCTTTGTAAATCATTGCAAGTGCAAATTTCCCAAAAACCATCTGAATCTGAGTCTCCAAAACAGTTATCCACCACATAGACTGAATTATCAACATCTGAAGAAGAAACTGCGCCATCTCCTAATCTTCTTCCACTCTTGGCTAACTCCCCTACTTCTCCTTGTGAACTAATAAGATTCTCAGTTCCGCCGACTATTGGAGAAACAGTTACTAACTCTGGCTTACCAAAATCTCCAAGAGTAAATGAATAAGTTTTACTTTGACCGGATAACGGAACATCCTCTGAAGATTGATTAAGAGAATTTCCACCTTTAAAAAATTTAAAATGCAATGCATCCAAACTTAAATTATCTTGTCCACGTTTAATTTGAACTTTAACAAGTTTATTTGTTTCATCCCAAACAGTATAACCACCATCAGTCTCAATAGAAATGTCAACTTTATCAGAAGATACATCATCCAAATTTGTCTTTATACTTGGAAGAATCAAATTAAATAAAATAACAACTCCTAAAATTGATAATAAAATTATAAAAACTGTAGCAATAACCGAAGAAACACCGTCTTTATTTCTTAACATAAGTTTCTAAAGAATAAACAGTTTATAAAAATTTTGATTTATTAATTAACACTTCTTTGTAAATTCCTTCTTTTCATAAATAGAATAAAAACTATCAAAGCAAAAAGAATTAAACACAAAGAGATTAATAAAAGAATAAGGTATAACCATGAAGGAATTCCCTTATTTTTAAAAATAGACTTCTCACCAATATATGAACCATCGTTTATTGAAATTGAAGGACCAAAATCAAAACCGCTATCATCATCAAAAGTCTTTTTCTTTTTAACTTGGTCAGGAGTCTCATTTCCAGAAACATTAAAAGAAACAAATCTATGTTGACAATGTCCTACTACTGACCCATTAATAGATGGGCAAAGGGAAAAATTAATTTCGTAAGCCCCATTATCTACTTCAAAATCAAAATAAAAATGATCTCTTCCAGTTAAATTATAAACTTCTTGTAAAGATTCATTTCCATCTAAAGAAATATTAATCTCCAACAAACCATCCATTAAGGACCTGTTCCCTAAATTATCTAATCTCAAAAGTTCATAATCAAACATAAATCCAAAAATATCTCCACTTTCTAAATCTGCAGAAGTTGATTCTAAATTAAACAATCTTGCAAAATAATCAAAAGTAATATTCTGATTAGTCTCATTTCCTGACTGGTTATTTGAAGAATTATAAACAAAGAAAACCAAACTTCTTGAATCATTAATTATTTCATCTCCCAATCGCGGATTTGGACTTGCGATAACTTTTACTTCCCAAAAACCTTCTTCTGGAAAAATATAGCTAAAGGAGTAATCTCCATCTGAAGAAAAATTAACTGTTGAATGTTCTCTCTCACCACCATTTAAATAATAAATAATTTCTAAGTCTGTCCCAATAGAACTACTATTTCCAAATTCATCAATAAATCTTGAAAAATAATCAACATCAAAAGAAACTGATTCATTTAATTCTGGGTGTAATGGAGTCATTGTTAATCCATTTAAAATACTATAAGAATAATTCAATTTACCTTGTGCTATTACTCTTACCTCTGCAACTGAACTCTGTTTTAAACTATTAATTATTTTTTCATCTAAAACATCTGTTGTTAAAACTATCTTCTTCAAACCTGTCTCTGAAAAAGCATATTCAAAACTTACACTATCTGAACTTGAATAAGGAATCTCTAAAATTTTAGTCTCAGAATAAGCCAAACTTCCGTCATCTTCAAAAATATCTAAGGTTACTTCAGTTCTTACAAATTCATGATAATTAAGTCCTGTTTGAGAAGAATCTTCAATAGCTGAATAAGTTTCTGCATCAATTCCGACAGAAAGATTAATTTCTAAAGGGGTTCCTGGATGAACCTCATTTGCTACAACCATATTTTGAATTGGAGCATAACCACTTCTTTTTCGAGATAAATAAACTTCTCCACCGAAATAACTTCCATCTCCGCTTGCTTCAATATTATACTGTTCCCAACCAATTCTTCCATCTTTAGAAAAGTAAAGCAAATAACCATTCACTGTTTGTTCCTCAGTTGGAAAATAAACACTAACTTCATTTTGAGAATAAACTGGATTTAAATTTTCTAATTCGTTTCCAAGAGTCTGACAATTAAAATCTAAACATTCAAATCCCCTAACTTGAAAATTCTCAACACCAAGATTTGTTTCAGTTCTAAGACCATTATTTTCAATAACTCCTTCATAAACTGAATAATTAACTTCAACAATTGCAGAAGTAAAACTAATTAAGAACATACTCATTAACAAAATCATAAATATTTTTCTCATCTTAATTTCCTATATTGCCTCCGGTTCCTTGATTAAAATGATTCTCTACTGATTCTCCTGAAACATTTGAATTATTTGAATCTCCAACCTTGCTTGCTGACCAACCATCAATTCCTGCAACAACTAAAGATTCCATTAGAGTCCCAAATCCACCTTTATCAACTTCAACAACTTTTCCATCTTTTGTAATAATTTCAGCATATTTTCCATCTATAACTGCTTCTCTCAAAACAACATTTCCACCGAATCTAAGCAAAGAAGTAACTCCTTCGTAAACTTTTCTACTGAATCTCCCATCATTATTTGAAGCCCAATTTTCAATTTCTTGTGCTGGAGCTATTGGAACAGATGCCACCCATTCTGCAGTCTCAACTAAAGAATCCACTGTTGTAACTACCCCTCCACCGACAACATCTACAACAAGCTTTTCTGCCAAACCACCTGTTGCCAAATCAGTTGTATTAACTACTGTAGAACCTGCACCGCCTAATGCTTGATAAACTTTCATGAATCCTCTTTGTAAAAAATTATTATCTTCTCTTTTTCTTAAATCTTCTTTATTAAGATTTACAAAAGGCAAAATACTCACAACAGATTTTAAGCCATTGCCTATGCTACTTCCTCTTTTCTTATAATTTTCAGAAGAATAACCTAAGTCTTCTGTATCTGCGATTTGTTTTCCCCAATTTTCAAAATGATTTCCAATTGAAGCAAGACCTTTAAAAGGATTTAAAGTTATATCTCCTTTGCTGTCAATTTGAGGATTTCTTTTATTTACATGATTAACATATGTAAAGCCACTATCATATTCAGAAGAAGAATTTAAAGATACCACTTCTGCAAGATTTGTATTTGAAGGTACTAGATATGCCACTTCTGCAAGATTTGTATTTGAAGGTACTAAGTTATCTTCTAAATTACTTGGAGATTTTATATTAGACAAATCAGTTTTCTTTTCTATTTGTGTTAATTTTGTTTTCAAACCTTTTCCATCATCTTTTGTAATTGTTTTAACTTTTGTAATTGTGGGCCCATTTGTTGTAACAGTGCTTGATACTTCCGTATTATTTGTAACCAAAGACTCTAATCCGCCTTCTTTAGCCCCACTGACAATTGAATTAAGATCTGATGACTTCTCTTCTGGAAAAGCTACATCAAGTACAATCCCTCCGTAACTATCTGAAGAATCCGAAATATAATTAGTCTCTACTACAGATGTATTCTTTTCTACTTTTTGATGAGGTTTTAATAAAGCATAAGTCCCTACTGCTGTTAAAACTGAAGCAAGAACTCCACCTACGATTGCTTGTTTAAATCTTCTTTTCCATTTTTTAGATTTAGTTTTTTCTGTAGCAATATTACCTTTTTCAACAGTTAATAGACTGCTCAAACCACTAACCTCTTTTGTCAAAACAGAATTTTCACTATTTAGAATCCCATTTGCTGTTCTTAAATTCTTTAAACCTTCAACATAATTACCTAACTTTTTTTCTACACTAACAGCACCTTCAAATAATCCCCGAGTATAATTTTTAACAATATCTGACCTATAATCCCCTTCATTAACACTATTCTTACTTTTTGTTTTAGACAAATAATCATTGGAGTTAATCAGTCTCTCTATGGATTTATACTGCTTTGAAGAATTCAAATTTAATAAATCTTTTACAGCTTTAATCCTTCCTTCATAAGTATTTACTCCCTGCCCATTATATGTCTTTGAACCATTGCCTGAACCATTTTTGTAGGTTCCATCCATAATACTTCTTGCAAGTAATGCTTTATCAGAACTTATACCAAGTTTATCAACTAAAAAACCAGTATATCTATCCAATCTTCTCTCAAATTTTTTGTTTTGTTTTGCCATTGTAATTCTATAGTGACAAATAAAAGAATAAAGGGTTTATAAATGTTTGCATAAAAACATCACTATATAGTTACAACAAAAAAGAACTTTAAAACTAATTAAAGGGAAGATTTAATCTTGTTCCTTCTTCTAAGTCATTCCAATTAGTTATAATCGGATTTAATTCTCTCAATTCATCAAAATGAAGATCTAACTCTCTAATAATTGAATCCCAAGTATCTTCCTTTTTTACAATATAGACACCAGGAGAGTTTTTATCCACTCTTTTTTCCTCCTCTCCTTTTCCATCATTCCCCCTATCAACTTCATTTTTCACTTCAGCTTTTCCAATTAAAGAAATAATCTTTGAATAAAGTTTTACTTTGTAATATAATGCTTCTGCTTTATAATTATTTAATACACCATCTGAAAAAATATTGTCTAAACCTTCTGAAATATTTTTTGACAAAGAATCATAATTTTTTGAATTCAAACTGTTGATATTATTCTTTAAACCAACTAACCTTGAAACTACTTCCCTATTTGTTTTTACAACCGCACCCTGTGATAATACTTTTTGTGTATCATCCAATGTTTGCCCTTCAACTGCCCTAACTCTTCTAACTTCCTCAGCAACACTAGTTTTATCTAACCAACATTTCATCTTTTCATTTCCACAATTCCCTACTTGTTTCCATCTCTGTTCGTCAACACCTTTTGAAGGATTATCTGTTGCACAAACCCTTGTTATTCCACTCATTTCTATATTTGGATTAATTTTATTTTCAACACCACTCTGAAGATTTGGATTTGCCAAAGACATCATAGAAGGAGTTCCAGAAACACAATCTTTCTCTGTAGCAATACTCTTATCCTCACTCTGTGTTTTAACATACTTATCTTTTGCGTAATTTACTGCAAATGAAGAAGTAACGGATTTAAATCCGCATTTTGTTTGTGCATCTAAAACAACACAAAGTTCCTTGTAACCAGCAGGTGCAGAAAAATCAAGAGACTCATCTGCCTGTTCTCCTCTTGTAACATATCCTGATTTAACTGTAACGGTAGGATTATTATGATAATATCCAGATTCAGGAGGATTCTTTAAATAAATCAAATACTGCACCCCCTTATCTTTTCCTGCAAAAATATGATAATAAACTTTATATTGTGAAGTTGGTGGAACAGTTACATCATTTAAAGTTGCCTCTTCAAACCTTGCATAAAATTGAGTTGGGCTCTCAGGTTCTAATAAACCATCTATAACACCTGCACTTGAGGGAAGAGAAGTTCCAACACTTGCCCTGCAAAATTCACTTCCAACTTCTTGAATATTTCTAAATTTAAAAGCACTAAATGAATTTTTAGCATAACTATTCTTGAAAAAATCAATACTACTCTGCATATTTTGCCATGAAGATTGAACAGACAAATACTCTGCTCCACCTCTTGCTCCGCTTCTTCCGCCCATCGCATACTCAATAGTCTTGGGAACTATTATTTCCATCATTGGTGCTAATTGTTTCCAAAAAAATTCACACTTGTAAACTGATGTAATCTCATCACAAATTCCAACATTTCTTCCACTCTCTAAACTTTCTTTTAAACAGGCTTGCTCAGATTTTAAAATTGAAACATAGGCATCTAAACCGGCATGAATTCCTGTTAAACAAATAGGAACTAAAATACCTTCCTTTGAATTAGGTAAACACAATAATAAACTACCAATAATTCCACTCTGAACCACATTTGAAACAGAATATTTTCCACCTAAATTACATCTTGAAGAAGGACAAATAACTGGGTCACAAACATTAAATAAAGTCTTACATTGTTCTGGAGACATAAAATTCTGACATTCTAAACCAGTTTCACCAGCTGCTGAAAGAGTTGAATCAAAAATATCGTTCCCGATTCTTACTTCTTTTTTGTTATACTGTTGTG
The DNA here is from genome assembly GCA_964397665.1 of Candidatus Woesearchaeota archaeon. GTDB lineage: Archaea > Nanobdellota > Nanobdellia > Pacearchaeales > GW2011-AR1 > CAYNJW01. The sequence goes on from CAYNJW010000003.1 coordinate 34,210, forward strand.
AAGATTGTTGAATAGCATTTAAAGCATTATTTTTCAAATTCCTAACTTCTCTTTCTTTAAGTCCTGGACAGCCACCAAAAGAATCAACATTTGTGTTTACACTATAACTTTGACAAAGGTCATCTCCAAGAGTATTCTGCTCAACGCCATCTTCACCAACATTACAGATAGTATAATAACTTACGGCACCTGAAGCTTGATAACCCTTAACATTATCAGAAAATGTCCCACCTTTGCTTTGTGAAACCTTTACATACCAACCATTTTCCCTATCAAAAGGAATAATCGCTGGAAGATATTTATTAGGTGAAGACTGATAAAATTTAACCTTTGGATTTTTATACTCATTCTGACAAGAATTCTCTACAAAAACATAATTATTCTTTATTTCTCTTGCTATTTTCTGTATTGATTGTTTAGAAGTATTAGAAGTATCAGGATTTTTAAGAATAATTTCACTAAAGCTATTAGGCTCATTAACCTCATAAACCTTTTCAACCTTATATTTCACTGCATTGCCATCTTGAAACTTTTCAGTCAAAACCATAAACTTCTGATTATTTTTAGTAACTAACTGCCACCTCTGATTATCCCCTAAAGCACCAACATCAGGAAATTTGCTAACTTCCCCATTTTGTAATGGAATCAAATTCCTCCGAGTATTATCTAAACTTGTTGCTGGAATACCAAACGTATTTCGGTCTTTCTTGCTTGCTTTTAACATTGCAACCCTATTTTCTGCTGGCGCAATAATTCCTTTTAACTTATTATCCACATAACCATTTTCATCAAGTTTTGAATTCTTCATGCCATTCCAATAATGATATTCTCTCATATCTTCAAGAGACATAAACTTCGCTTTTTCTTTTGAAATCCCCCACTTGATCGCCAACCTTTCCTTCTGTGCAGTCCTATTTACTGTATCTCCTCCAAAAATCCCGCCATCATTTAATATCTCATTATCTCTTGGTTTCAAATCTTCATTGGTACTTTTAATCAACCCTGTTCCTCTTTTAACATCCTTATTAATATCTCCAGCTAATTTATTATAACACTCGGTCCTTGTAGAATATTCGCCTGTGGCTATTTTATCATCACAAATCAACTTATATTTATCCATAACTTTCTCACGAGCAATTGCCTCACCATTTAAACTTGAAACAAAATTAGAAACCATCATAAATGCAGAAGTTGCAAAACAAGCACCTTTCCAAGCTTTTACTAACTTACCCAACTTTTCATTTCTATCTTCCCACTTGGAGATTGATTTATTAAGTTCTTTCAACATATCTTTTGTCTTTTCTGGAGATAATTTAATACTCCTTTTCTCAATCCCAATATTAAAAGTAAAATTTGCCTCCGATTTTGTATTGTCTACTTCTGGCAAAATAGAAACAGAAACCTCGTCAGCAACGTTTATATCTCTTACAAAAATATTCTGTCCGTCATATGAAAATAAATTTTCTCCATAACCTTTAAGATAAAGGGTTTTTGTTTTTCTATCTTTGTATTTATTCTTACTCTTAACATATGTTTCTACAGTAATTTTTACTTTATCTCTCCCGATATCCTCAACCCTTAAATAAGAACACTTTGTTTTTTCTTCCTTCCTTGTACCATTTAAACAAAATTCATCCCCTTCTCCTAATTTTTTACCATTAAAGAGATTAAAAATAACATTTTTCTCATCTAAACCAACTTTCTCAAAAGATTCTAAAGAAATATGAACATACTTATTATTAATATAAACTGAATTCCCTGATTGAGATAAATCATAATTATTTAACAAATTTAATTCTCTCTGTGCATAATCTTGCGAATCAGAACTTGGATATTCTTTAATTAATCTATTCAATAAATCTGACTTTGTTTTAAACTGATTTAAAGCTGTTGCCGACTTAACTCCTTCCCATAACGCCATCTCACTATAATACTTATCCGATTTTGATTTCTCATTATCTAAATTATTCTCTGAAAAATTATTAATTGTACTAATCAAACTTGTAAAATTTGTCTTAACATTAGTACTTGTTAACTTCTTATCTTCTAATTTTGAACCAAATCCTGTAAATTGTCCATTTGAAGAGTTGTATAGGATTTTAACATACTTTTTTCCAAGGGAATTAACTATTGAAGAATTGAATGACTTAAAGACTACTTTTCTTCTTCCTGAATAACTTGCAACTAATTTTACAGCTTTAGAAATCAATTCATCACTAAGCTCTTCAGACTTTATTAAAATCGCCATTGTTTTTTTACCTTCAGAACCAATAACCTCTTTTGGAAGCTCACCAACATATAACAAAGAATATCCTGAAAAACTAGGTTCATTAACCCTCTCTCCAACATTTACTACTTCCTTAGAAATGTTTGCCCCATTTTTACTTAAGAATAAATTAAATCTTGGATTTTCCCTACAAGAAATATCTACCGAACCTGTATCTTCTGTTATTGCTTTAAGATTTCTTACTACACATTTTCCATCTAAAAACTTACTACCTTCTGCAACCCAAATATCATCTCCATCAACTCTCAATTTAACCTTTGTTTCTGAAGAATCGATTGAATTAAACCTCACTTTTAATCCTGCCCTACAGTAAAATCCTGGAAAATAAATTTCCCTGCTTGTTTTTCCTTTATCTAATTTAACACTTTGTAATAATTTATTTTTATCGGTATAAAGCCCAATTGTAACACTATTATCAGAAACAGAAGTAAGTCTTACAAACCCTTTTCCATTCCAAAAACTATAAGCTTGATAATCTCTTTCCCAATCTTTATCATTCAAATATGGAAGTAAAAATTCTGCTCTTCCTGCGCCAAAAGCTTCTTCCGCATCATATCTTATTGTAGCTGTCAAATTCCCTTTTATTGTTCTTGGCATGTCTTTTTCTTTAGGATTTCTCTTCAGAACAATTACTACATAACCAATATTATTCAAAAGTGGACTTCCCAATAGCGCTTCATAAGTATTCACTGCTGCTCTTGCCGGATGAAAACTTATTCCTGCAACACCTTCTGGATAATCTCCTTTAAAATTTATTGACTTAATGGAAGAAACTTTTATCAGAGGATTAACTTGTAAAGCATCTAACTTACAAAAAACAGGAACATTTTGCTCTTCTAACAAATCACTTCTAACAACTGCTGGTTGACAACCTAAGGGTGGAATCGCAACTAAAAAATCTTGATGAGCTTCACATTTCCCCTCATCCATATCTCTTAAAATAGGCCAATAAGAATCTATTTGATTATTGCTATAAAAAGTATTAAAAGAAGGCCTAAAATATTGATAATTTGTTGAAGTACTTGAAAAAGCCCCACCGTTATTTTGATTAAAAACTCTCGCATTAACTGAGTAAATTAAAAAAATTCCAATTAAAAAAATTAAAAAACTAAATCCTATTTTTTTTATTTTATTATTCATAATCAATATATATCCTAGTATCTTTTAATGCTATTGTATTTTGTTGCAATTCTTCTAAACTCTTAGGTAATGGAAACAACGGCATTTCAATTTTTAATTCTTTTGAATTCTCTAACTGACTTTGAGTAATGTACTCTTCAGTTTTACCACCACCAACTATTGCGGAATCTATTTCCATTTCTGGCAAGGTAACATCAAAACACTGTTCTGTCGATAGCCCCAATAAACTGCCGACACCCGAAACTGGAACTTCAACACATTTTTGCTCTTTTGAACCTGGAAATTTCAAAGTTGAATCTTGATATGCATACACTGAAATATTATAATATCCTTCGACCAAATTTACTGTTTTAGTATTTGGATAAAAAACCGCAGTAGAATAATCATTTGCATTAAAATTTATCAAAGCAGATTTCACAGAACCTAAATTAAGTGTAAGATTAAATTTTTTCTTTAAAATTATTGAAGTACTTGTTTCTTCATTTGATGAAATCTGTTTTTTTGCATTTGCATAACCTTCTGCACTTGCTAATATAAACCCATTTACACACTGTGGAATCATCCCCTCATAAACAGCTTCTTCAGAATTAACTAATTCTGTTTCTCCAATCTCACATTGTGAGGATAAACACTTAAATCTTAAACTAGCTTCTACAGGATTTAAATCTAAATCAAATGTCGAAATTTTAACTTTTTGATTTTTATACCTACAAACTTCTGAATCTATAGAAACTGGCTCTTTAGAAATAATAGCCTCTCTTGGTTGATTCTTATCGATAATTACTGAAATTGGAAACTGAAAAAACTCATCACCATCTAAAAATTGAATCATTACGGGAAAATTAATATCATAAACAAATTTATAAGGAACGTAACAAAAACCTAACATCCCCATCCCTTGTTGGAGACCAACAGGATTTACAACATCATCCCCCTCAATTTCAATATTTGTTGTCCAATTAGGAGAATAAATAAAATTAACTTGCTCATCGAGATTCTTCCCAATATCTGTAACGAAATAATCAGTTTTACCCTCTGCAAGATTGTAATAATCTCCTTTCAATTTTAATGCTGCGATATTCGCACTTAATGCGTTTTTCAAATCTTCTTTTATTTTCTGTTTATTAAAAACCAAAGGTGAACAAGTCATCTCAGTCCCATCAACAGGAGCATATAATCTCATAACATCGATAGCATAACTCTCTAAAAAAGTATTTGACATTTGATAATCATAAACCTTAGAAGCCAAATCATAAAATTTACCAATCTTAGATTTAATTGAAAACTTATGTTTAGAAACTTCACCAAGTTGATCTTCCACAGACATTTCAATAGGTGCAAATACTACAACTTCAATGTCCTCCTCGTTTATTTTAACAGTTACCTTATCTGGATTAATTGAAATATCATATCCTTGAGAATAATAATTCTTAAAATTACAATTATCTGCATTTTCAAGAATATATTTCTCCAAATCTTCCTCCATCATTCTCTTTGTTGGTTTTTTTGTTGTTAAAATATTATTTCCTGAAACATACATCCAATAAGGAACTGGTTGACCAAAAAAATCAAGTTGAGAAGAAAATGGCCTATAAGAACTTCCAGGAACAAATTCCAAATCTTGCGGATAAATATATCCACCTTGTTCACCTAAAAGAGAAGCCCCTTGACGTGCATGTTCATTTAAACAAGAAAGATAATAATCATATGCAGGTTCTAACTCTTTAGAAAGATTTGAAACTGATGATTGTTTTAACATAAAAAATGCGACAACAGCAACAACAATTAAAATTGCAAGAATAATAAAAATAGTTACTTGCCCCCTTTTTTTATGAAAATCTAAATCCATACTCTATAAAGAGAAATACTCTATATAAATATATTTATAAAATAAAACTAACTAAAAAATAAGAGATCCTATAGTATAGTGGCAGAACGTGTCGTTGACTTCGACGAGGCCCAAGTTCGATTCTTGGTAGGATCATTACAAAAACTAAAATAAAAAACATTAATAAACCTTAGAAATCACTTAATTTAAAATGGTGAAAAAGAAAATAATTTTTTTGATAATTTTAATTATAATTTCTCTTGGAATTTTAGTTACAATAAAAAATTATGAAAAAGAAAAAGGATTTAGTTTACCTAAAGGAATTCATCTAACTTGGAAAAATGAAACGGCTACAGATACCACAATGGTCATCAACTGGAGAGAAGGATTAAAAAAAGATAAGTTTAGTAAAATTTATTATGACACTACTGCTAAAAACTGTGAATATAAAAATTACAAATATTCTAAAACTCCAAATAAACTCCTCCTTAAAAATCCTAAAAATTTTATAAGAAATGTTGAACTTAAAAATCTAAAAGAAAACACAAAATACTTTTTTTGTATAATTAATTCAGCAGGAAAATCCAAGGAATATAATTTTAAAACTGCACCATCGAATGGAACAAACTTTAGTTTTATTATGGGGGGTGACACAAAAGAAAAATTAAATTCGACAGATTTTAATAAATTAACAAAACATGGAATGGATTCAGAACCTTTGTTTATTCTTTATGGTGGTGATGCAATAACAACCGGAGGAAATAATAAACTATGGTTTAATTGGTTTGACACTCTTCAAGAAAAGTTTGTAACCTCTAGCAATCGAATGATTCCTATAATCCATACTCTTGGAAATCACGAATTAAAAAAGGATAAAAATGCTACAAATTTTAAAGAATTTTATGAATATCCAAATAATGAACTTTATTGGTATCACGATTTTGGAAATCTAAGAGTAATCACACTCTTTTCTCCAGGAGTTCAAACAGATTTAGCAAGTATTGAAAATCAAACAAATTGGTTAAATAAAACTTTATTTGAAGCTAAAGGAAAATGGATAATTGTCCAACACCATCAACCAATCTATCCATCTTATAGAATTCCAGATAAAACAACTTTAAAAATGAGAAAACAATGGGCATCATTATTTGATAAATACAAAGTTCATTTAGTTCATGAAGCACATGACCACCTATATAAAAGAAGTTTTCCAATTTATAATGAGAAAATAACTTCTCTTGGAAATGGAACAATTTACGTCGGAGATGGTACTTGGCCACAGGCAAGAAATAGAAAAATAAATGAAAAAAACAAATGGGCATTAGAAAAAGTAAATACAAAAAAATCAGTACAAATAATCAAAATGCCTTCAGAAAAATATACTCCTAGAGATAATTCTACTTGGTTAAATTATTCTGCAATAGATCCTACTGGAAAAATACACGACAATCTTTTAATCCCGTTTGATGAAAAAATAAACTTAAACTAATTTTTATATTAAACCTATTTTCTTTTACTTTTCTTCCCACCTTTAACATTTCCCCAGTTTTCCCCAACTTTTTCAAACACTATATCATCTATGTTTAATTTAGCAAGATGTAACATTTCATCAAATAAATTTAAAGGTAACAATCTCCTTTCGGAATAATAATTTTTTAAAGAATCTTCTGTAGTTGAAAAACCGAACAACAACATTGCTCTAATTGAAGGGGCCCGAATTCTTTGTCTAACTAATTCTAAAAATTCCCTCTGTTTTCCTTTTTGAAAACTTATCCTCATAAATTTAACTACGACACCATACTATAAAAAGCTTTATAAACCAACTTTTTCAGAAGATAGTATGGCAAAAATGCCCAAAACAGTAAATAGATTTTGTCCCTATTGTAGGAAAAAGACAGAACAGAAAGTTAAACAAGTTAGCTCAGGTGGTAAAAGAGGTGCCTTAAAACGAGGGGGAATTGTTAGAGCAAAACTAAGAGGTTTGGGGATTGGTATTGGAAATAAAGGAAAATGGGGTTCAAAACCTGCAGTAAACAAATTTAAACGTAAAACTAAAACAACTAAAAAACCCCAAATAGTATACACTTGTACAGTATGTGGCAAAGGAAAATGTCAAAAACAAGGTAAAAGAATGGGAAAATTAATAATAGAATAAAATGGCAATGAAAAAGAAATTTATAGAAGTGGAAAGCCCTGTAACAAATGAAACTCTAGAAGTTTTAGGCACAGCAGAAGATTTGAATCATAAAACCATCAAATTAGATTTAGCTAGAAAAATGAGGGGAAAAGGTATTGAAGTAGTTCTAGAATTATTTAACGAAGATGGAAAACTTATTGCATATCCTAAAAGAGTTGAACTTGTAAAATCAAGCATAAGAAGAATGATGCGAAAAAGAATAAATTATGTTGAAGATTCTTTTGATATTTCTTGTGCTGATATAAAGGCAAGAATCAAACCCTTTTTATTAACGAGAAAAAAAGTTTCAAGAGCTGTTAGAAATAATTTAAGAAGAACTACGAAAGAATTTTTGATAGAATATATAAAAACAAGGAATTTTATTGAATTAACTGCAGAATTATTAGCTGGAATACTTCAAAAAGAAATGCTTCCAAAATTAAAAAAAGTTTATCCATTATCTTTGTGTGAAATTAGAATCTTCGAGACCAAAGAACTAGAAAAAGCTAATAAAGAATTTAAACAAGAAATTGAAGCAAGACTTCCAAGAGATGATAAAGAAGAAAATAAAAATAAAGAAGAAGTTATTGATCAAATGGCAGAAATTGAAACAAAAGAAAAAGAAGTTGTTTTAGACCAAGCTGCAGAAATTGAAGCAGAAGTTAAAAAGAAAAAAGTCGTAAAGAAAACAAAGAAAGATGATAAAAAAGAGTGAAGCTTGCCTAGTTCTAATTAAACCAGATGGTTTATTAAAAAGCATTACTGGAAATATAATTAATGATTTATCAAAAACAAACTTAAAAATTATAGGTGCAAAAATTGTTTCAGTCAATGATGAATTAGCAGAAAAACACTATAACAATTTAAAAAAAGAAAAAGGTGAAGAAATTTTTAAAGAAGTTCTAAAATATATTAAGGGAGAATATCACACAAATCGTGTAATGGCGCTTGTTTACTATGGGATTGATGCATGTAAAAAAATAAGGGAAATTGCAGGTGCAACAAATCCTGAATCTGCAGACCCTACAACAATCCGTGGAAGATATGGTAGAATTCACTCTAAAACTGGAGTTTTTGAAAACGGAATTCATGCTTCAGATTCCAAAATAACTGCCGAAAGAGAAGTTAAACTTTGGTTTTCTCCAAATGAATTAACTGAAAAAATCTATGAGA
>CAYNJW010000004.1:0-6559 GCA_964397665.1 Candidatus Woesearchaeota archaeon
AAAAAAAATCTGAAATAATATATGGACTTCCAAAATACAATTAATTTAAGGCACAGTGTTCGTTCTTTTGAACCAAAAAAAGTTCCTAAAACTATTTTGAAGTCTTTAATTAAAAATGCAACTAAAGCACCTTCATCCGGCAACGATCAAAATTGGAAATTTTATGTTGTTTCAGAAACAAATACAAGAAATAAATTAGCAAAACTATTGAGTAAATCTTTAAACAAGTTCAAAGGAGAGTTTGATAAACTATCTCCTAAACTTCAAAAAATTACTAATGAATTCTACTCAGATTTGGGAGGTTGTCAAAACATTATTTTTGCATACATCCCAAAAAGATTAAATTTCAGAGATAGTGCTATTGCTTCAATTTCTTGTGCTTGTCAAAATTTGATGCTTTCTGCAACAAATAAAGAATTAGGAACTTGTTGGGTTGGAACTTTCAAGGGTTTTGAAAAAGAAATTAATAAATTACTTGAAATTCCAAAAAATGAAGAATTAGTTGCAAGTATTCTTATTGGTTATCCTTCAAAAGATTTCAAGCCATTAAAAAGAATGAAAAAGAAAATTTCAGATGTTCTTACTTTTATTTAGATATTTATTTATTTGAACTCTGCGGTTTCCTTCGCAAATCCTCGGGGACGTCTTGCAGACTTCTCCGTCCAAATCGTGCTTCGCAAAAACTTCTCATAATCGCGATGTTATATCTAATAATTTTTTTAGGCTAAAAGTAAGAGTTAAACAAAGAAATAGGAATAATCTTTTTTCTCCAACCAAATATGGGGGAGGTATGCGTGAGTTTTCTATGAAAACAGATAGTTGGTTTCATCTCACAAGAGAATATATAAAGTTTAGTTTTCAAGAATAGTTATGGATGTAATTATAAAAACTGCAACAATGAATGATTTAAAAAAAGTTCAAGAATTAAATCTCAAATTACTTAAAAAAGAACAAAAAGAGTATGACCATTTATTAGATTTAGAAGAAGATACAACCAAGCATTATAAAAATAGAATTTCTAAAGAAAATGGTTGTGTTTTTGTAGCTATTGTTAATAAAAAAGTTATTGGTTATTTATGTGGAAAATTGGCTAAAACTGGATCTTTTGGAAGATTACCCTCTGTTTCTGTTGCTGAAATAGAAACATTTTTTGTTTTGGATAAGTTTAGATCCAAAGGAATCGGTAAAAGATTGTATGCGAAATTTATTGAATGGTGTAAAATAAAAAAGGTAAATAAAGCAAGATTGGATGTACATCCTCAAAACAAGTTAGCCTTAAAATTTTATAGAAAAAATAATTTTAGAGATTATTATTTAACATTAGAAAAAGATTTTTGAAACTTCTTTTTTAGAAAAAAATAACAAATTGATTAATCTATAAAACTATCTTTTTATTTTGCAATTTGAAAACTATTAACCTGTTCTAGTAAATTCTTAGCTTTTTCATTTCTTTTAAAATGAGCCCTTACAGGCACTAGTAATTCATTAATATATTTGGCACAAGTATTTTTAACATCTAATGGATGAATTTCTTTCTCAATAAATTTCTTTTCCAATTGTTCATAAGAATCAACTTCTAAATTTCCCCCAAATTTTTCAGGTCGTTCGATTAAAATTTTATCATATTTCTCAAATAAAATATACTTATAATATTCTAAAACTGGATTATTCTTAGAGGTTCCTTCTGGACAATAAGCTCTTTTGAATTTATTAATTATTTCCTTTTCGGAATCTGTCATAAAAATTGCGGAATTTGGATTAGACTTACTCATTTTTTTATCAATAGCTGCTTCAATACCTATTTTATCAGTTTTTGGTTCTGTTAATCCCATCAACATATGATGGCTTATAATAATTGGAGCAGTAAATCCCAACTTGGGGAAAACATCTCTTGCAAGCATATTCACTTTTCGTTGATCCATTCCTAATTGAGCAATATCTGCGCCTAAATGATGAATATCTGCAGCCTGCATAAGAGGGTATAATATTTGAGATGAGGGATTTGAAATAGAATCTTCCCGCCCCATGATTTGCCCACATCTTAATACCCTTTGAACTGTAGCATTCATAGAAATTTTTAAAACAGTTTCCCAATATTCCGGAGTTTCTTTAATAAAATCACTTGTCCAAATAAATTCAACATTTTTTAAATCCATTCCACAGGCTTTCCAAACTTCAATAAAATATTTTCCAACAATTTTAATTTTTTTTAAATCTCCACCCATTTTATTATTTAACATTCCAAACCAATCTGCCACCCAAAACTTAAATTTAATTCCCGTTTTGGTAAGTTTATTTACATTTATGGATCTCAATAGGCCTTGGGCTATGTGAATTTTTCCAGATGGCTCAAATCCATCATAGGCCACCGGATTTTTTTTATTTTTAAATAATTCTCTTAGTTCATTTTCTGTAATAATTTCTTCTCCAACTTCTTTTATAAGAGAAATTTTTTCTTCGATAGATAATTTTTCCATACAATTTAATAATAATAATAATCTTTTATTAATCTAACGAAACTTCTTTTTTAGAAAAAAAGGAAGCAAAAAGCGCGCTCCAAACCACCAGACAATTTTCAACAACTGCAATATCAAAGAATTTTCGAAAGTGGAAACTCTGCGTCGACTTCGCTCCTTGCCCTGCTGCGCTCTCACTTCGTTCGAGGCATTTAAAATGAATTTAACGAAAACCTCGTTGCACTTCGCTTTTCCAAATTTTTCATTGATAAGGAGTTCCTAATCCTTATGATAGACAGTTCGGCTTCGCCAAGGATTATAGCCCTAAATCTTTAGTCGTCTTTTTTAATCCTTTTTCATCTTCAAAGATTCTTTCATAATCTTTTCATACCGTTTTCCCATATTATCTGCTTATTTCATTGATTTAAATAGAACAACAGAGATTATTGCGAAAAAAGCAAAAACAAAAAAACAAAAATTATATCCCATAAAAAATAAAAAAATAGTAAAAGAAAAACTACCAAACTTTTATAAACAACAACAAGCACTAATTATTAAGAAGATGGTGTGGTTAGAAGTTGAAATGAAAGTGAAACTTGAAGATTCTCAAGTTCCAGAACTTAGAAAAAGAATCAAAGAAATGGCTACGTTTTCTAAAAGAGGAACAAAAAAAGACGATTACTTTGCAATTCAAAAACATGGTTTTCCAAAAAAAGCTTTTAGAATTAGAGCATTAAAAGACCATTATGAAGTTTGTTTTAAGAAAAAAGTTAAAGATTTATATGATGAAGATGTTGTTGTAAAACAAGAATTTGAATTTACATTACAAGGAAAAGAAGAGGTTAAAGATTTACTTGCATTATTTGCTGATATGGGTTTTACTGAATGGGTTAAAAAAATTAAAAGAAATGAAACATATAAATATAATAAAAATAAAAAACTTTCAATTGAAATTAACTTTGTAAAAAATCTGGGATATTTTATGGAAATGGAATATCTTTGTCAAAGACCTGAAGCTGAAAAAGCTAAAAAATTAATTAGGGAAGTTTTAAAAAAATTAAAAATTGATTCTAATCAAGTAGATAATACTGGATACACAAAAATGCTTTGGTATGCTGGAAAATTAGGGAAAAAAAAATTTATAGATAAACAATTCAAAGAAACAGCATTATAAATGGTAAAGAAAAAAGGAATAAAATATGTTGTAAAAAAGAATGGGAAATATTGGCCAAGTGAAATTATGAAAAAAGAAGCCAACATTTCAGATAAAAATATTTATTCAAAAGCTTCTAAAAATCCTGTAAAATTCTGGGGAGATTTAGCTGAAAAGGGTTTAACTTGGAGTAAAAAATGGGACACTACTTATGAAGAAAAATTACCTTATTTTAAATGGTTTAAAGGTGGGGAGTTAAATTTTTCAGTGAATTGTGTAGATAGAAACTTATCAAGAGGAAATCAAACTGCATTAATTTGGATTCCAGAACCAGCAAATGAAAAACCAATAAAAATAACTTATGGAGAACTATACGATAAAGTAAATAAATTTGCCAATGTTTTAAAATCACAAGGAGTTAAGAAAGGAGATGTTGTTTCTATTTACCTTCCAATGGTTCCAGAAGCACAAGTTGCAATGTTAGCCTGTGCAAGAATTGGCGCAATTCACTCAGTTGTTTTTTCAGCATTTTCTGCTGATGCTTTGAAAGCAAGAATTCAAGATGGTAAAGCAAAAATCTTAATTACTGCTGACGGATACTACAGAAGAGGAAAACCAGAACCCTTGTTAAAAAAAGCAAAAAAAGCTGCTAAGAAAACAACAATAAAAAAAATAATCGTAGTTAATAGAATTGGAACAAAACTAAACAGTCCAAAATTACTTGACTTCAACATTGAATTAAACAAAGCAGATTCATATTGTGAACCTAAAATAATGAAATCTGAAGATCCACTATTTATTTTATATACTTCTGGAACAACTGGAAAACCAAAAGGAGTAATCCATGATACTGGTGGATATGCTATTCAAGCTTACCAAACTTGTAAATGGAATTTCAATTTGAAAGCAGGAGATATTATGTGGTGTACAGCAGATATTGGTTGGGTTACAGGACATACTTACGCAATGTACGGCCCTCTTTTGGTTGGTGCTACTTCTTTAATTTACGAGGGTGGTCCTGACTATCCTAATCCTGGAAGATGGTGGGAAATAATTGAAAAAAACAAAGTTAATGTTTTTTATACTGCTCCAACTGCAATAAGAATGTTTATGAAACTCCCAGAAAAATGGATTACAAAAAGAGATTTATCTAGTTTAAAAATTTTAGGAAGTGTTGGAGAACCAATTGATAAAGAATCTTGGATGTGGTATTTTAATAAAATTGGTGGTGGAAGATGTCCAATTATAGATACTTGGTGGCAAACAGAAACTGGAGCAACATTAATAAATATTTTACCTGGTGTAGGTCCTTTTGTTCCAACAGTTTCTGGAAAAAGTTTTCCAGGTGTAAAACACTCAATAGTAGATGAAAATGGGAAAAAGGTAAAAAATGGGGAACAAGGATTTTTAATCCAAGAATCTCCCTTTGCTCCAGGAATGCTACATGGTGTTTGGAAAAATCATAAAAAATATGTAGATACTTACTGGAAAAAATTCAAAACAAAATATGACACAAGTGATGGTGCTTATTTAGATAATGGATTAATAAGGATTACCGGAAGAACTGATGATGTAATGAAGGTGGCAGGACATAGATTATCAACTGCTGAAATTGAAGATGCAATGCATGATAATAAACTTATTGGTGATGTTGCTGTTGTTCCAATGCCTGACAAATTGAAAGGACAAGTTCCTATTGCTTTTGTTGTTTTAAAAAGAGGAAAAGGATCAGAAAAACTTGAAAAAATATTGAAAAAACATATTGATAAAAAAATAGGACCTACAGCAAGACCTAAAAAAATTATCTTTGTTCCAGACTTACCAAAAACAAGAAGTGGAAAAATTATGAGAAGAATTCTAAAAGCACTTTTAATAAATGAAGAACCCAAAGGTTTAATGACATTAATAAATCCTGATTCTGTTGAAGTAATCAAGAAAATTATTAATAACTAATTCTATACTAACCTTAAAAAGTTAAATAATAAACTAACTAAACCAAAAAATATCTCAGGGATTCCAAAAATAATTATTAAAAGAAAAGATTATATACCTTTCTTAATTAGAAAAATAAATGGAAAACAATAAACTTGAAAGTTTAACTAAAAAATTTTCAATTGTGGGATTAATTGTGGGGTTAGCTTACTTTTTTATATTACGAATTGTAGATATTACCACGACGTTCCCGTTTATACTCTTCTTTATCCTCCCAGTTATATTCTCAAGCATCTTCTCGACAATTGGAGTTGCAATTGGATTTATAATTGACAAAATAAACGGAAACAGTTATTCTAAACGCCATAAATTCATTATAACAATGACTTTGCTCGCACTTATTTCATTAATTTTTTTGATAATTAAAATAACCCTACAAAATGATGAATTTTATGCGATGATCACTCAAGATTATATTATCATAATTTGTATAATTCATTTTATTTCAATATTAATTTTCTTAATTATGACAAAAAAACAATCAACTAATCTAGAAACCAATTCAAGTAATTATCCAATTAAAAAGGAGATTAAGAATATCTTAAAAGGTGGATTAAAAGGCCTTGGGATTTTTCTAGCAATAGTAATTGGATTAACTATTTTTGATCTCTCTGTAGCTACTGATGGGTATGGTTTTCTTTTAATTCTTGCAGTTATTTACCTTGGTACACTTCCTGCAATTTTTCTTGGCATGTTAATGGGATATCTTAGAACAAAAAATGAAAAGAATTTAAATAAAAATATAAACCCTACGATATATGGTATAATGAGTGTAGTTTTTGGAATTATAGGTCTGGTATTTTTATTAATGTGGTGGATAGGTTCAGTCTTTTCTTTTTTAGCTATTTTTACTAGTTTAAAACAAAACAAACAACTACCAACAAAGATGGCCTATTTTGGACTAATACTTGGGATACTTCCAGCAGTTGTATACACAATATTCTTTTTTATATATTAA
>CAYNJW010000004.1:6659-41815 GCA_964397665.1 Candidatus Woesearchaeota archaeon
TAGAAAGAATAAACTACTCTAAAATGACACTGAACATAACTTTTTAAAGAAAAGATTATTAAAAAACTAATGAATGAAAAACAATATATTGCCATAGAAAATGAACTAACAAGTTTTAGAAAAAATGAACAAAAAAGAATTAAAGGAAAAGAATTAAAAATTTATTTTTCCAAATTAAAAAACCAAACACATTATACTTCAAAAAAAGAAATAACAACCACCCAATTAAGTCAAATAGAAAAAAAAGTTTTAAGAACTGAAACTGGGAACGCATATTATATTGATGGAGATGTTATAGAAGTAGTGACTCCACCAATAGAAATAAACTATGGTTTTGCAACAAGATTAACGAATTCTTTAATGATTGCAAGAGAAAATATTCTAAAAACAATTCCTTTAGAACATACTGGATATAGTATTCACTGGAATTTAACAACTCCTTATTCTTCAAAAGAAAAAAACTCTGAAAATAGAAAAAAATTTATGAGACCATTAATAGTTCCATTTCAAATGTTTGGTTTAACACCTGTTTCTATTGGATGTGCAATAAGAGAAAGATATCCTAGGTGGGAACTAATGAGTGATGACATACCTACAGAAAAACAATTATCTGCAACTGCACTACTACTTGGTGCATATTTAAAAAATCAAAAAAACAAAAGTTTAATGAATTATCCAACTGAAATTGAAATCAGAAAATCTAAAAAAGATAATCGGCTTGTATATTCAAACAATTATACAAACAGGGTAAAAGTTATCTCAACAATTGAAGGTAAACAAACAACTCAAGAATTCCTTTTATCATTTTATGAGAGAATTCACAAAGAGATAGAAAAACTTGGAGATAAAAAAGAGATAGAAAATTTAGAAAATTTTATTTTAGGAAAGGAAAATTTAGAAATAGACCACAATGATTTTTGGATAAAAACAAGAAATAACCAACCAAATAACCTTGGAATCAATTTACCACTAAAAATAAAAAATAAAACAAATATCTTCAGAAAAAATAAAATAAAAAAACAAACACCATTAGAAGGAAAATGTTATGGTGTAATAATCTCTAAAAAAAATATCCAAAAATTTAGTTGGAATAAATTAATTATTAAAAATGAAGATGGAACTTTAAGCAAAATAGAAGGTGTGGAAAATATTATTAACTATGGATCAAGATTATTAAACAATTAATTTTTCTCAAACAAAAAAGATACAAACAATTTATAAATACTGAAATTCTTAAAATATTAGGAGGGATAAATGAAATATACAATTTTAATAGGTGGTCGAGCAGGACAAGGAATAAATAAAATTTCTGAGATAATAACTGAAATTGTAAATTCTTTTGGATATTACATCTTCAATTATCGCGATTATCCTTCATTAATTCGTGGAGGGCATAATTTTAATGTTTTAACAATTTCTGATAAACAAATAGGTTCGATAGAAAAAAAAATAGATGTATTAATTGCTATGGATGAAAAAACAATTAAATTACATAAAGAAAAACTAAAAACTAAATCTTGGTTAATTACTCCAAAAGGTTTTGAAAAATTGGGAAGAGATTTGAATATTGCTCAAGCAACTGCTTTTCTTAAAATTCTTGGAATTCCAAAAAAATTAATCTTAAAAGAGGTTACAAAAAACTTTCAACATCAGGGAGCAAAAAACGCCGTTGAAGATGGTTATAATTCTCAAAAGGAGAATATTAAACTAAAAAAACTAAATAATAAAATTTCAATTTTAACAGGTTCACAAGCAATAGCAAAAGGTGCAATAAACTCAAAAGTAGATAGGTATATTGCATATCCAATGACTCCATCTACAGGAGTATTACATGAAATGGCAAACAAACAGTTTAACAATAACTTTGTAGTATTTCAACCAGAAAATGAAATCGCAGTTGTAAACATGGCACTAGGATCGAGTTTTGCAGGTGCAAGAACCATGATTGGAACTGCAGGCGGAGGATTTGACCTAATGACTGAAGGATTAAGTTTTCAGGGAATGTCTGAAGTCCCTTTAGTAGTTTATCTAGCCTCAAGACCTGGACCTGGTTCTGGAGTCCCAACATATTCTACACAATCTGATGTAGATATTGCGTTAAGAGCTGGACATGGTGAATTTCCAAGAGTTGTAATCGCACCAGGAGACCCAATTGAAGCTATTGAAAAAACAAATGAGTCCTTTTATCTTACTGAAAAATTTAATACTCTTTCAATAATTTTAGCGGATAAACATCTTGCAGAAAGCCAATATTCCTCTCACAAAAAAGAAAATAAAAATATAAAAATTTCTCAAAATAGAAACATTCCAGGAAAAACTATTGTAAAATCTTCATCTTATGAACATAAAATAGATGGAAATACAACAGAAGATGCAAAAATAACAAAAATAAATGCAGATAATAGAATTAAAAAATATAAAGAAATAAAGAAAGAATGTGCAAAATTTGAGATGGTAAAAATTCATGGTAAAAAAAATTCAAAAAATTTAATTATAGGATTTGGTTCAACAAAAAACCAAATTTTAGATGCAATTGAAAATCTTGACTGCAAATTTCTTCAAGTAATCTATCTAAAACCAATGTCTAATAAAATAAAAACAGAAATGAAAAAAGCAAAAAAGATTATTTTAATAGAACAGAATAGCACTGGACAACTTGGAAGACTCTTAAGAGAAAAAACTGGAATTTCAATACTTGAAAAAAATAGAATTTTAAAATATGATGGGAGACCATTTTATTTAGAAGAATTAAAATCAGAAATTAAAAAAAGATTAAAATGAAAAAAACAACAAAAGAAAAATTAAGAACAAATGAAGAAATGACTTGGTGTCCTGGATGCCCAAATTATATGATTTTAGAAAGTGTAAAAACTGCACTATCCAAACTTATTAATTCTAAGAAATATAAACAAACAGATTTTGCAATGGCTTCAGATATTGGATGTAATTCAAAAATATTTGATTATCTGAATATTTCAGGTATTTATGGACTTCATGGAAGGTCACTTCCAACAGCAATAGGAATAAAACTTGGAAATCCAAAACTAAAAGTTTTATCTTTTACCGGAGATGGTGCAATTTATTCTGAAGGAATTTCCCATTTAATTCCTGCATTCAGATACAATGTTGATATGACACTATTAGTACATGATAATCAAGCCTTCTCACTAACTACTGGACAACCAACAGCAACTTCCCAACAAGGATACAGTTCAAAAGCAGACCCACGAGGAGTAATGGATCAACCATTAAATCCGATAAAGTTAGCTTTAGCATGTAATGCTACATTTATAGCAAGAACAAATGCTAAAGATATTAAACATACTGCTGAAATTATTGAAAAAGCAATTAAACATCGAGGTTTCTCATATATTGAAATTATGCAAGATTGCTTAATATTTAATAAAAAAATAAACAACAAAGACTCAATAATGTATAAAATAAAAGATAACAAAAATTTAAAAATTGCAGAAAAACTTGCAAATGAATATGACTATAACTCTAAAAAAGGAAAAATACCTTTGGGAGTAATTTACCAAACTAATAAACCAACACTAACTGAAAAAAGACCACTCCTAAAAAGGAAACTAAATAATAAATGAATAAAAATAATTTAACATTAATTGGGGAAAAATTAAATTCTAAAACCCCAATGTTAATAATGCTTGCTCCAGCATTTCTAACAGATTTTAAATTTCCAGACATAATTCATCAATTAAAAAAATTAGGATTTGATAAAGTTACTGAAATAACCTTTGGAGCAAAAATAGTAAATAAAGAATACCATAAACTATTAAAAAAAACAAATAGATTAGTAATCTCTTCTCCATGTCCTGGAATAGTCCATACAATCTCTCACAACTTCCCCAAACTTAAAAAAAATTTAGCAAAAATTGACAGCCCTGTTGTTGCTATGTCAAAAATCTGTAAAAAAGAATATCCTAATCATGAAATAACTTTCCTATCTCCTTGTGAATTTAAAAAAATAGAAGCATCAAAAACAAAAACAATTGACTGGGTAATCGATTTTGAACAACTTAAAAAACTTATCAAAGAAAAGAATATAAAAAAACCGAAATTTAAAAAGAAAAACCTAACATTTGATAAATTCTACAATGATTATACAAAAATCTATCCACTTTCTGGAGGACTTTCTCAGACTGCACAAATCAACAGAATACTAAAAAAGAAGGAAATTAAAGTTATAGATGGCATTCTTAATGTAATGGAATTTATGAAAAATCCTGACCCAAAAATCAAATTTGTAGATTGTTTATTCTGTGATGGTGGTTGTATTGGTGGACCTCATACAACAAAAAAAATTTCAATTGATAAAAAAAGTAAAATTCTTAAACAATATCTTAAACAATCTAAAAGAAAAAGTATTCCAGAAAATAGAAAAGGATTACTAAAAAGAGCAAAAAATTTAAAATTTACAAAACAATAATTAAAATTGCCCCAATTAACATAACTATTGTTGCTAAAATTCTAATAAATAAATTCTTATCTTTGAAAATTCTCCCACCAATTATTATTGCGAAAAAAACAGACAGCCTCTTTATAGACAACACCAAAGCTACTGGAATTAATTTAACTGCTAAAATTTGTAAATAACGATAAGATAATGTAATAAAAGATAGAATGAATATGGCTCTCCAAGAATATTTAATAGTTTTTTTTATTTCAGAGTAATCTTTAGAAACTAAAACTATTACTAAAAAGATAATTGCTAAAAAAAGATGTTGAAATGCAAAAAAAGCATTTACTTGAATTTTAAATTTACTTAATAATGCTTTATCAAGAATTGAAGTAGTAGTAAATAAAAAAAGTGCGATAAAAATGTACTTATTTCCTTTTGAACTAAATAGTTTTTTTACGGGAGTTAAAAAATCCAGTTTTCCACCTAATTGCAAAACATACGTCCCTATTAGTAAAAATAAAATTCCAATAATTTCAAAAAAAGATAAAACATCTCCAAGAATAAGAAATGCAAAAACTGCAACTAATCCAGGAGTAAGAATCAACATTGGTAAAGCTTTGCTAATCTCTAAATCTTTAATTGCGAGCATAACACACACAAAAGAAATTGCACCTAAAAAACTTTTAAAGAACAACACAAAAAGACTAATTAATGTTAATGAATGATAATCTATAAAAAAGAAAAAAGGGATTGAGATAATAAAATTAAAAAAACCTAAAAGAAAAGAAAAAGATAAAGCTTTATCCTTAAATAAAATCTTCTTCTCGAGAATTGCAGCAAAAGCAGAAAAAATTGCAGAACCAAAAGCAAATAAATATCCTTCTAACATAAATCGAATAACTCCACAGAATTCTTATAAATTTGTTTAGCAACTTCTTTTTCAGTTAAATTCTTAATTTCTGCAATCCTCTTGACTGTAATTGTAACATTTGCAGGTTCATTTCTAACTCCTGCTATTGGTGATAAATAAGGCGAATCTGTTTCTGTCAATAATTGTTCAAGAGGAACTAAATCTACCAACATTTCAAAATGTTGTAATCGAGTAATCACTGGAGGAACAGAAAAATAAAAACCAGCTTCAACACCTTCTCTAATTAAAGATTTTTTCCCATTAAAACAATGCATTATAACTTTCCTTAAATTATTTTCTTTTAAAATTTTAATAGCATCAGCCTCTGCTTTTCTAGAATGAATCACTATTGGTTTATTTATCTTTTTAGCAAGTTCTATACTTTTTAAAAAAACTGCTTTTTGTTCTTCTTTAAAATCTGGAGCAATCTGATAATCTAAACCAACTTCTCCAATTGCAACACAGTCTTTTGAATGTTCTTCTATCCATTTAATCTCTTTATCTACTGAAAAAGGTTTAATAACTCTTGAAACATCATCATCTAACTGTCCAACAAGTTCTATAATTGAATCTATTGGGTACAACCCAAAACTAGCTTTTATTAAAGAATACTTCTTACTAAGTTCTAAAGTTTTTCTATTTGTTTCAGGATTGACCCCTGAATTGATTATAAAACTTACACCTTTCTCTTTTGCCCTAGTTAAAACATCTTTCAAATCACCCTCAAAACGCGAACTTTCAACATGTGCATGAACATCTACAAACTCCATATATAAAAAAGAAAAGCATAGTTTTTATTATTTTGCTAATCACCTTTTAATCTCTTTTCCATTGAAAATCAAAGTTGAAAAACACAAGCGGAATGTAATGACTTCCAGAGTTTTTTGTAAAAAAAATTTGGGAAAATTCTGTAAGGATTTTCTGTTAACTATTGTTGCTTTACCCTAACGAAGTGAGAGTCTCCAATGCATTGCAAAAAAATGAGGAGTTTGAATACTCTTTACCACTATTAAATGACTAAAAATAGAAAGATTTATAAATGGAATTTCTTTTCTACTTTTGCAAGGAGGACAAATAGAATGAACAAAACACAAATAACAAATGCAGATCTTGTAGAGAGATTTCCACAAATAAGGAATAAAACTACTGCTATGAAAGCTGTAATGGATGTTCTGAAAGAAAGTCTAGAACCTGCATATCAGGGATTAGAAGTAAGACCCTATTTTGAAAATAGGGATATTGGCATATTAATGCCTTTATATGCTCCTGAATTGAAAGGTTACCATTTAATTCAGAAAACAAAACTAGACCAACCAGAAAGAACTATCAAAAAAAGTCTTTTCGGACTTATAAAAACACAAGTAACTAAAACACATGACAAGAGAAATATCGCCTATGGAGGTATAGAATCTTCTGCTCTTGACGTTCTTGTATATGAAAGCGAAGTTTTACAAGCATGTGAAGAAATTGCTAGAAAAACACAAGGTGGTCTTAGGGTTAGATTATAAATCTAATTTCTTTTTTATTTTTATTATCTTTATTTAAAACTCACTAATCAATGAAAAATTTTGGTGAGCTTTGTGAACATTTTATCCTTCGTTAGACAAAGTGCAAAGCATTTTGTAAGTTTTCATTGATCTGATAAGTTGTAGATTAAAAGTCTTTACATTTTTCTTGACATTCGAAAATAAGTAGTTTTTCTATTTTTGTCTAAAACAAAAAGCTATTTGTCCGAAGGACGTATGCTTATCTCTCCTATCATTCGGGTTGGAAGAAAAAAAGCATAGTTTTTATTATTTTGCTAATCACCTTTTAATCTCTTTTCCATTGAAAATCAAAGTTGAAGGTCTTCCATTCAAAACACCACCATCAATAATCTCATCTACCTGGCTTTTAATAAACTCATCAATTAAACTTGTTGAAACTGCAAATGATTCTCCAGAAAGATTAACTGATGTAGTAATAAATGGAACTTTAGCTAATTGAATACTCTTAAAAAAATCACAATTGGGAATTCTTACCCCCAAAGTATCACCCTTAGCAACATGATTTAAAAAATTTCTTTTCTTTTTCCTAAGAATTAAGGTATATTGTCCTGGAAGATACTTTGATAAATCAACATCGACAATAAGATTTTCTTCTATCCATTTTATCGAAGGTGCTATAACACTTAATGGCTTATTTTTGTCTCTTCTTTTCAAATCTTTTAATTTTTGAACCGCTGGAACATCTAAAGCGTTACAACCAAGACCATAAATTGTATCTGTAGGGTAAATAAATAATTTTCCACTTAATATTTTTTTCACAACATCCATAAGACTTATAATCTTAAACACCTAATAAACTTTATGCAAATTATATCTCTAATCTTGATTCTCTGTGCAATTCCTTTAGGAATTTTTGCAAAAAGTCTGACAAAAGATGAAAAAAAAATTTACTGTAAAAAACAATACTTTCCGACAATTATTTTAATAACTTCAATAAGCATTTTAATCTTCTATTTTATAAATATTATAATTGCTAAAACATTACTTTTTATTACACTTCTAATTTTATTTTGGAAAAAATAATTAAAAGTTATAACCAAAACTACTAAAAACCCTCAAAAACTATTCTAAGAATGGTATTTAATTTAATAGGTCTTGGGTTAAATGAAAAATCAATAACTCTTGAAGCATTGGAAGCTATAAAAAACTCTGAAGAAGTCTATATCGAAAATTATACTGTTGATTTTCCTTACTCTTTTAGCGAATTAGAAAAAAATCTCAAAATTAAGATTCAACCACTAAACAGGGAAGAAGTAGAAAATGAATCTGTAATAATAAAAGCAAAAAATAAAAATATCTCCTTACTAGTTTACGGAGATTCATTATCTGCAACAACACATACACAATTATTACTTGCTTGTAAAAAAGAAAATTTAAAATTTAAAATTTACCATAATGCTTCAATTCTAACAGCAATTGCTGAAACTGGACTACAACCTTATAAGTTTGGAAAAATATCTTCAATGCCAACTTGGACAGATACTTGGAAACCTCATTCTTTTATGGAATACATCATTCAAAATCAATCAATCAATGCTCATTCACTCTTGCTAATTGATATCTCACTACCCATTAAAAAAGCAATTGAACAATTAAAAATTGCTTCAAAAGAATTTAATCTAAATCTAAATAAAATCATTATTTGTAAAAATCTTGGAACTAAAAATTCTCAAATAATCTATGAATCAATTGATAAAATAAAAGAAATAAAATCTCCATTTTGTTTTATAATCCCCTCTAAACTTCAAGAGATAGAAAAAGAATATTTAGAGAAATTATAAAACAAAACAAATAAAAACTAAGATCTCAATTTAAAATTATGACTGAAAAAAGACAAACTGTTAATGAAAAAGAAAAAGAAATTCTAAATTTTTGGAATGAAAATAAAATTTTTGAAAAATCACTTGAGCAAACAAAAGATAAGAAAGCATTTGTATTCTCTGATGGACCCCCTTTTGCCACAGGTATGCCTCATTATGGACATTTACTCGGTTCTGTGATAAAGGATATCTATGGTAGATTTTGGACAATGAATGAAAGATATGTTCGGAGAGTTTGGGGTTGGGATTGTCATGGACTTCCAGTTGAACATATTGCAGAAAAAGGACTTGGGATAAACTCAAAAGATGAAATTGAAAAAATGGGAGTTGATAAATTTAATAAATATTGTAGGAGCAAAGTTCTAGGTTATACTGATGATTGGAAAAATGTAATAAATAGACTTGGAAGATGGGTCGATATGGAAAATAGTTATAAAACTATGGACAATGAATATATAGAAAGTGTTTGGTGGGCATTTAAACAACTATTTGAAAAAGGATATATCTATGAAGGTGAAAAAATTCTTATGTATTGTCCTCGTTGTTCTACACCACTTGCGAAAGCAGAAGTTGCAATGGATAATTCATATAAAAACATAAAAGAAAATACTATTGTTGTAAAATTCAAATTAAAAGATGAAGAAGCATATGCATTAGCCTGGACAACGACACCCTGGACATTACCTTCAAATCTTGCATTAACTGTAAATCCAAAATTAAAATATGTATACTTAAAAGACACTTCTGACGGAACAATTTACATACTTGGAAAAGATCTAATTTCTAATTTCTTTAAAGAAGAAAAAGAATATGAAATACTTAAAGAAATAACTGGAAAAGAACTTGAAGGGAAAAAATATGAACCACTTTTTGATTATTTCTCTGAAACAAAAAATGCATTTAAATTCTTATGTGGTGACTTTGTAACTGCTGAAGATGGGACTGGAATAGTCCATACAGCTCCAGCATTTGGTGAAGAAGATTATGCAATTTGTAAAAAATATGATATCCCCTTAGTTCAACCAGTTGATGAAAAAGGGAACTTTACAGAAGAAATAAAAGATTTTGCAGGGCAATACATTCACAAAACTAATGATAAAATTATTGAATTCTTAAAAGAACAAAATAAAGTTGTAATGATTAAAAAAGTAAAACATGAATATCCTTTTTGCTACAGGTGCGATACTAAATTAATTTATAGAGCATTGCCTGCATGGTTTGTAAATATCCAAAAAATAAAAAAAAGATTATTAGAATTAAATCAAAAATTAAATTGGCATCCAGAATTCTTAAAAAATGGAAGAGTAAAATATACTATTGAAACCGCACCTGATTGGAATATTTCAAGAAACAGGTACTGGGCAACTGCTATACCCATTTGGAAATCAAAAGATAATGAATTACTTGTAATTGGTTCAGAAGAAGAATTAAAAAAATATGCAAAAAATCTACCAAAAGAAAAAATAGATTTACATAAGGATTACCTAGATAAAATTATCTTAGAAAAAGATGGAAAAGAATTTAAAAGAATTCCAGAAGTATTAGACTGTTGGTTTGAATCAGGTGCGATGCCTTTTGCTCAATTCCACTATCCTTTTGAAAATAAAAAGTTCTTCGAAGAAAATTTCCCTGCACAATATGTTGCAGAATATATCGGGCAGGTAAGAGCTTGGTTCTATTACATGAATGTTATCTCTGCAATCTTATTTGATGATATTCCTTTTGAAAATGTTGTAACTACTGGAACAATTCTTGCTAAAGATGGACAAAAAATGTCAAAATCAAAAAATAATTTTACAGATCCAACAATCCTTATGGAAAAATTTGGAGTAGATGCACTAAGATTTTATTTAGCTGGAAGTACTGTAATGAATGCTGACAATATAAAATTTATGGATTCACAAGTTGAAGAAATTTACAAAAAGGTAATTATGCTTCTTTATAATGTTAATAATTTCTATAAACTTTATCCAAATATCAAAGAGGGAACACTAAACTCTGAAAATCCTCTCGACAAATGGATATTATCAAAAACTAATAAACTAATAAAAACAGTTACAAAAAATCTTAAAGAATATAACACTATTCAGTCTTGTAATGAAATAAGAATCTTTGTAGATGATTTATCAAATTGGTTTGTCAGAAGATCTAGAGAGAGATTTAACTCTGGAGAGAAAAATGTTAAAGAAATTTTAAAATATGTTCTAAAAAATCTTTCAAAGATTATGTCTCCATTAATTCCTTTTATTTCTGAACGAATTTATAAAGATATTACAAATGAAGAATCAGTACATTTGAGTAAATGGCCCTTAACTAATGAAAATTTAATAAATGAAGAACTTGAAAATCAAATGGATTATGTTCGTGAAATTGTTTCAAAAGGTCTTAGAATGAGGGATCAAGAAAGAATCGGCTTAAAATGGCCCTTGGCGAAAATTACTGTTTCTTCAAACATTAAATTATCTGAAGAATTGAAATTGATTATTCTTGAAGAATTAAATATTAAAAAATATCAAGAAAAACAAAGCAAGGATACTACTTTAGAAATTAACTTAGACTTTAATTTGACTGAAGAATTGAAATCTGAAGGATTTACAAGAGAAATTTCAAGAGTAATCCAAGCTAAAAGGAAAAAAATTGGACTTGTTAAAGAAAATAAAATTAATCTAATCATTGAATCAGAATTTGATGAAATGATAAAGAAAAATATTGAGTTTCTTATAAAAAGAACTGGAGCAAATGAAATTAACTTTGAAACTATTAAAGAAGATTCTGAAGAAATATTGAGTGGAAATATAAAAAATAAGAAATTTAAACTAAGAATAATTAATCACTTATAAGGGAGACAAAAGAGGGAAACCTTTAAATACTAAAAGGATATAAAAATAATATGATAGTAAAAGAAGAATTCTTAAGCAGACTAAGAAAGATTTTTGATTTAAATTTATATGAAGTTAAAGTTTGGACTGCACTATTATCTTTAAGACAATCAACAGCTGGAGAACTATCTTCAATCTCAGATGTTCCAAGAAGTAGAACATATGATATTCTTGAATCTTTAGAAAAGAAAGGATTCATAATTATGAAATTAGGAAAACCAATTAAATTTGTAGCTCTTAAACCTGAAGAAGTGGTTGAGAGAGTGAAGAAAAATTTAGTTGTTGAGGCATCTGAAAAATCTAAAAGATTAGAAAAATTAAAAGGTGATGAAGTATTGGTAGAATTGACAGGATTATTTACCGAAGGAGTTAAACACATTGAACCATCAGAATTATCTGGAGCTCTTAAGGGAAGACAAAATCTGTATAATCACTTAGATATGCTTATTAGAGAATCACAAAACACAATTACTTTGGTAACTACTGCTGATGGTCTAAATCGGAAATTAGAAGTTCTTATGGACTCTCTAGAAAAAGCAAAGAAAAGAGGAGTTAAAATAAGAATTGCAGCTCCAATAAATGAATCAAATAAAAAAGTAGCACAAGATTTTAAAAGAGTAGCTGAGGTTAGAGATATTGAAGGATTAAAAGCAAGATTCTTAATAATTGATAGTGAACAATTAATGTTTATGCTATTAGATGATGAAACAGTTCATCCAACATACGACTTAGGTATCTGGTTAAACACTGAATTCTTTGCACAAGCACTAGAACAGCTATTTGAAGTAGCTTGGAAAAGTTTTAAGAAGATTTAATTTTGAAAAAAAATAATAAATAATTCTTTTGAAGAAAAAAATTTTTTATAAATTATAATGAATAACTCATCTCTCCGAAATAATTACTAAATTGTGAAACAAAACCAAATTCTTTAGGAGATTCTTTTAAGATCAAATCATTTCTTGTAAACTGATATTCCATTAAACCATCATTAACTTTGGAATCTAAAATCTCTGCAGGATTGCCACAAACAGCAAGAAATTCTATTCCATGTATCTGAAAAAATTTCTCTCTAAAACCTTCAGATACTTTGTTAACTTGTTTACCCAAACCCATAAAACTAAAAAACAAAAGTACTTTATAAAGCTTATTTAAAAAAATTACATTTCTTCTAAAACTTCAATTCCGAGTAAATTCAATGAAACTTTTAAAGTATCTCTAAACTTATCAACTAATTTTAATCTAAATCCTTCATTATCACTACTAACAACTGGACAAGAATGATAAAATTCATTGAATAATTTAGCAAGACTATATGAATAATTTGCAATTAAATTTGGAGCAGAATTTAAATAAGCTTTTTTAACAACTTCTTCAAAGTTACCTATCTTTTTCAATAATAAAATTTCAATAGGCTGAAAAGTAGAATATGTTACTTCTTTGTTTTGTTTTACTTTTCTAATAATACTTGAAGCCCTTGCATATGAATAAAGTAAATAAGGTCCTGTGTCTCCTTCAAATGCCAAAGCTTCTTTTGGATTGAAAACAATTTTCTTCCTATAATCTACTTTTAATAAATGATACTTAATAGCTGCTAAAGATATCTTCAACGCTCTCTCTTTTAAATCATCCCCTGAAGCATCTCTTTGCTTTAATCCTTCCAAGGCTAACTTCTTTGTATCTTCAATTAAATCTTCTGCCGAGACTGCAGTTCCTTCTCGTGATTTCATTTTTCCTTCTGGAAGAGTTACCATGCCATAGGACAAATGTCTCCAATCTTTCTTAAAACCTAATTTATTAAGAATATTAAAAAGTACCTTAAAATGATATTCTTGATCATTACCAACAACATAATATGAGCTATCTAAATCAAAATCTTCTATTTTTAATTTTGCCAAGTATAAATCTGTAGTCATATATACTGAAGTACCATCTTTTCTAATTAGGATCTTTTCACCCAATTTATCTTTTTCTAAATTAATAAAAACTGCACCATCTTTCTTTTTAGAAAACAAACCATTTTTAATCCCTTGTTCTATAATCTTTTTTCCTTTTAAATATAATTCAGATTCATAATAATTTTTATCAACATTTAACAAACCAAATTTCTTAAAAGTTTTATTCATCCCTTCATAAGTCCATGCATTCATTTTACTCCATAACTCTAAAACTTTCTTATCACCAGCTTCCCATTTTCTTAATTTATCTTTTGCAAGTTCTTCAAGAGATTCATCTTCTTTTGATGCCTTACTAAACTGAACATATAAATCTCCAACAAAAACATCACCCTCCTTTCTAACATCAGAAGGTGTTTTTCCTTTTGAATACAACTCATAACCTACGATTGATTTAGAAATTAAAATACCTCTATCGTTAAATAAATTTAAATGAAAAACTTTATTTCCAACAAATGAACAAATTCTGGAAATTGAATCTCCAATAGCCATATTTCTTAAATGCCCAACATGTAATGGCTTATTAGTATTGGGTGAAGGATATTCTATACCAATTCTTTTATTATCTAATTTAAAATTTAAAATATCTTTCAGAAGAATCTCTTTAGCTAAAAAACTTTTATCAATAAAAATATTAACATAGGGTCCTTTTGATTCTATTTTTGAAATCTCATTCACTAAAGAATTTTTTAACTTCTTAACAATTTCTTCTGAAATTTTAACCGGAGATTTTTTCTTAATTCTTGCTAAAGAAAAACAAGGGAAAGAATAATCTCCTAGTTCTATTGATGGTGGAACCTCTAACAAATTTTCTACTTCTTGCTCACTTAAATTTGTTTCATCAGCAATCAAACAAATAATCTTTTTTTTCATAAACTACAAAACAAAAAACCATTTAATAATCTTTTGAAAGAAAACTTTATAAAGAAAATTAAATAATTAAAATAATGATTAAAGTATATCTCCTTGCTTTTATATTCTCAACACTTCTTTTATTAATCTCGGTGATTGGTTCAATTCTTTTATTAACTAAAAGAGAAAAAGGAAAAATTATAGATTATTTTGAGAGATTTATTATTGGGTCTATTTGGTTACTAATTGGAATTTGTTTGAAAGATTTTCTATTAATTGTGCTTGGGATAATCTTTGTGGGATTCTCTTATAATCACAAAAAAAATTGGAAGAAAAATCATCGATTAAATTCATGGAATAAACTTTCAAAAACTGAAAAACAAATTAAAAAAACTATAATGTTAATGTTAACAATCTTAATTCTTTTAGGATTAATTTATTATCTAAACTAAAAATTATAATTTAATAATTTCTTCATATGAGGGGATTGTTATCTCAAATCCTTTTTCAATCAATTTCTTTGATAAAGCTAATTTCTGTTCTGAATCTCCATGAATCAAGAATACTTTTGGTTTTTTTGAAAAATAATTTAACCAATTATTGAGTCCTTCTCTGTCTGCATGAGCAGAAAAACCCTCTATAACCTCTATCTTTGATTTAACATCTACTTCCCTACCTAATAATCTAATTCTTTTTTCACCAGACTTAATGTGTGCTCCAAGAGTACCCTCAACTTGAAAACCAATAAATAATAAAGTATTTTTCTCATCTTCGATGTTATTAACAATATGGTGTTTTATCCTTCCAGCAGTACACATTCCACTTCCAGCAATAATAATACATGGTTCATTCAAAGTATTTATCTCCATAGAATCTGTCCTACCCATAGTCATCTTCAAACCGGGAAAACCGAAAACATCTGAATCCGTCTTTAATCTATTCTGGACATCATTATTAAAATACTTAGTAAACTTCTTAAAAACTTCTGTAGCCCTTATTGCCATTGGGGAATCTAAAAAAACTGGCATCTTGGGAATTATTCCCTCGGTCATCAGCTCATCTAAATAAAATAATAACTCTTGAGTTCTTTCAATAGCAAAAGAAGGAATCATCAATTTACCACCCCTATTAAAAGTTTCTTTTACTATTCTAATTAACTCTCCTTTTCTAGAAACTAAAGATTCATGCAATCTATCTCCATATGTTGATTCCATAAGAACATAATCAGCATCTTTTATAAATTCAGTTTTTCTTACGAGAATTGTTTCTTTATTACCTAAATCTCCAGAAAATACAATCTTCTTTTCAACCCCTTTATCATTTGCTATTACTTGTATGGAAGATGATCCAAGAATATGCCCTGCATCATAAAACTTTGCAGAAAAATTATCTGTAACTTTAACTAAATCTCCATACTTTATTGGCTTAAATAAACGCATAGCTTTTGTTACATCTTCCATGGAAAAAATAGGTTTTCTTTGTGGAAGATTTTCTCTTGCTCTTCTTTTATTTTCATTTCTTACATCTTCCATTGCAATTTTTGCAGAATCTGCCATTACAATAAAAGCTAAAGCTTTTGTTGCATCGGTAGCATAAATTTTCCCATTGAAACCTTCATTAACTAATAAAGGTATCCTCCCACAATGATCCAAATGAGCGTGAGTAAGTAATAATGCAGAATATTCTCTTGGATTTACTTTAAAACTTTGATAATTTAATCTTTCAGAATCTTTATCCCCTTGAAACATTCCACAGTCTATAAACAATTTTTCATTACCTAAACTTAAACTATAACAAGAACCAGTTACTCCCTTTGTAGCACCTAAAAATTGTATCTCCATCTTCTTAAAAACTACAACAAAAGACCATTTTAATATCTATCGAATATATCTAAAAACCTATAAACTAAAAATTCTTCCATAAACTATGGGAATGTTGAAAATTGGGAATGTTGAAATTGAAAATAGATTTATTCTCGCACCAATGGCTGCAGTAAATTGTACAGCCCAGAGACTATTAGCTAAAAAAAATGGTGCTGGATTAGTTTATACTCAAATGATTGACGCAGATAAAATTGAAAATAAAACTGATAAGGAAATTCAAGAATACTTAAATATCTTAGATAATGAAAGACCTGTTTCTGTACAACTTGCAGGATTTGATTTAAAAAATCTAAAACGTGCAGTAAAATTAATTGAACCTTACGCAGATATAATAGACTTCAATGTGGGGTGTATTCTTGAAAATCAAATAGGAAAAGGATCTGGTGCTTACTTACTTAGAAATCCTGAACTCCTAGAAGAAAGAGTAAAACTTTTAATTAAAGAAAGTTCAAAACCAGTAACTTGTAAAATTAGAATTGGATGGGACGCACAAACAATAAATGCTGTAAAAATTTGTCAAATGCTTGAAAAATGTGGTGTTAGTGCAATTGCAATACATGGAAGAACTGTTCAACAAAAATATGGGAAAAAATCAAACTGGACAATAATGAAACAAGTAAAAGAAAAATCTAAAATCCCAATTATAGCAAATGGAGATATTACAACATATGAAGAAGGATTAGAATTATTAAAAAAAACTGGTTGTGATTTTGTAATGATTGGTAGAGAAGCAAAACATGCCCCTTGGGTTTTCAATAAAAATTTTAAAAAAACTAATGAAAATGTCAAGGCTGAAATTTTAGAATTTATTAATCTTTATGAAAAATTTGAAAAAAGAGACTCAATTACTGAATTAACTCAACATGTTTTTTGGCTTTTCAGAGATATAAAAACATCACTAAGAGCACAATGGGTAAGGGAATGTAAAACTTATAAAGAGGTCAGGGCTTTTTTAGATAGAATAGATTAAAAAAATGGGAAGAAAATTTAAAAAAATACTCGTTATTGAAAGTTCAAAAAAAACAAAAAATCATAAAAAGAGTGCTAAAAATATTAAAAAAATATTAAAAGATTTAAATATTAATCACTCTTGGATAAAATATCAATCCTTGAAAAAAGAAAACCTAAAACATAAAGACCTAATAATTACTCTTGGTGGTGATGGAATCTTTATTGGAGTTTCACATTTTTTACGAAATACCCCAATACTTGGGTTAAATAGTGACCCACTAACCTCTGAAGGAGCGTTGAAAGAAATCTCTGCATTGGATAATAAAAATATCATAAAAATCTTAAATGGAAACTACAAAATTAAACAAAAAACAAGAGCAAGAATTATACTAAATAATAAATTCCTGAAAGAACTAGCAATAAATGAAGTCTATGTTGGAACAAAAACCCAAGCACATGCTTCAAGATATGTATTAAAATTCAATAAAAAAGAAGAAGAACAAAGAAGCTCCGGAATAATAATTTCTACAGGTACTGGAAGCACTGCCTGGTTCAAGTCTACTGGAGGTAAAAAATTTAAACAAAGTAAAAAAGAATTAAGATTTATTGTAAGAGAACAATTTAAAGGAAAACTTTTCAAAGGAAAAATAACTTCAGGAAAAATAACAAAAACAAAAACAATAGAAATTTATTCTAAACAAAATACGGATGGCATAATAATAATTGATTCAAATATCTTTTATGACTTTAATAAAAAAGACAGAGTAAAAATACAGATTTCTAAACAAAACTTAATTGTTATAACAAAATAAATTTAAAACTACTCTGCTTTTCTAGCAATCTGTCTCATACGTTCTATTGTCTTTCTATCTTCCCTACCTTTCTTAACCTCTTCTTTGTACCACTCATACCTATTAATTATTTCTTTTAATGCTGAAGCTTCACAAATTTTTTCGTTAGTAATTGATAATTTTATCCCGCTTATACCCATATCTGTCGTAGATTTATAACCAAAGGGATTTCTTTTACTTGTAACTCTTCTCAAAATTTTAAAATTATTCAAATCACGATTATAAGATGTTGCTTTAATTTTATGAGCTTTAAGATGTAATTTATCAAGCATATTCTTATCTCCTAAATCTGCAGTTGCAGCCTCATATGCTAAATTTATTGGATGTTTTAAGGGTAAATCCCAAACAGGAAATGTTTCCAATTTAGCATATTTAACTTTTTTTCCATTTTTTATTTCATGATATAATTGGCTCAAAGCTACCGCCATTTTTCCAGAATTTCCTGCAGGACCTGTCAAAACTATTAACCTTTTTTTTAAATAAATATACCCATTATCCTTAAAACTTTCTAAAGCAAATTTTGTTTCCTCAGAATAATTATCCCATTCTCTAAAAACCTTCGAATCTATCTTCTTCTTTTTTAAATATTTAAGAAATTTTTTAACTTTTTTATACTTTTTCCCCTCTTTAAACCTTGTAATAACTACTGTTTCTAGATGAAAGCCTTTAGATGAAAATTCTTCCAATTCTTTTTTTATCTGGCTCACATAATTCACTTTCTTTTTTGTTAACTTCTTTTTTGATTCTAAATCATTAGCATTTATACAATAAATAATGCCTAAATTTCTAAAAGAACTTAAAAGATGTAATTTATTCTTAGGATTATATCCTGGCAACACTCTTGAAGCATGGCCATCAAAAATTAATTTTCCTCCGACTTCAAGATAAAATCTCTTAAACCCCTTTGCTCGTAATTTAATTTCTTTAGAAATAAACTCTAAATATTTCTCTGAATCAAACCCTTCTTCCATATAAAAAAAGAAACAAAGATGTTTTTATATCTTAGCGTTATAACTAACTGTTAAATTTTTTAAGAGACTTATTCAAATACTCAAAATATTCTAAATCGCTAGAATTTGCCATTTTCTCAACAATTAACTCTGGTGTTGAATGTGCTAATCTTCCCAAAACGGGATTATGATCTACGATTAAATTAAAATCCTTATCTAAACCTTTAGCTTCAATCCCATCAATTCTTGCACCTTTTGGTAAAACTTCTTTTATTTCATAACCAAGATGGGTTGCGATTACTAAAAAACAATTCTTATTTAAAAAATAATCTGCAGTTGTAGCAATTATCTTACCTGCTACTCCTGGTTCAGTTACTGCTTCAATCTCATCTGCTAAAATCAACGTTTGACTACCTGGTTTTATTGTTGACAACTGCGTAAGGAGATTTTCAAAAGCCCCTTTATTTGCTACACCTTTGTTTTTAGCAAAATAATACACTTCAGTAAATTGTGGAGTTTTGAAAGAACCGTTGATTGGAAGACCGAGTTGAAAAAGACTTATAGATTGAATTAAATGTTCTAAAAGAGTAGTTTTACCACCTGAATTTGCCCCAGTTAAAATAGAACATTTATTTTCCATATCTAATCTGAACGAAATAGGTTGAGCGTTATCTAAAAAATAATTTTTAGAATTTTCTAAAATTAACTCTTCAGATTTACAGGGATAAGATTCTGTTAATTCAAGATATTTTGAAATCCCACCTAAAAAATCAAGAACAATTAAAAGACTTGATAATCTAGATAATTTTTCAGGAATTAATTTTATTAAACTTGAGTTTAATTTTACTTCTTCAGCTAAATCTGTAAACTCATTTGAACTCTGTCTTCTAATTAAATCTTCTAATTCTTTTTCATCTATTGAAACAGGGATAGAAATATTAAAAATATGTGAGGGGATTTTACTATCTTGTATAATTTTATTAATCATTTTTTGAAAATCTTCTGGAAGTTTTCCTTCAGCCATAATTTTCATTAAAGATCCCCCAGAAATTGTAAAATCTTTTAATTTTTCTTCAAGTATAATATTCATCTCATCTAAAGTCTCTTCAACTTTTTCTCTAGTAATAATCTTTGTTGAAGTTTCAACAAAAAAAGAAAATAACGACGACAATTCTTCCGTAATCTTAAATATCTCACCAGTAGTTATGTTCTTTCCTAAAACTTCTAAATTTTCTTTCCAACCGGAAAGTTTCTCTAAATATCTCTCAAGATAAATATCCTCAACATCCTTAATAAAAACTGTTTGTGATAATGTCTCCAAAGATCTTTGAAAATTATCACAATCAATTACTTGGACAATATCGTATCTTTCTAGTTCTGCTAAATCTTGTTCAGAAATTAACAATTTTACTGTACACCCAAATTCTTTCAATTGCATAAAAATGGATTCATCCTCTGTAACAGCAATTACCTCATACTTTGGAGACCAATTAATTCTTGGAACTTTCAATTCTTCTAAAAAATCTGTACGAATAATTCCTTTAATCTGCTTAAAAAATTCTTGACGATAATTTAACAAATCAAGATTAGAGGTAAAAGGAATAACATGCCAAAGATTGGATGTTTCAGAAAAATTAAACTCTGAAGAAATCTTGCTTAAAAGACGATTATGGACTACTTTTGCATCTCTTGTTTTATAAATTGAATCTGCATTCTTACTAATTGAAGTCTTTACAGAACTAAAAGGTGATAGCCCTTGATCAACAATAAACTTGCAAAATTCTTCTTTCATAAATTTAACTTGGTTAATGAGTTTAAAATGTTTTATATATTCAAAAAGACAATTCAATACATGGAAGAAACTGTGGGAAAATGGTATGTATACATCTTAGAATGTGATACTGGTTCATTTTATACAGGTGTAACTAACAATATAAAAAAAAGAATGCAAGCACATATCGATGGAAAAGGAAGTAAATATGTTTTTAGAAATGGATTTAACCATCTAATCTCTTTTAAAGAATGTAAAAATAGAAGTGATGCATGTAAAAAGGAATATTTAATAAAAAAATTACCTAAATGGGAAAAATTAAAATGGTTTGAAGAAAATTAATCATTCATTCGTTTAAACAAATTTTAAAACTTCTTAGTTTTATTAAAATTAAAAAGAAACCTAACAAGATACTTTTTCTGGGAAAATTATGAGAGCAGGAGGATTCGAACCCCCGTAGACATAAGCCAACAGATTTTGAGTCTGCCCCGTTTGACCACTCCGGCATGCTCTCATAAATTTATAGACGCACTTCAACTTAAAAAGGTTTTTATATCAATAACTTTTTAGAAGTCTAATCTAAAAGGATACTTAAAAAATTCCTTTAATAAAAAGAAATCTTTTTTCAAGAAAAAATTGCTTAAGGTAAAAAAATAAATTTAAACAAACACTAAATAAATTAAAATGAACAAAGAAAAACTAATTTCAATCTTAGAAATAGTCATAATCATAA
This sequence comes from Candidatus Woesearchaeota archaeon, assembly GCA_964397665.1. Classification (GTDB taxonomy): domain Archaea; phylum Nanobdellota; class Nanobdellia; order Pacearchaeales; family GW2011-AR1; genus CAYNJW01. The sequence continues at coordinate 28,179 of CAYNJW010000004.1, forward strand.
TTTTATTCTCCGGACTTACTATTTTAATGAAAAAAAATCTACCCTTTTTTGAACAACTTATAAAACACAGTTTCAAAGGGGCCATAATTTATTCATTGATTGTTATACTCGCTATTGTGATTGCACCAGTTAGTTCAATACCCCTAATACCAATAATGAGTGGACTTTTTGGATGGGTTTTTACAGGATTCATAACTTTAATTTCTTGGACCTTAGGTTCAATCATAACTTTCTATATTGCAAAAATCTTTGGAATTCCAATAATTTCAAAATTAATCCCTCTAAAAAAACTAGAAAAACTAGAAAAAAAAATTATGTTAAAAGATTCGTTTCTAACAATTCTTATTTTAAGAACAGTTATTCCTGTAGATATCCTTAGTTATGCATTGGGATTATTCAGCAAAATAAATATCTTAAAGTATACTCTTGCAACAATTTTAGGAGTTATTCCAGTAATTTTCATCCTATCCTATGCTGGTTCAGTATCCTTAAAAATGCAATTAACAATTTTTATAGGTGTATTTCTGATTATTTTTATTATCTTACTAGTTAAAGAAATTTTAAATAAAAAAACTAATTAATTTAATTTAGTTAATAATATAAATAAAAGAAATTTTGTTAATGTATGGATTATGAAAAAATTAGCTCAACTTACAATCTTCTTGAAAATACTTCAAAAGGATTAGAAAAAACAGAGATATTAGCTAATTTTTTAAAAGAAATAAAAGAAACTCCAAAATTCATTTATTTATTTAAGGGGAAAGTATTTCCAGATTATGATTCCAGAGAATTAGGAATTTCACACCAACTAGTAATCAGAGCAATTGGAAAATCAATCGGTGAAAAAGATTCGGTAGTCTTAGAAGAATTCAAAAAATTTGGAGAAATTGGAAAAGCTGCTGAAAGTTTAGCAAAAAGGAAAAAACAAAGTTCACTTTTCTCGTCTAAATTAACTGTTGAAAAAGTTTTTAATAATCTTAAAAAAATTACAACTTACGCTGGAAAAGGAACAGTAGATAGAAAAATTGGATTGATTATAGAATTATTAAATTCTGCATCCCCTACTGAAACAAAGTTTATTGTTAGAACAGTTTTAAGTGATTTAAAAATTGGTGTTGGTGATGGACTATTAAGAGATTCAATTGCAAATTATTGTTTTTCTCCAAGTAATTTAGAAGAAAAAAAGAAATATTCAGAGTTAATCCAAGAAGCATATAACAAATCAACAGATTTTGCAGAAGTCTTTGAAAAAGCACAAACTAATTCTTTAGAATTAATAAAATTATCTCCTGGAAAACCTTTGAAAGTAATGCTATTTCCAAAGGCAAAAAATATTGAAGATGCATTTAGAATCGTTGGAAAACCTGCAGCATTTGAATATAAATATGATGGTTTTAGAGTCATGATTAATAAAGAAAAAAATGGAAAAATTAAAATTTTTACAAGAAGACTTGAAGAAGTAACAAAACAATTTCCAGAAATAATAGAATATGTTTTAAAAAATGTTTCTGGAGAAAGTTTCATATTAGATGGTGAAGCTGTTGGATTTAATTCTAAAACTAAACAGTACACAGATTTTCAAGCAATTTCGCAAAGAATAAGAAGAAAATATGATATTGATAAAATGGCTAAAAAACTTCCAATAGAATTAGTTTTATTTGACATAATTTACTATGAAGGTAAATCTTTGATAAAGGAGAAATTTGTAAATAGGGCTAAACTATTAAAAAAAATAACCACTGAAGAAGCTTACAAAATAATCTTAGCTAAACAACTAATAAGTGAAAAAGTAGAAGAAATAGAAAAATTTTACCAATCAGCATTAGAAGATAATCAAGAAGGTTTAATGGCAAAATCTCTTTCTGCACCTTATAAACCTGGTGCAAGAGTTGGTTATGGAGTAAAATTAAAACCAGTTGATAAGGACTTTGATTTGGTAATAACTGGTGCAGAATGGGGAACTGGTAAAAGAGGAAAATGGTTAACTAGTTTTAATGTATCTTGTAAAGATGAATCTGGTGAATTATTTGAAATTGGAAAAGTCTCAACTGGTTTAAAAGAAAAAGCTGAAGAAGGATTATCATATGGGGAAATAACTGAAATGTTAGAAAAACTAACAATTAAAGAAACCGGAAGAGAAGTTAAGGTTGAACCAAAAATTATTGTAACTGTTCAATATCAGAATATTCAAAGATCGCAAACTTACTCTTCTGGTTTTGGTTTAAGATTTCCAAGAATTCTAAGATTAAGGCCAGATAGGGGTGTTGAAGATATCACTAGTTTAGAAGAAATAGAAAGAGAGATTAACTAACTATTTTTTCAAAAGAAATATTCAAAGATAACAATCCTTAAAAACAAAAAATCAATGATTATTCTCTTACATTGTCTGGGAAAAATGCATTAGAAGCTCTTAATTTATTAGAAAGAAAATGTTCTGGAGAAGATGTAAAAAGAACTGTTAGATGTCAAATTGGAAATTTTCCAAGCGATGCTGATGATGTAAGTGCTCCAAATTTGTTTTAAAATAACTGCTTTTACTAAAAAGCATAAATTTATTTATTTCTAAGTTTATAACGACGAGGCCTTTATAAATAGAAACCATTTATAAACCAATACCTTTATAAACAAAATTTAATTTTATGAATCATGGTAGTTAAGAAAAAGGTAGTAAAAAAAAGTAAAAAAAAGACTTCTAAAAAAGAAACAAAATTAATTGTTCAAAATATTGTTGCAACAACATCATTAGAAAAAGAAGTATCCTTGACAAAATTAGCAAGAACACAACCAAATACTGAATACAATCCAGACACATTTCCAGGACTTGTATTAAGAGTAAAAGAACCAAAATCTGCAGTCCTAGTTTTCTCTTCAGGAAATCTCGTTTGTACTGGAACAAAATCAATAGCCCAAGTTAAAGATGTTGTTAATCAAGTAATTAAACAACTTAAAAAAGTTGGAGTAAATGTAACAATAAAACCAAAAATAAATGTTCAAAACATTGTTGCCTCTGGATCTATTAATTTAGATTTAAATTTAAACACTTTATCTTTGGAGTTGGAAAATACCGAATATGAACCTGAACAATTTCCAGGATTAGTCTATAAACTGGATAACCCTACTGCTACATTTTTACTTTTTAGTAATGGAAAACTTGTCTGTACTGGAACAAAAAATAAAGCACAATTAGAAGATTCTATGAAACAACTTAATAAAAATGTTAGAGCAGCATTAAGAAGGTTGAAAAACAAACCAGCAGATGAAGAACATATTTGGTAATTAAACAAAACAATACACTTTTTAAATCGTTAATCATGTATTTTATTATTGGGCACATAGTTTAATGGTAAAATGGCCGGCTCCAACCCGGCAGCTTGGGGTTCGATTCCCTATGTGCTCATAATCACATTATCTCTTTCTAAAATATAGTTAATCTTATAAAGAAATTTTTCCTTAAAATAACATGGTAATTTACGTAGATCCAAAGGCAAAAAAACCGCTAAAGAAAAACTGTGTTGAATGTGGAAAAGAATTTGAACAAAAAGCAGGTGCAAGATATCCAAGAAAATATTGTGAAAAATGTTCTGCAAAAAGGAAAAAAGATTATGAAAATTTATGGAAAGTAACTGCAGATGAATGTGATGATGCTTAAATAAAATTAGTAATCTTTAAAAGCAAAAATTAACACATAATAATATAGCGAGGTGGAGCAGTCTGGTCAGCTCGCAAGGCCCATAACCTTGAGGTCGCATGGTTCAAATCCTGCCCTCGCTATAAAACTTTTTAAGAGTTTATTTAGATTAAAATAGTTAAACTAAAATCTTCAAATAAAGAATGTAGAAAATATTGTAGATTAATCTTATAAACTAATAATCTTTTAACAAACTATGAAACTAATTGGAATAGATGATGCAGGACGTGGACCAGTCTTAGGACCTATGGTTTTAGCAGGAGTTTTAATAGAAGATTCTGAACAATCAAAACTTGCAGAACAAGGAGCAAAAGACTCAAAACTTTTGACACCAACTAAAAGAAAGATACTTGGTAATAAATTTAAACAAGAATATAAACACCATATTGAAATTTCTAAACCAATAGAAATTGACGAATCCACTAATTTAAATGATCTTGAAGCAATTAAAACAGCAATGATTATCAATAAATTAGCAAATGAAACTACTGAAGAAATTACAGCAATAATTGATTGCCCATCTGTAAACACTGAAACTTGGGGAAACTTTGTAAAAAATCTAATTAAAGATAAAGATAGAATAACAATTAAAGCCGAACATAAAGCAGATTTTAATCACCCTGTTGTTTCTGCTGCATCAATTATAGCAAAAGAAAAAAGAGAGGAAGAAATGTTAAAATTAAGAATTGAACTAAAACAAGACTTTGGTTCAGGATACCCTGCAGACCCAAAAACTAAAGAGTTCATAAAAAAAAATTATGATAATGAAAAATTTAAAAGTATAATCAGGCATTCATGGAGTACTGTAAAAAAATTAAAAAAAGCAAAGGCACAAGAAACTTTATTCTAATATTCTAAAATACTCAAAATATGAACTCTTAAAAATTAATTTAGTCAATATTATCAAAAAATAAAAAAGCCATAAATCCTTAAAAACCCTCCTTTCTAAAGAATATCATGCCACACGTAAAAAAAATTATAATGCAGGGGTTTAAATCATTTGCTAGAAAAACTGAAATTCCGTTCGAAGAAGGTATGAATGTTATTGTTGGTCCAAATGGTTCTGGAAAATCAAATATCACAGATGCATTATGTTTTGTTCTTGGAAGAGTTTCTATAAAATCGATTAGAGCTGCAAAAGCTGCAAATCTTATTTTCTCTGGAAATAAACAATTTAAAAGCTCTTTGGAAGCTTCAGTAGAATTAATCTTTGATAACTCAGATAAAACTTTTGCAATAGATAAAAATGAAATCTCAATAAAAAGAGTAGTAAGAAAGAGTGGACAATCAGTTTATAAGATAAATAATGAAACAAAAACTAGGCAAGAACTTTTAGAACTTCTTGCGCAAGGAGGAATAGATCCACATGGATTTAATATTGTTCTTCAAGGAGAAATAGCTTCACTTATAAAAATAAATGCTGATGAAAGAAGGAAAATAATTGAGGAAGTAGCTGGGATTTCAATTTATGAAACTAGAAAAATTAAATCTTTGAAAGAGCTTGAAAAAACTGAAGAAAAACTAAAAGAAGTTTCAACAATACTAAAAGAAAAAAATAGTTATCTTAAAAATCTAGAAAAGGAAAGACAAGAAGTTTTATCTTATCAAAAATTAGAAGAAACAATAAAAAAATGCGAAGGAACAATTTTAGATAATGAAATACGAACTAAGAAAAAGGAACTTAAAGAGAAAGAAGAAAAAGAAGAAAAAGAACTTAGAAAACTGAAAGAGATAAAGGAAAAAGTTGCAAATAAAAATGAGATAATCAACCAATTTGAAGAAAAGATTATTAAAATAAATAAAAAAATCCAAACATCTACTTCTCAAGAACAAGAAACAATAAACAAAGACTTATCTGAATTAAAAGCAAAATTAGCCGGTTTAAGTGTGAAAAAAGAAAATTTTGAAAGAAGATTAGAACAGAATAATGAAAAAGAAAAAAATATGAGAAATAAAATTGAAAGCTATACTGAAAAACTTTCACAAATGGAAAAATCTACTCCAGAAATAAAACAGCAACAACAAGAATTAAAAAAAATTCAAGATAAATTTGATAAATTAGAAAAAGAACGAAGAAAGTTTTATCAAATTAAATCTGAAGTTTCGACATTAGAAAATCAAAAAGAAGAAAAAATGGAAAAACTAATTGAAGAAAAAACAGAATTAGAATTAATTGAAAAAACAATAACCCAGTTATTTAATGAAATTAAATATGAAAAATCTCCTGAGAAAGCAAAAAACTTAATTCTTGAAACAAAAAAAGAAATAAGAAAAACAATTGAAGAAATAGAAACACTAACAGATAAAATCCTTGAACTTGAAAAAACAAATGCAATAGTTGAACAAACAATCTCTAGAGAAGAAAAACTTAAGGGAGACATTATAACTCTTAAAACATGCCCATTATGTAAAAATGAAATAACTAAAGAACATATTGAACAGGTAATAAATCGGGCAAATGAAATAATAATAAAAACAAAAGAAGGTAAAGAAAAAAATAACGAAATAAAAGAAAAAGCAAAAATAAGAATCAAAAAATTAAAAGAAATTCTTGAAAAACTCGAATTAAAAATCCGTGAAATTGAACTAGATATAATAAAAATAGAAAAATCTGAAGAAAAAAAAGAACAAATAAAAAAATTAATGATTTCTAGAGATCACAATAAAACAATCATTGATGGACTAAATCTAAGATATAAAGATATTAAAAAAGAATATGAAAGACTAAAAAATATTGAAGAAATTTATGATGAAACTAGAATTAGAATGCAAGAGTTATCCTTTTCAGATATTGATATGGATTCTGAAATATCTATGAAACAAATGGAACTTGAAAAGATAAAAATTGAAATAAAGGCAATTGAAAGAGATTCAGAAGATTCAAAAATAGAATTAAAAAAAATTATTAAAGATCTTGAAGAAATTTTAATTAAATCAAAGAAAAAAGAAAAAGAACAAGAAGAAATTTATAAACAATTCCAAAAATTATTTGAAGAAAAAAATGAATTTCAAGATCAACAAAAAGGAATTGAAACAATGGTTATTGGTTTTCAACATGAGATGAAAAATCATGAAATAAATATTGGAAATCTAAATATCGAAAAAGCAAAATTAAATGCCCAATTAGAAACTTTATCAAATGAACTTGAGAAATATAAAGGAATTGAATTCATGAAAGGACCAATAATACAAATTAAAGAAAAGTTAAATAAAGCTAAACTAAGATTTTCCTCTTTTGGGAATATAAATCTAAGAGCTTTAGAAGTTTATGAACAAGTAAAGAAAAACTGTGAACTGATTGAAAACAAAGTGCTAACAATTCGTGGAGAAGAAGAAAAAATTTTAAAAATAATCTCTGAAATTGATAAGAAAAAAAAGAAGGCATTTATAACAACTCTTGATGCTGTTAATGAGTACTTCACAAGAAACTTTTCACAACTAAGTAAAAAGGGTGAAGTATTTTTAGAATTAGAAAACAAACATGAACCTTTTGAAGGTGGCTTAAACATCTTACTCAAAGTTGGAAGAGGCAAATACTTTGATGTATCTTCTTTATCTGGTGGGGAAAAAACATTAGTTGCATTATCACTAATCTTTGCAATTCAAGAATACAAACCTTATTGTTTCTATATCTTTGATGAAATTGATGCTGCTTTAGACAAACACAATGCTGAACTTCTTGCAGCATTAATAAGAAAGTACATGACTTCTGGACAGTATATTATTATCTCACATAATGATGCGTTAATAACAGAAGCATCTGCACTTTATGGAGTGAGTATGCAAGAAAATATTTCTAAAGTAATAAGTTTGAAAGTATAACTTCTAAAAAATAATTAAAAAAAAGAAAAAAGGAATAAAAATCAAATTCCTAAAAATAAAAGGTAAACTTTATGAGTTTAGTAGTAACTAGTTTCTACTTCTTCAATTGGCTTATCTTTTTTCATTAAAAGAGCAACCAAAATAGCAAGTAAAACGATAAAGACAATTACCAAAACAATAGTCCAAACGACTACTGAAGTAGAAACATCTTCACTAGCTTCTGCATCTTTCTCATTTAAAGAAGTTTCATCATTTGATGATACAACTTTAATGGCTTTTGTAACAGTTGCTTTGGAATCTGAATTATATACTTCAACTAACATTTCGTATACGTCAGCTTCAGCATCTGATGGGATTCTTAAATAAAGAACCTTTTGAGCAGAGTCTTCTTCATCATCTACAGGCTCATTAGCGACTAAATCACCAATATAACCTTTAGCTTTGATTCCTAACTTAGGAATAGAAACTACCACAAATACATCATCAGACCTTTCAAAACCTGTGTTTTTTACAACAACAGATACTGGAACAATATCATCTGCATTAACAACTAAGCTGTTATCAACAGATAAAATATCGAATTCATAGGATTCTCTTTGCATCTTTACAACATAAGTCTCATAGTAGTCTTCGTTAGAATGATTTGCATCATAGATATTTACTCTTAAAGTCAAATCTTTTGTAACATCCTTCAAATCTGTAGGAAGCTTCAAATTCAATAACTTCTTGTAAATACTACCTTCAACAGTTGAAATTCTATTTGTTTTTTCAGAAACAGAATCTCTTCCACCGTAGATTTCTACTTCGATTCTTACATCAGAAGAATCAGCACCAGCTTCGAAAGTTACCTCAATAGGTATAACTTCTCCAGCCATTCCAGCAATATTAACTGTTGTAGCTGTAGGTTCAATGGAAATACCATTAAATTCTACATTAACATCAGTTGCAAGAGGTGCAGCAGATACAATACTAACTAAGAAAACGGCTACTAATGCCATGAAAGAAACTAAAAGTGCTTTTGTTTTCATTTGTATTTTTTAACTAAATTTAGTTAATTATACTAACTAATAACCCTTTATAAAGTTTACTATTTGTTGTAATCCTACAATGACAAAAACATTTAAAAAGTATACCTTAGTATACTTTCTATAATCTAATGGCAGTAACAACAATAAAACTACAAAAAGAAACAAAACAACGTCTAGATAAACTTAGAGAACACAGCAGAGAAACCTATGATGAAATACTTAGAAAAATGCTTTATGTATTAAATGTAGCTAGAGATGAACCAAACAAAGCTAAGAGTATACTTGAATTTATTGATGAAAAACGTTCTAGAAATCTTGAGGAAAAAAATGATGAGAATAAAAAATGAATAACAAAAAAATAAATTACTTAAGAAATGAGATTTCTAGACATGAATCTATAAAACCAAGTATAAATGGTGAAGGAAATTACCATTGGAGAAATAGGCTATTTGGATTACAAGGTTTTATTTATGCTGGAGCAATAGGAACAATTAATCCTTACCTTAGTCTGCTATTAATCCCTCATATGCTTGATGGGATTGGTGACATAATTACTGGAAAACATCATAATCTTCTTTATAGATTAACAAAGAGTCATCCAGATCATGAGATTGAAAAATTAGAAAAAGAAATCATGATTGAAATGATTGAATGATTATCAAAACTTAATAATCTAAAAATGAAAATAAATAACGAGAATCCAATTTATAACCAAATAAATAGAAGAACATTATTCAGACTACCTGAAAAAAGAAACCATCTAAAATTACCTCTAACGGAAAAGGTTCATCTAATTAACTATATTAAAGAAATTGATCCAAAAGATTTTGAAAGTGTATATTCTTTATCAAAAAAATGGGCATTTGAAAGAGGTTATAGAAATGCTCTCTTTTGTAAAAAAAAGACAAGAAACACTCCAACAATACAAAAATCTTGCAGATGAATTATTGGAGATACATAATTCAAAAAATAATAATCTTTCTTAAACTCAACTAATAAAAAATAAAAAAGCCCATTAACCCGGGACCAGGTTTGAAGATAGTTTTAAATTAAAGACTTACTAATTCAACATCTGAACTTTCAATCTTACCAAAAGTCTTAGCCGCAATGTATGCTGCACCAAGTTTTTTAGCACCATCAAAGATTCCTTTAGAAGTTGTACTAGCCATCAAAACCCAAACAGGTTTATCAACTTTTAAATAAGCTAACTTTGAAGCAGGAACATTTTTTAAAACTTCCAAATCCTCACTAAGAACTAAAACGTTTCTCCCCCTAATATCTAAAGCAATTTCTTGTAATTGTTCTTTATCAGAATCAGTCAACTTTTTAGTAGACTTTTCAAGAACGATTTTCTCTTCAGAATTAGACCTACTAAATCTTCCAGACTTTATAGAAGCTTTTTTCAAGAAAAAATCAGCTTTCACTTTCTTTCTTAAAGCCATATGAAGTTCTTTTCCAGTTAATTCTTCTACTTCTTTTCCATCAGGAGCTTGTGCTATATAACTAATCTTTGCATTATCATAAACATTCTGCGCAATTAAATTACCTCCACGATCTCCATCTACAAAAAGTGTAAGGTCTTTATCCTTACTCAAAGTTGTTATAGACTTTGGAAATTTAGAACCTTGCATACCTATACAGTTATTAATTCTATGTTTTAACATATTAATTACATCTGCTCTGCCTTCAACAACTATAATCTCTTTTCCAGATAAATCTCCAGCAGGTAAATTATCTTCACCCCAGGTAGTTATCTTTTCAAGTCTTGCAGATTCTCTAAGTTCTTGATCCATTTCTTGAGCTTCAACACCTGCGCCTTTAACATTTGCTAAAAGTTGTTTTGCCCTTTCCATAATGTAATCTCTCTTATTTCCTCGTACATCTTCAATTTCTTTAATAGTAATCTTAGCATCTGTTGGTCCAATTTTATCAATTGTCTCCAATGAAGCAGCAATGATTGTAGTACTAGTTTTATCTAATGCAGAAGGAATTGTAATTTCTCCGCTTGTTTTTCCACCTTCTGTAATAAGTTCTACTTCAATTCTACCAATCTTTCCTTCTTTCTGTAATTCTCTTAATTCCATATCAGAACCAAGTAATCCTTCAGTTTGTCCAAAAAGTGCTCCAATTACATCTGGTTTTTGTAAAGGTCCTTCAGATTCAAAATCTGCAGTAATACTATACTTTATAGATGATATTGCTATTTTTGCCATTCTTATTATTTCTCCGTATTTAATTATTATTAGAATAAACTCTCAAATAAACACCTTAAGTGTCTTCAAAGCCGAAATATCGACAATGTGAATATGATTTGATGAATAATTAATATTCTATCTGGTTAATCTAATATGAATTAATTAATTAAATTAGGTTTTTAAGGCTTTTGATATTGAAAATTAATTTTATAAAATGCAAACTAAAAAACAGAACAATACTTCTCAAAAATTTATAAATTTCAAAAAGTCTAATTACTAAATAATCTCCTAATTTTTAACTAAATTCCTCTAATCAATTCTACTTCCTTAAATTTCCCAAGAGATTTATAAATCAAAATTAATTTTCCCTTAACTTCTTTCATCTCTAATTCATCTAATTTCATTTTTATTAACTTTTCATAGAATTTTGCTGCAGAAACTCTTTTATTTTTTTCTTCAAGATTATGTGCAGAAACTAAATAAACATTCTTTCTCGCCAGTAAAATATGAATCTTTTGTTCAGCAGTAGCATTTCTCGTTGCACGGGTAAACATCTCTTCAGAATCTTCAATTCTCCCAGCCTTGGAGTATAATTCTCCAGCCTTTAAATAAGACTCAATTTTTTCTCTAAATGCAATTTCAATTCCTGCAAGACCTGCAGACGCTTTTGCTGCTTTTTCATACATTTTTCTTTCCTCATACAACTCAATCAATTCTTTCCAAATAAATCTTTTTAATTCAAATGTAAACGCAGATTTTCTTAATGCACTTTCAAGATAAGAAATCTTAATTAGAGGAGTAACTAATGTCTTAAGTTTCTTTTCTATTTCTTCCCTATTTTCTTCTTTAACATTAACCATGAAAAAATATAGATTAATTGATTTAAAAGAATTGTTACAGTCTAGACTATTAAAATAAAAATTAATTTAAAGAAAAATCTAAAGCTTCTTTTCTTAATTTATAATCCTCATTATCTAACTTAGAGGAATAATGATTTATACCATAAACTGGCCCACACCTCGGAATTTTGTAAACGCCGTTTATTTTATGAAATCTTGGAATAGCACGATTAAAAACTCCATTGATACCGCACTTAGATTCATAAATGAATTCTACCAAATTATCTTCACTACAAAAAATAGTTCCTTCTTTTATCCATTCTTCACCTACCAAATCACACTTAAAAATAACTCTTTCACCACTTAAACTAGCAAGTTTTTTAGATAAACTTTTTGTCATAAACTAAAAAAAGAGGGGTAGTATTTAATTCTTTTGAAAAATAAAAAACTATCTTTCAGCTTTATCCCATAAATTTTTAAAAAGAATTTTTTGTTGCTGTGCAACAAATTTATTTTTAATAAGAAAACCAGTAGGAATACCTTTAGTTGTTATAAATGCAAATGAATCACCATATACAAAACTAATAACTTCATTTTTAGAAATATCTTTAAGATATCTTATTTTAGTTAATTTTTTATCCTTTTGAAAATGAACTTTACCTAAATTTTTTTCAGAAATATCATATAAAATTTTAATTTTAATTTTTTTCTCTATTCTTTTTACACCAAAATTTAAACTTTGAAAATCATAAAAATCTTGAATCTTTACCTTTGAACCAATCATTAATATCTCGCCATCTTGAGATAAAATATCCTCAGATAACATCAAAACACCTTTTAATCCTTCAAAAAAAACAGACTTTGAAAATTTAGGAGAAACATTTTTCAATCTTTCAAGATCTTGAACTTTTTCTTCAAATCTAACAATTTTTTCCTTATAACTGTCTAATATCTTAGAAGGTTCTAAAGAAACAAATTTCATAACTTTATTTTCCTCAGATACAGATATGAAACCTTTCATCTTTAAAGATTTCAAATTATCATAAACTGTTGATCTCTTTATCTCGCAAACATTTGAAATCTCTGTTGCAGTACTTGAACCTAATTTTAAAGTTGTTAAATAAACACTCACTTCATTATCTGTCAAACCTAAATTTTTTAAAACTTCCATATAACAAACATAATTCAATCATTTAAATAATTGTCGGTTTCCGACAAATAACTTTTAAATAACAAATTTAGTATCACTACTTTATGGTAGGAAATAAATACTTAACAAAAACAATTGAAAAAGACATTGAACAAATTGAATATATCGGAGAAAGAAATTTAATTATTAATTCTAAAGATTGGAATAAAACTGGAGGAATAGCCACAGTATTTACTCCTGAAGAACTAAAAAGAATAATTAGTCAAGAAAAATCTCTTTCAATTAAATATGAAGACCAAACAGTTGGTTACTTTTTAGGTTGTAAATTTGGAGAAATAAACAATATCCTAGGAAGAGAAAACATTAATTTAGAAAAATTAATTAGAAACTCAAAGAATCCAGATACAAATATTGCAATTAAAAATAATGACCTTTATGTAATTCAAGCCTGCTTAGAAGAAGATTTTCGTGGAAAAATAAATTATATGGAACTAGCAAAAAATTACCTAGATTTAATCGGCAAATATCATGATAAAGCAATTACTGAAATACTAGGGAAAAATAGAAGATCCATGTTACCTCATAAACGAATAGGATTCCAAGAATATGGAACTCTTTCCACTAATCTAAAAACATTCCCTGAAATAAGTTTGAATACGGATAATTTTGACAATGAAAATCTAGAACTAAAAGTAATGTATAAATTATTAAATTAAAACTTATTAGATGCCAAAGTTTATTAGAAATAAAAAATCTTTGATTTTTACCACAAGTCAATAAAGCTTTGATATATCCGACTTAAATAATACTGAAGCAAGATTTCCTTTAATCCTTGCTAAACTCTCCGACTACTGAAAGGAGGAGAGTGCAACGATTTTTGCGAAGTCAAAAAATTCCAAAGAGTTTAGAATTACC
>CAYNJW010000005.1:0-18380 GCA_964397665.1 Candidatus Woesearchaeota archaeon
GGGGATTTGAACCCCCGACACCTGGATTAAAAGTCCAGTGCTCTAACCAGGCTGAGCTATGGAGCCATATGTTATTTAAGATTTATTTTGATTTAAAAAGTTTGGTATTTGTTAATCTAATTGGAATTTTTAGGATTATAGAGTCCAGTTTTCTTATTAAACTTTTTAAAATTTTTGTACATTTGACTTTCTTGAATTTTATTTGCTTTATAATAACTACTTCCATGATTTTTTCCATAAGGTTTTTCACATTCCTGTTGCAATTCTTCAAAAGCAATTTGAGCAATTTTCATTCCGGGATAAAGTTTAATAGGTAATGGGCTTGCATTGAATAATTCAAGAGTCAATTGTAATGAGTTGCCAGGATCTAAAAATCCTGCAGTAGTATGAATTATTAATCCAAGTCTCGCAAGCGAGCTTTTACCTTCCAATCTACCAACATGTTTATTGTCTACTCCAGTAGTTTCTTTAATAAGTGCTAAAGCAAAACTTCCTGGATGAAGGATAAATGATTCCTCAGAGTTTATTGTAACATCTTTCATGATTTCTTTTACAGGTTTTTTAGTATCAATAATTTCTGCTTCATGTTGTTTAAAAATTTTAAATTGATTATCTAAATGTAAGTCATAACTTGCTGGTTGAAGACAGTTTATATCAAAAGGAGTTATACTTAGTTTTCCTTCTTTTCTTTTTTCTTTTATTTGAATATCAGATAGAATTCCAGCAGAGAATTTCTTTTCTTTTCTCTCTTTTGGTTTTTTATATTTTATATTTTTTAAAATTTTATTAAGTGTTTTTTCAAGTTCTTTTTTTGAGTTATTATTTCGAATTTTATAATCTGCAATTTGCATACTGGCAAAAAGATTTTGTTCATTTGAGTTATTAGAATTTAATTCTTTCAATTCTTGTTCTAAGAATTTTTCATAAGGAATTTTGTCAGTTGTCGAGTTTCTTTTTTTAATTCTAGTGTATCTAATTCTTGGATTTGCATCGATAGAAATAAGTTTAAAATTCTTTTTTCTCCTTAAAGCTTCTATTTCTCCGAGATTTCTTAAGGATTCTATAACTATATTTTTATTTTTTTTAAATCCTTGTTCAAATAGTTTTTCAACAATATAACTTGGAGAATTCTCAGTTCGTAGCTTATTAGCAAGATTTACAAGATTTTCTCTTGTTAGTTTTTTTTGTTCTTTAATTAAAATTTTATTAAGGTATTCTCTGACAGAATAATGTTTAAATCCTTTCTTTTTTAAGAATTCTACAACAGTTCCTTTTCCAGCTCCGAGTGTTCCAGTCAATCCGATTATCATATTAAACATTCTTCATTTCTCTTTATAACTATTATTGTACTCTAATCAGTATTTTACAGAAATATTCTCACAGAAATCAGTTCCAATAAGTTTTAAGTTTTCTAAGAATTCTTTTCTTGTATTTTCTTCTTTTTCAAATTCTTTATCAACAAAGTTTCCAACATTTTTAAATCCTTGAAACGAATAGTTTTTTAATTTTTTATTAGTTAATTCTTTTAACCATAAAAACATCTCATTTATGTTTTCTTTGTTATGGAATTTTTTTAAGATTGTTGTTCTGAATTCATAGTTTTCCATTTGTGAAATTATTTTTATGCTTTTTTCTATTTTCGAAATATCTAATTTAACATTTGCAATCAAAGCATAATCTTTTTTACATCCTTTAATATCCATTGCAACATAATCAATTAAACCGTCTTTTAAAAATTCATTTAACTTTTCTGGAAAAGTTCCATTAGTATCTATTTTTATTTTATAACCCATTTTTTTAATTTCTTGAAGAAATTCTTTTTCTAAAGTCATTAAAGGTTCACCACCAGTAATACAAATTCCTGTAAGTTGGTTTTTTCTTTTCTCTAAGAATTGTAAAATTTCTTCTTTAGGAATGTCTTCTGTTTCTTCTTTAATTACTAATCCTGCATTGTAACAAAAGCCACATCTAAAAGTACAGCCATATAAAAATAAAAGACAAGCTATCTCTCCAGGATAGTCTATTAAAGTAGTTTTTTGAAGATGCTTAATTTTCATAATAAAAAAAATAAAAATAAAAATTTTGAACTATTTTTTAAAAGTAGTTCTATCTGAAAATTCTGATTGTTTTCCAATATTCCATTGTGTTACAGGTCTAAGATAACCACACACTCTAGAATAAACTTCACACTTAGTTCGTTTTTTCATTTTTTGTTTTACCTCCGTTTGTTTTTATTGAAGCTATGTCTCTTAATTCAAATTCTTCACCTTCTTTATATTCTTCTTCTTCGTCACAAAGTGGACAAAATTCTTGTTCTCCTGCAATGTATCCATGGATTGGACAAACTGAAAAAGTAGGAGTTAAAGTAAAGTAAGGCATATGAAATGTGTTGGCAATTTTTTTAACTAATAATTTTGCAGCGCCTTTATCTATTTTTTCACCTAAAAATCCATGGAAAACAGTTCCACCTGTGTATTTGCATTGCAATTCATCTTGTAATTCTAGTGCTTCAAATAAATCATCAGTATGGTTAACTGGAAGTTGTGTTGAATTCGTATAATAGGGTGATACTCCATTTTGGTATGCTTCTTCATTTGCTATTTTAATTTTCCCAAATTTTTCTTTATCAAGTCTTGCAAATCTATGTGTAGTTCCTTCACCAGGAGTTGCTTCAAGATTATAGATATTTCCAGTTTCTTCTTGATATGTTGCTAATTTATCTCTCATAAAGTCTAAAACTTTTAATGAAAATTTCATTCCTTTTTCAGTTGTAATATCTTCACCGGGCATGAAGTTAATTATTGCTTCATTCATTCCAAGAAGTCCAATTGTTGCAAAGTGATTTTTCCAATATTGTTTAAATCTTTGATAAACTTGTCTTAAATAAAATTTAGAATAGGGATATAATCCAATTTCTGTAAGTTTCTCTATTGTTTTTCTTTTTATTTCTAAACTTTCTTTTGCTAATTCCATTAGTTTACCAACCCTTTCTAAAAAATCTTCTTCGTTTAAAGCAACAAAACCAATTCGAGGCATATCAATAGTTACAACACCAATACTTCCAGTTTGAGGGTTTGCACCAAATAATCCACCACCCCTTTTTCTTAATTCAGTTTGATCAAGTCTAAGACGACAACACATGCTTCTTGCATCTTCTGGACTCATATCTGAATTTATAAAATTAGAGAAATAAGGGATCCCGTATTTTGCAGTCATCTCCCAAATTAAATCATAGTTTTCATTTTCCCATTCAAAATCTTTAGTGATATTATAAGTTGGTATTGGGAAAGTAAAAACTCTTCCAGAGGCATCTCCTTCAAGCATCACTTCTGCAAATGCTTTGTTCAATATTTCAACCTCTTCTTGGAATTCTTTATATGTTTCTTTTTGTGGTTCCCCTCCGATTATCACGGGTTCATCTTTCATGTATGAGGGGATTTTCAAATCCATAGTGATATTTGTGAAAGGCGTTTGAAATCCAACTCTCGTAGGTACTGCAAGATTAAAAACAAATTCTTGCATTGCTTGTTTTACTTGTTTATAGTCTAATTTATCATATCTTATAAAAGGTGCCAATAGTGTATCGAAATTTGAGAATGCTTGTGCTCCTGCAGTTTCACCTTGAAGTGTGTAAAAGAAATTTACCATTTGCATTAATGCTGTTCTAAAATGTTTTGCAGGTTTGCTTTCTACTTTTCCAGTAACTCCAGTAAATCCAACAAGTAAAAGATCTTTCAAATCCCAACCAACACAGTAAGCACCTAAAGTTCCTAAATCATGAATATGTAAATCACCATTAGTGTGGACATTTCTTATAGCTTCTGGATAAATTCTTCTAATCCAATAGTTTGAGATAATTTTATTTGCAATGTAATTATTTAGTCCCTGCAATGAAAAACCCATATTTGAGTTTTCTTTTATCATCCAATCATTTAAACCAATATAATCTTCGACAGCCTCAATAGTATCAAATAATCCCTTGACATCTCTCAATTCTTCTCTTGAATTTCTATACAAAATATATGCTTTAGCTGTTTGATCATGACCTTCTTTAATTAAAGTTGATTCAATCAAATTTTGTACTTCTTCAACAGATGGAATTATTTTTTCTTCAAATTTTTCATCTAAGTTATTTAGAACTTTATTTAGTATTTCTTTAACTTTTTCTTTATCATGTCCACCAACAGCACGTGCAGCAGACCAAATAGCTCTTTCTATTTTTTCTGGATTGAAGGCTACTATATCTCCATCTCTTTTTCTTATTTTTCTTATCATTTTTATTTTAGTTTTTTTAATTCTTCTTTAAAGTCATCAATATCTGCGAATTCTCTATAAACCGAAGCAAATCGGATATAGGCCACCTTATCCAGTCTTTTTAATTCAGCCATTATTATTGTACCTATTCTCGAAGTTTGAATATCCTTGTCTTTTGCAACATTTCTTATTTTAGCTTCAATTTTTTGAAGTAATTTTTCAATTTGTTCAGTTGTTACAGGTCTTTTTTCTAATGCTCTTTCAATTCCCTTACGAATTTTAGCTTCATCAAATTTTGTTCTTTGACCATTTTTTTTAAGAACATTTAAATCTAACTCTATTTTTTCGTAAGTTGTAAAACGTTTATGACATTTAAGACATTCTCTTCGTCTTCTTGTGACACTCTCTGAATCTCTTTTATCAGTAACTTTCGTTTCTTGACTATTGCAATATGGACATAACATCTTTTCATTAGATACAATATCTTGTATAGTGTATCTTTTTATTATACTATATGTTGTATAATGAAGAAATAAATTGTCTTTTCTTTATAAATCTTTATAACCATTTTTTAGTGAATTTGGTTAAATTTTTAGATTTAATTTTTCTTTAAACGTTTTTTGTATTTGTTGATAAACTTCTTCAATAGTTAATGTTGCGTCAATTAAAGAAATTCTGTTTTGATTGCTCTTTGCAATTTTAAGATAACCTTTTCTAACCCTTTTGTGAAAGTCAATTTTTTCTTTTTCAAAGGTGTCTTTTTCTTCACTTCTTTGAACTACTCTCTCCATTCCCTTTTCGATAGGTAAATCCAACAGAAGTGTAAGATTTGGTTGATATTTTTCACTAACATAATTATTGATTGTATTAATAATCTCAAGATTCATTCCCCTACCATAACCTTGATATGCAGTTGTTGAATCATAAAATCTATCACAAATTGCAATTCCACCTGTTTCAATATGTGGCTTAATTACATTCTCTATTAGTTGAGCTCTCGCAGCTTCAAAAAGTAAAAGTTCAGTTTTACTGCTTAAGTCTTCACCACTAGCTCTATGTTGTAAAATGTTTCTAATCATTTCCCCCGTTTGAGTTGCCCCTGGTTCTCTTAGATGAATGACTTTGTAATCTTGTTTTTCTAATGCTTGGAATATCTTTCTAGATTGTGTTGATTTTCCACAACCCTCAGGTCCTTCAAGTGTAATAAAATATCCCTTTCCCATTTTATTTAAGTTTATACTCTCCTGTTTTACACATTCCACAATTTTCTCTTTCAGGGCAAGAACCATAAAGCATTCCTTGAGGTAAACAATATTTTCCCAGTGCAGAGTATACTTGTCTAATCTCTTTAGCAATAATATTTGCCTTACTTCTTATTTCCCACTGTGCAGTTTTACAAGTTCGTTTTCCAATTGAATGTAAGGCATTCCAACCATTTATATGGATAAGATCATAGATTTCTAAATTGTGAGGTATTACTCCAAGAACTTCAGGTGTTTTGTTTAAATTTCTTAGAGCATATCTTCTACTTTCTTTAGAAAGCTTTGTTAAAGGTTGAGAATATTCAGTATTTTTAATAGAGGGAGGTATTACAAAAACTCCTCTTTGTAGTGCTTGTTCAAGTGGTTCAACACTTTGATCCCAAGTTCTTTGTCTTGTTGCTTGATGAAAACTCATAAGTGACATAGGAACCATAAAAGAAAAGTGAGTATGTTTTAGATTGCTAAGTAATGCTTCATCACGAGAATGTATTGCTTTTGATATTTCTTTATCTGACATTTTTAAGCCGATAGAATAGTCAAGAAGAAATTTATGATTCGGATTATTTTTGTTAGCTTCTCTTTTGGATATTTCAATTTCTAAGGGTAAATTATCTCTTGAATAAAGTTGGTTTGAAGGCATCCATGCTAAAACTTCAAAATTTTTATCTCTTTCTTTCATCAAACTTGGTGCAACTTTTCTTGCTTGTTCATACATCTCATTTATAGTTTCATTTACTTCAGAAGGCATTCTCATTCTTTCAGCCATAGATTTTAAGTGCATTAATTCTCTTGCATCCCATAAAGTATGTATTGTAGTTTTAGTATTCAAGGGAAGGATAATTCTTGCATCTTCTGTTGGAATTCCACCTTTTACCATTTCATTATATAGCTCAAATTGTTTTGCCATTATTTCATTTCCTTGATCAGAAGTAATTTTTGTAAATCCTCTTTTTCCCATTTCAGAATCACTATTTATTTTATTAAAACTTCTTTCAGCTGTTGCCCTTCTTAATGATTGTTGTAAATGTGATGCATATTGTGGACTACATAAGGTCAATGTCGAGCCTCTTGTTAAATTATCAATAGACCATTCAAATACCCCATGATCTAAAACCGCTCCATGACCTCTTCCAGAAGTTTCTTTCATAATTAGTTCTTTTGTTTGTTTCCATCCAATTTGTTTTTTATTACTTCCTTTTCCGATAGTGTAGGGTTTACTGGCGATAGCATGTTTTTTATGGATTTCTGTAGAAGATTCTTCAGCAAAACAACCCATTGCTCCTGCAACAGGATAATCTTCAGGACCCCAAGAGTCATTATCTGGATGTTGCAATATTCCTATCAATTCAATATTTTTTTTAAATTCTTTTTTTGTCTTCTCCATTCTTTGAAAAACTAATTTTTACTTATAAGGATTTGTGTAATTAATAACTATGGTTTAGAATATATGCTTTAGATTACTTGTTTTAATTCATAACTTCAAAGATTTTACAGGCATTACAGATTTTTCCTTTACAAGGTTCGCCACAAGATTCACATTTTTTTATTTCAGTAGTTCTTTCTTTTTTAAGTTTCGGAATTAGTTCTTGAAAATTTTCAACTATTTTTAGTTTATCTTCGTTTGTTATTTCTTCAGACCAGTGTCTTGTTTCAACTCTGTAAGTTCCAATAGCACAAGGACATTTATCATATAATATGTCAAAGTTTTTTTCTTTTGCATATTTTAAGATTTCACTTTCAGGTGTAAAAAATAGTGGTTTTATTCTTTGGACAAATCCTTCATGATTTTCACCACCTGTCATAGGAGTGGAATTTACTCCAAGATAAATATTCCCCTTTAGAAAATTCATTAAAACTGTATGTGCTTCGTCGTCAAGATTATGCCCAGTTACAATTTTATCTGCTTTTAATTTTTTAGCCCATTTATTCAAAATCCATCTTTTAATAATTCCACAAACAGTACAACCAGTTAGATTTTTTTGTTTTTTCAAAACAGTTTTAATAAAACAGATTCCTTGTCCAAGTTCTTCCTTTAAATCAACAATTGTAAGTTTTATTCCAAGATTTTTACAGAATTCTTTCATTTTTTCATTGTGAGTCTTACTCCAATTTCCTAACTTCAAATCAATCATTAAACCCTCAACATTATATTTAAGTTTATGCAAGATATACAGAATAGTTGTTGAATCTTTTCCACCAGATAGAGCAATAACAACCTTATCTTTTTTATTTATTAGATTATATTTTTCAATTGTTTTTTTTACTATTTTTTCAATATCCATAGTTATTTAGAAGATTATCTGTTTTTAAGATTGTGGTTAACATAGTTACCCAAAGATTTATAAAGAAAAGCAGTTAAAATAAATTTATGGTTAGTAAAAAAAAGGCTAAGGTGAATAAAACTCCAGTAAAAAAAGCAGTTGTTAAGAAATCTTCAGATAGTATTTTTAAGAATTCCTGGGCTGTTGCTTCAATTGTTCTAGCCGGTTTGTTAATATTAGCATTAGTTTTTTCAAATAATTCTTCATTAAGTAATCAAGTAAGTAAGGAAGAAGCAGCTGCCAACCTTGTTAAGTTTGCAGAGGCAAAAGGAGTTACAGCAGAAGTTATTAAAATCTCAGATTCAGGAGAATTTTATGAAGTAACTCTTTCTATCAATGGTAAACAAGATAAACTTAAAATTACAAAAGATGGTAAAAATATTGTTCAAATTATCCCTCTTGAAACACAAGAGAAAAAACAACAAACACCTGAAGAGGTTCCAAAATCAGATAGACCTAAAGCAGAATTATATGTTTGGGGATATTGTCCTTATGGTGTTCAAGCACAAGGGCCTTTTGCGGAAGTTGCTAAATTATTAGAGGCAAGTGCCGATTTTAAAATTGTTCCATATTATGCAGGTCATGGAGAATATGAAGCACAAGAGAATAAGATTGAATCTTGTATTCAGAAATTAGAACCAACAAAATACTGGGATTATGCTCTTGGTTTTGTAAATCAGATTTATCCTAAGTGTAGTTCTTTAAGAACTGTTGAGTGTGATTTAACCGAAGCTACAAATTTAATGAAAAGTTTGGGAATTAATTCAGAGGCAGTTCTTGAGTGTGTTTCTACAGATGGAAAGGAATTAAATACCTTAGCGGCTAATTCAGCAAAGGAAAATGGCGTTTCAGGATCTCCGACTATTATTTTAAATGGTGTTAAATTAAATGTTGCAAGAAATGCAGAGGCTTATAAAAAAGCTATTTGTTCTTCATATAATAATGCCCCTGCAGAATGTGGCAAGGTTTTGAATTCTACATCCTCTTCTTCATCAGGAAGTTGTTAAAATGACAATTTCAGAATTACAGGCTGGTCAAGGTGGTGCAAATCTTGAGGTCGAAATTGTTTCTATTGATGAACCAAGAGAGTTTGAGAAATATGGCAAGGTATTAAAAGTTGCAAATGCAATTGTTAAAGATGATACTGGAACAGTTAAAATGACTTTTTGGAATGAAGATATTGATAAAATTCAACCAGGGATGACTATTAAAGTTGAAAATGGTTACTGTTCAGAATTTCAAGGTGAAAAACAGTTTACAACTGGGAAGTTTGGCAAGTTTAGTGTTTTGTAGTATACCATATAAATCTTTTTAAATGATTTTATCTTCTTCCCTTTATGGAACCTCAATTTGGAGTAATTGATAATTTAGTTAGGGAGTATATTTGGGAAAATTCTAAAAGATATAATTTATCTGGAAAGATGGATGTATGGGACGAGGTTACAACTTCTAGACATAGAAATCAACAACTTTTTTTATTTTCTCCTCTAATTCAAGAATTTTATAAAGATAAGAAAAGATTTTGGAAAGTAAAAGATTCATTTTTAGGGGTTGAAGTCGATTCTTTAAGGCCAAAAATTAAAGATTTAACTAACGAACAGAAAACTTCATTTAACAATTATGACTTTGATAAATCGAAGCGTTTAGCATTAGTTTGTGATCAGCAGTTTATTAAACAAAGATCTGGCGGGATTCAAGTTTTGTTTTCTATTCTTCCCTTAAAAGAAGGAGAATACAGTTTAATTGAAAATTCCAAAACCTTCGATAATTTTGAGTATCTTAATTCTTTTGCAGATTATGTTAAAAATAATACTTTAAGTATTCAAGATATTCCAATAGAATTGATTGCAAGACCTGGTGAGATTGATAGAACAAAGTTGAGACGAAAATAATTTTTAATTAGATTTCTCTTTTTGTTTTTTAGTGATTTTAAGAAGCAATTGGTTTATCAAGATAGGCCACTTCTTCAGTTGATAGTTTTAATGTTTTTCTTATTCCTTCGTTTTGAAGAATAATTTTTATTAATAAGAAATCTTTCATTGCTCTTTTTAATGAGGTATGTGTATATTTTGAATATTTTTCACAGATGGTTTTCTTTTTAGCAGCTCTTTGATTTTGTAACCAAATTTTAAGTATTCTTGTTGGTTTTTGATAGTTTGTCCATCCAGTTCGATTATATTTTTTTGCAGAAGCAATTCCCGAACCAAGTAAAAAGTATTCATAAACCATAAATCTCCAGTGTTGTTGCCTGTAGATTCTTCCTCTGAAGACATCAGCTCTAGAAAGTGCATCAAATGCTTTGTAAAGTTCTTCACCTTTGTATTCTAACGGGATATTTTCTTCAATCCATAAAAAGATTTGATCAATAGGCATATTTACTTCATCATATATTGAAAACATTTTTTTATCTAATTGAGCATTTTTAAAAATATGTTGCAATGCATTAAATATGCTTTCTTCTTTATTTCTTTCCTTTACTTCCTTCATCAACATTGGCTCCTCCATATTTGATAGAATTTGTAAGTCATTTATTGCAGCTCTAATGTCTCCTCTTGCCTTTATTGAGATTGATGTAAGAATTTCTTTTGAAACAACACAATTTTCTTTTTCACAAACATTTTCTAAGATTCCAAGAATTGATTTATAATTTACATCTTTCATTTGAATAAGTTCGGTTTTTTTTCTTAATAATCCAAATTTTTGTTGCCAGATATCATTTGCAGTAATAATTATTGGAAAAGCTGATTTTTCAATTAAGACTAATAATTCTGATAATCCTCCACGATCTCTTACAGAAATACCATCAACCTCATCAATAAGAATTATCTTAGATTTTTTAAATAATGATTTTTGTTGCGATGCTGGGCCTATTATTGAATTTACCTTTTCTTTATTTCTTAAGTCTGAAGCATTCATTTCAATAATCTCGCAATCATTTTCTGAAGCTATTGCATATGCTAAAGAAGTTTTTCCTGTACCTGGAGGTCCATAAAGAATGCAAGCTCTTTTTTTTGGAAATAGTTTTAGGAAGATTTTTATTTTATCAATGGCTAATTCTTGTCCTTTTAAGTCAGTATAATTCTTTGCTCGATGTTTTTCAGTCCAAGGGATATTTGAGGGAGGTATCATATTAAAATTTCTAAAAATTTATTAATTTGTTCTATTGAATTTTTACAGATTATAAGGTTATTTAGCATTTACTTTCCTCCAGCCATAACGAAACCAGCTAACAAAGCTTCTAATTGAATAAATTCATCACTTCCTTCTACAAGTCTAAATTCTGCTTCACCAGTTTGTTTGGTCAATTCAACTTTTAGATTATTTTCAATTTGTAAATTCCAGATTTCTTTTTGAATTGCTTTGATAATATCTTGTCCAGAGATTGATTCTTTCAGCATAATTTCTAATAGTTTCTCCCTAGATGCTTTGAAATCTCCACTAAGTGCATAATCTAGAACTATTTTAATATCTGAGGGCTTTGCCTGAGATACAATTGTGTTAATTAAGTCTGGAGTTAGATTTGGAGAAATTGAAGAGGTAGCTTGTAACAAGTTTATAACTCTTCTACAGTCTCCTTCTGAAGCTTCGTAGAGTGTTCCAAATGCTTCCTCATTAATTGTTAATCCTTCACTTTTACAGATGAAGTCTACCCTTCTCCGAATAGCTTTTTTCTCTAATAATTGGAATCTAAAAACTACAGTTCTAGATTGAATTGGATCAAGAATTTTAGAGGAATAATTACAGGATAAAATAAATCTACAAGTTGAAGTATAATTTTCCATTGTTCTTCTTAATGCTTGTTGAGCTTCTCTTGTTAAAGCATCTGCTTCATCTAAAAATATAACTTTGAATGGGACATCACCTATAGCTTTAGTTCTTGCAAAATCTTTTACTTTTTGTCTAACAACATCAATACCTCTTTCATCTGAAGCATTTAATTCTAAGTAATTTTCTCTCCAAGAATCTCCAAATAATTGTTTTACTACAATAAGTGCTAAAGTTGATTTTCCTGTTCCAGCAGGTCCTGCGAAAAGTAGGTGAGGAATATTAGTTGAATTGACTAAAGATTTTACTCTCTTAATAATTTCTTCTTGTCCAACCAGTTCTTCAAATTTTTCAGGACGATATTTTTCAGTCCACATTTCACTTTCAATACCCATATCTTATTTTCGTTCTAAGAGTTTATAAGTATTTATGTAGCGAATTAGTTAGTTGATTTTTTTAATTTTTGAAGATTAAATATTTACCATATTTTAACTTATTAATTTAGACTCTTAAATAAAACTCTTTAAATTTGACTAGTAAGTATGTTAAGTTATTTATTATTAAAAATTATCTTCCTCGCTTAAGTTTTCTTTTTCTTTTCTCTTTCTTAAGTCTTTTCCTTTGCCATTTCCATCTCATCTGGCCTTTCTTTTTCCATCTTTTTGAACTTCTTTTCATAGTACTTTATTAAAAAATTGCTTTATAAAGTTTCCTAAGTTTAAAATTTTATTTTGATTGTGCATTTTTTAGAAGATAATTTAATGCTTCTAAGAATTCTTCCTCTTTAAGTTTTATTCTTTTATAATCTCCCAAGGGTGGGATGTTTTTACCTAAAATTTCAAGATATTGAAAAAGGTCTCCCCAAGAATCTCCAACTTCTAAAACATTTTCAAGAATCCCAAGTTCACTAAATCTGCAAAATTCTTTAATAGGATTTTCGGGTTCCAATAATAATAATTTATGGATTTTTTCATCAATTTCATAAAGTCTATTTTCTTCTTCTTTAAAGAATAGTTCTTCATTTAAAATATCTGCACAATATTTACAGAGAGATGTAGTAGTATTTTTTTCAGGTCGTATCCCATAAAAATTTATTAATCCTTCAAGATTTGGTTTTAATATTACTTTTTTTATCTTTCCATTCTTAATTGTTTTACTTGGGAAATATTTTAAAATTTCATTATCAGGATCTGCTTGTTTTAATAAGGTATAATTTTTATACATCCTATTAGCTTCGGATTGTCTATCCATCTATAAAGTAAGGAAATGTTATTTATATTTTTTACTATTTTAAGATTTACAAGATAAATAGGTTAAGATGACCCCAGGGGGATTTGAACCCCCGACACCCAGATTAAGAGTCTGGTGCTCTAACCAGGCTGAGCTATGGAATCAATCTAATTATATTGAATAAAAGTAATTTAAAAAGATAATGTTTTTAACAGATTTTTATTTTTACCCAACTTTCTAGTTTAGAAAATGTTTCAAATGTTTCATCTTTTTCAGAACAGATTACATAAGTTTCTTTATCCGTTATATTTGAATAACGTTCTAAGTCTCTAATGCTTGAAAAATGGTTTAACTTTCTTTCTTTTCTACCATTTTTTCTGTGAGTATTTTCTATAAGCCATTCGTTACATATCGGGTCTTTGATATTTATAAAATAATAAGTATTTTTTTTCATTTTAAATTATTAGTTTTTGAATATTTTCAATATTTTCTGCAACATCTTTTCCTTTTTTTGTAAGTTGAATTATTTTAATTCTCCCTTTTTTTTCAAAAATTACTAATCCCATTTCTTCAAGATTTTGCAATATTTTAACTGCATGAGAATAAGTGCAATCAACTTCCTTTGCTAGAATTGAACCATATTTTGCTTTATTAACTCTCTTTAACGCAATCAGCATCAAGGCCGGTTTTCTTCTGAAAAATAAATCAAAGTTGTCTCCCATTGTAGTTAGTAGGAACTATATGTTCCAATGTATATATTAGAGTAGTAATTTACTTATAAAGCTTTCTTAGTTTTTTCGTCCTAAATCAGTAGATACAATTTATTTTAGTTTATTATAAAGATTTAAGTAACCTTTTATAAAAAGTGTTTTATCGTCGGCGATTGTTTCAATTCTAGCTTTTTTTTCTATGAAACTTTTACGAATATATTCACCTGGATTTTTTGAAATAATGGCCTTTATTGTATCTTCTTTTGTAAAAATAAATTTAATATCTGCTTTCTGATTATTGCCTCTTAAGGTTTTTATTTTTTTATCGATTATTGAATAAAATTGTTCATTACCTATTTCAAAATTGATAATGGGTTTTTCAAAGTTAAAAGGGTTTTTATGTAATTCCCAGGCACCTAATTCATTAAGTAGATAGGATAAAAATTCAGGAGTTATTTTTATATTTTCTATTGATTTTTCAGTAATTTTCTCTAGACTTAAATTTTCTTCACTATTTGTTAATTCGTTTAAAGGATTTTTTATATTTGCTTTTTTTTGATTTGTTATCATTAGATAAGTTGTTAAAAGTATTAAAATAGTTATGAAAAAAATTGTTAAGGTAGTTATTAAAATCTTTTTCCCTCTTTTAGATTTGGAGATTAGTTTATCAATATACTCAAGCCTGTAATTTTGTGTTTGAAGAGTTCTAGTAATTTCAGCTCTACTTTTACCTGCCTTAAAAGAGTATTTTATTTTTTTAATTAATTCTTTATCTTCCATTTTGTTTGCCTTTATAAATTTTTGAAAGATAGGTTTAAATATTATTCTATTCTTTTTCAAATATGATAGATATCAAGATTTTACGTGAGAATCCAGAGCTTATTTTAGATAATCTAAAAAAGAAATTTCAAGAAGATAAGTTGCCTTTGGTTAAGAGGATTTTGAAATTTGATGGAGATTGGAGAAAAGAAAAATATGTTGTTGATAAATTAAGATCTGAAAGAAATAAAATTTCTGAGCAGATTAATCAGTTGATGAAATCTAAGAAGAAAGAGGAAGCAAAAGTTTTAATTATTGAGGCTAAAAAAATTCCAGATAAGATTGAAAAACACGAAGCTAAAATGAAAATGTTAAGAATTAAACTTGATGAAACTTTATCAAAAATTCCAAATTTTATTTCAGATGAAACACCAATAGGTAAAGATGATTCTGAAAATGTTGTAGAGAAAGTAATCGGAGGTGCCAAGGTTCCAGATTTTGAAGTTAAAAATCATGTAGAATTAACTGAATCTTTAGGGATTAGCGATTTCGAATCTTCTGCAAAAGTTGCTGGAAAAGGATTTTACTATCTTGAAGGAGATTTAGCTTTATTAAATCAGGCGTTGATTACTTTTGCAATTAAAAAAATGACTGAAAAAGGATTTAGATATGTTGAAACTCCGTTGATGGTAAATAGGAAAGTTATCAATAATGTTACAGATTTAAATGATCAACAGAATATGGTTTACAAAATTGAAGGTGAAGAATTGTTTTTAATTGGAACTTCAGAACATTCTTTAATTGGTCGTTTTATTGAAGAAGAAATAAGTGAAAAAAAATTGCCAATAAAGCATACAAGTTATTCAATGTGTTTTAGGAGAGAGGTTGGGAGTCATGGTTTGGATGAAAGGGGATTATTTAGAACTCATCAATTTAACAAGGTTGAAATGATTGTGATTTGCAAACCTGAAGAATCAGATAGTTATTTTAAAGAATTACAGAATATTACCTTAGAAATTTTTAAGGAGTTGGAAATTCCAACAAGAGTTTTAAGAATTTGTTCTGGTGATTTGGGAGATTTGAAAAAAGATCAAGTAGATATTGAGGCGTGGAGTCCTAGAAGAAAAGCTTATTTTGAAGTTGGTTCTTGTTCTAATCTTACTGATGCTCAGGCAAGAAAACTTAAGATTACTACGAGAATAAAAGGTGAAAGAATAACACCTCATACATTGAATAACACAGCAATAGCTACCTCAAGGGCGTTAGTTGCAATATTAGAAAATAATCAAAATAAAGATGGTTCAATCACAATTCCCAAAGTTCTTCAAGATTACATGGGTGGTAAGAAGAAGATTGAAGTTCAGAAAGGGTAAGTTTCTAAATTATTTTTAGTATTTGGACACGTAACATTTATAAATCTTATAGGTTTTATAACTGAATGTCACATATTAAGCCAACAGATAGTCATTTAGTAAGTAAACTTAAATCTGTTGTTGGGCATATTTCTGGAAGTATTGAAGGACATTATCCCTCAGAACCATTTTTTTCTACAAAACCTCAAAGGATGAAAGAAGATTTAAGGTATTTTAGAAGACAGATAGTTAGGACAGGTGAAGAATTAACTGCTAAATATTCTCCTGAACAAATTGAAGCTTTTAAAATTCTTGGTTATTTGAAGTGAAGTTAATAGTTTGATTGATTTTAATTATTATAGGAATAATTTTTAATAACTTCCCTAGGTTTTTTATTTTTTATTTTTCTTCAAATAATTTCACAGATTTTAAGATTGCTTCATATGCTTCTTTTTTCCCTTTTATTGCTTCGATAATTGTTTCTTTTCCTTGCAAGTGTTTATAAGACTCAAAGAAGTGGATTATTTCTTTTAGTTTATGCCCTCTTAGATTATCAATATCTTTATATTCACTGAATCTTGGGTCTGAATCATATACGCCGATTAGTTTAGTATCGCTTTCACCATTATCTTTCATATCCAACATTCCAACAATTCTAACTTTTGCCAAAGTCATTGGATAAACAGGGTGACTTGTTAAGACAAGAATATCAATTGGATCTCCATCTTCCCACAATGTGTTTGGAAGATACCCATAATCACCTGGATAATGTATTGATGAAAAGAGAGGTCTATCTAATCTTAAAAATCCGGTTTCTTTATCAATTTCATATTTATTATCTGATCCTCGTGGAATTTCAATTAATGCATTTACTTTTTTAGGAAAATCTTCTGGTTGTTTAATTTTACTTTCTTTCATTTTGATTAGGTTTAAGAACTTTAAGACTATATTAATCTTATGGATTCAAAATTGGCAGTTAAGCAATTAAAAAAACTAGAAAAATCATTTAATAATGGAGATTTAAGACTTGCTGCAGATGGTTGGAAAAAAGATTGGCAAGTCTTAATTGCAATTATGTTGTCTGCTCAAACAAGAGATACTACAACTATTTCAGTTTGTAAATTACTTTTTTTAAATTATCCAACTTTGAAAAAATTATCCATGGAGAATATTCTCCAAATTGAGAAAATTATTAAAGTAGTTAATTATCATAAAACGAAAGCAAGACGTATAAAAGAGACTGCCAAAATTTTAACAGGTAAGAAAGTTCCTGATAATCTTGAGGAACTTATCGAGCTTCCAGGTGTCGGGAGGAAAACTGCAAATGTTTATCTTGCAGAGGTTCATAAAAAAGCAGCAATTGGAGTAGATACACATGTTGCAAGATTATCTAAAAAATTAGGTTGGACAAAGAATTCAAATCCTGCAAAAATTGAAGAAGATTTAAAAAAATTATTTCCAAAAAACTATTGGAGTAAAATTAATAAAGTTCTCGTTACCTTTGGACAAATTTATGGAAGAAGCAGCAAGTTAGAAGATAAAAAATTAAAAGAAATATTTATAAAGTAGATTAATTAGTAATATTTATGAGAGGTAATAAGAGAGGTCAAGAAGGTTTTAGTTTTGGTGCTGTTTTAGGATTAGTTGTGGGTGTAGTTGCCTTGGTGATGGTTGCATTATTTGTTTATAATATTTTTGGAAAAGCTGGGACAACATTGGAGTTATTGCCTGGTGAAGAGGCTTCAGCGTCTCAAATGTGTAGTTTAGTTGCAGGAAGTGGCGAGGCAAATTTGGTTTGTGATGATTTTAAAGAATTAAAGGTTAGCGGAAAGAAAAGATTGGTTAGTTGTTATTATGTTAAATCATTATTTAGCAAGGAGCCAGAATGGGCAGACAAAATAAAAACTATTGATTGTGAAAATGCACCATATAAAAAATGTGCTTTATTAAAACAAGCAGGAGGATTAGGTAAAAATGGAGTTTTAGTTAATGGTGGTGTTTGTGTTGGTTCAAGTGGAAACGTTAAGGGGATAGAGGGAACATTTAGTGAAGGTTGTTTTTGTGAAGAATCTGGTTGTAAAAAATTAGATGAAACTAATAATGTTGTTGCGTGTTTAGATATTCCACCAAGTCTTTAATTTTTTTAAGTTTTTAAGAAATAATTAAATTTTTAAATAGTTTTTAGTTTTATATTTTAAAGATTAATCTTTATTAATTTTCTATTTAGCCCTGTAGTCTAGTGGTCAAGGATAGCTGGTTCTGGGCCAGCTGACCCCGGTTCGAATCCGGGCGGGGCTATTCTTTGTAATTTTATTTTAGAATTTAAAATGTATAAGTTTTAAGAAGATTTTTATTTTCTTCTAAAAAATCTTGAGCTGTTGAAACAGGTTCTCCTCTTGCAATAAATAAACAAGGCATTCTTTCAAAATTTGCTTCTTTTTTTGCTTTTGATAAATCAGATAATGAGGGTCTTTTTTTATTTTTTGCAACTAATAAGAAATTTATTTTTCCTAAATCAGAGTTAATTTGAACTTTTGCAATTATTTCTTTTTTTGTTGTTTCCATTTCTTGAATAAATCTAATTTCTTTTTCATTTAGAAATGTTTTCACTTCTAATAAAAATTCTTCAGGGTTTATTTTAACCTTTGGTTTTTTTCTTTTTTCTTTTTCATCGAAAATATCTAATTTATTTTCTTCTTTTTTTATCGTTATTTTTTCTTTAATTTC
>CAYNJW010000005.1:18480-41332 GCA_964397665.1 Candidatus Woesearchaeota archaeon
TCTTCTTCTTTTGTTTGCGTATTTTCTTTAATTGATTTTTTTTCAGTTGTTTTTGTTAAGAGGTTTTTCGCTTCTTCATTATCAATAAATGCATATTTCCAAACAATTCTTTCATTAAACTTTATTGGAATTGCAAAATCTTTAATAGATCTTAATGCAACTCTGAGAGCAGGTTCTTGTTCTAAGTCATCAATTATTTTTTCTTTTTTTAATTTTAAATATGCTGTTTTTTCTATTCCTTTAAAATTTTCTTCTGCAAATTTTTCGAGATTTTCTTCTTGTTTATGTAATAAGTATAATGGGGAAGAACCAATTTTTAGTTTACTCATTTTAATTTTTTGTGCACTTACTAATTCAGATAATATTGCAGATGTAAAAACCTGGGATAATTCTATTTCTCTAGAAATATGGATTGGTAAACTTGGGCCATTGTTTTCTAAAAAATTTAGAATCTTAATTTTAATTTCTTCTACATTAATCATACTTATTTTGAGCATTCTTAGGTTATAAAGATTTTCATGGTTTTATCCAACGAATTTCATAATAAGTTGGAGAGCCTTCTTCATCAACTACGCCTATTAATAAATTTTTCTTCGTAGAATGTGCAATCCGATTCTTTGCAGCAAAATCTTGCCATTTTAGAGTTTCATTTTCAGAAGCAACATACAAAATCCATTTTGCATGATTTTTACCCAAGGGTTTTCCTTTTTCATAAACTCTGAAATCTGCCCCAAATTTAAGTGCTGTTTTTAAAATATGCCCTCTTTTTCTTAAATCCCTAAAAATAAAATATTTTGTTTTAAATTTTTTATCTATTTTTTGGAATTTTTTAATTAGTTTTTCTCTATCAATTAACTTATCAGTTCCATCATAGACTTCTAATTTTTTTTCATCAACTAAAAATAAAGTTTCTTGCAATGAATAAAATACTTTTTCACCTATTTTTTCACCAAATTTAGAATTCGTTAGGATTGTCATAGCGTCAGGAGAGTTTGAGGAGATCCTTCCACCTATAAAATTTGATTTGATTTTTATCATAAAATCTTTATGTTTTCTTGATTAATAAATCTTCTGTGAGCAATATATTTATTAATGTTGTTTTCTACATAAAGATATGTCGAAATACAAAAAGTCTAATAAGGCAGCTTTAGAAATGGATATTATTGGTTGGTGGGTGATTGCAATTATTGTTTTAGCAGTTGTTGTTTTAGGATTATTGGTCTTGAGAGGAAAAGGTGTTGGTGCAATGAGTTATTTAAAAAATATTTTTAGTTTAGGTGTATGATGTTCGAGAATAAATTAGCAATGACAGCATTCGATAAAGTATTATCTCTTGTTTTAGTTATTTTAATTGTTGTGAGTGTAGGTATCATGCTTTATAATTTTGATGCAGATAGTAAACTGCAATTTATTCCAAGTTATGGTTCTGGTGAAGTTTTAAATGGCTCGATAGTTGACCAAACAATTATTTCAAAACATTCTTGTATACCTTTTGCAAAACTTAGTGATGGGGTCGATGAAGAAGGTTTTAGAGAAGTGTATTTAATAATTAATAAAAGTGGAAAGTTGGTTGAAAAACAAGCGTATTTAAAATTTAGAAATCTTGGGGGTATAAACAATGAAATTTTAACTGTAGAAGGGGAAGAGACTTTAATAAATGTAAATGGTTTCGCAGTTACAATTGCTAATAAGTATTCTTCAAGAGATAATTTTAGAGAGAATTTTAGGGCTTTACATTATCCCCCTTCTTATGATATTTTAAAAGGTTTTCAGCATACAACATTTAGAGATCTTCCAGAAGGTTTTTATTTTTGTAAGAACAAAGGGTATTCTGTTGAAATTGAAGAATCTTTAGATTTATATCCTCGAAGTTTGTTAAAGTTTGAATTTACAAAAGGAGTTAATGATTTTGTTGAAATTCTTTTTGATTCTTCTAATAAATTATTTGATATTGGTTTAAAACTTAATGGAAAAAGTGATTATTGGTTTTCATTTATAAATGGCACTCCAAAACCTAATGCAAGAATAGATTCGTTTGATAAAGTTAAAAATAAAATTTATCTACGAGATTTGAATGTTTTAAAAGATTTATCAATGGCAAAAGATTTCAAAGAGTTATCTTCTAAATTAGTTGGAGTTTATAACAATAATAGAAAAGATAAGAGAATAGATTTTGATCCTGAACTTGAATGGTATGTTGCAAATGAGTTAAACTTTAATATGTTACTTTATGGTGTGGAGAATGTAAGTAAGGTGATTGAGAGAACAAGATTAAACAATGAATAAGATTTAATAACTCTGTTTTCTATTAAAAATAATGGTTTCAAAAAGAGGAATTGAAGATTTAATGAAGATATTATTATGGCTAGGTGTTTTGATACTTTTGTCTTTTGGAGTTTTTTCAGTATTGGATAAAATTTTGAGTTTTTAGTAATTAGGAAAAGTTAAAAACCACTGTTTATTGAAATACTTATGAAGGTGTTTAAAGATAAAGTTGGAGAGATTTCAAGTAGTTTTATTGTTGGATTTATCATAACTTTGGCTGCAGGAATTATCCTTTTATCTATTTTTTACCAGATTGATTTTGGTTCAGAAATTGATGATCAAACTTGTCATGAGTCTGTGATTCTAAGAGGCAGTTTACCAAGTATTGGTGAAGTTCAAAGCTTTATTCCATTAAAATGTAAAACCGAAAAGTTTTGTATTTCAGGAAATAAAAAAGATAAATGTGATGAAGAGTATTCAGGTTCTAAAGATGTTAATGTTGTTAAGGTTAATAATGATTTAGATATTTCAAAATTTCTTTCAAAAGAAGTTGTGGATTGTTGGGTTATGCTCGGTGAAGGGAAAGTTTCGTTATATTCTCCCTCAATTGCTAAGAAGCTTGGTGCTGGAACTGTTTCTTCTTCTTGTGTTATCTGTTCAAGAATTGCATATGACGAATCTTCGTTATCAGAAAAAAATGTAAAGATTGAAGATGTTGATGTTTGGAGATATATGAAAAGTCATAAAATGCCTCTTAAGGATGTTTCTTATTACGATTTCTTAGCAGAAGATGGAACAAAAGTAAGTATTAAGGGTGTTCCAGATTATAAATTACAAGAGAGTAATAAAAAGGGGAATAACGTTGAGAGTAAATTGGGAGATTATGAAGATTCAAAAAATATTGATGATGAGCTTGCAGTGGTTTTTATGCAAGTTTCTACTGTAAAGCATAAAGAAGCTTTTAAGAATGCTGTTACCGGAGCAGGTGCCTTGTGGGGTGTTAGTGCTTATTTGGCACCAGTTAAAACAATTGTTGGAACAATTAAAAATGCACCAGTTATTGCTGTTATTGCAGGTGTTTTATTGGGTGCTCAACAATTAAATGTTGCAAGAAATAATGCAATAGCTTATTCATATTGTTCAGATGTTAAAATAGGTTCAGAAGATGGGATGAGTTGTTCAACAGTTCGGACAGTAAAATATGATGTCAAAGCTTTAAGCAAAATTTGTGGTTCTATAGAGAGTCTTTAATTAGTGGATAGATTTAAAATCTTCTTTTTCTTATTGTTTGAATGGAGAGTAAAAGAGGTAATATTATTATTGCAGAAGTTATTTTTTTAATAGTTAATATCCTTGTTTTTGTTATCTTGCTTTTATTTGTTTCAGAAGCATCTTCCGGCGCATTAATATATGAAAAAATTTATGCTAAACATATTGCACTTAGCATAGATTCTTCAAGACCTGGAACAGATTTATTTATCGAATTTTCAAAAGGACTAAAGATTGCAAAAAAGAATGGAATCCGTGGAGATGCGTTAAAGAATCTTGTTGACATAGACACAACTAAAAATTTAGTAAGTGTTGATTTGGGAAAACAAGGAAAGAGTACGTTTGTTTTATTCTCAGATTATATTATCACTTCCCATTTTGAAGGAGATTATTTTGTAATTAGGATACGGGAAAAGTTTGGAGGTGCAAATGAATAAGCGAGGTAATGAAAAGATATTTTCTATTTGGTGGTTTATATCTATTGTAGTAATTACAGTTGTTATAGCTTTAGTTACTATAAGTTTTATGTCAAAAGATGTAGATGTTCGTAAAGTAAGTGCAAAGATTTTATATGAAAGATTGGCAGAATGTTTAATTGAAAATGGATATTTGGATTCCAGATTTAAAGTTGGTGATTTAAATTGGGATTTGTTTAATAATTGTAACCTTCGCGAAGAGTTATTTTCTTCTGATGGTTCTGGATATTATTTTGAAGTTATTTTTCTAGATAAAGATAGAATTAGGGCAGGAGATAGAAGTTTAAGAAATCCATGTTTAGCTTCTAATGATGTTGATTTTATAGATTCCCCAGGATGTATCTCTAATTCTGAAAAGGTTATTTATTTTTCTTTAGATGAAAAAAAGTTTTTAGAAGGTGATTTGAAAATTTTTGCAATTTCAAATCAAGAAATAAATTCAAAAGGTATTTTAAATGAAGCTTGATAAAAAAGCACAAGTTGCTTCAACTCTTGGTTGGTTTGTCGCTACATTAGTTATTTTTTTAATTTTATTAGTCTTTTTATTTTTTTCAGGCGTTGTCGGTGTTCAAAAATTCGCAAAAAATTCATTTATAGATATTCATTTAAACGAAGGTGGACAAAGGAATCTTGTTAGTATGAGATTTTTAACTTTTGTTTTAGAAAGTGATTTTAAAGGTGAAAAATTAAGGAAAATTCTCAGTAGGGCAAATTTTTTTGTAACTAAAGGTACTGAAGAAGCTTATCGTGCTGGAAATTCAGAAGAAAATTATGGAGATATTTTAAAAGAAATTTTAAATAATAAGAACTTTTTTGAAGCTTCTTGTTATGATTATTTAGTTGTTCTTCCAAATAATCTTTGTTTTTTTAGTTTTAATGGTGAAAAGGGAAGTAGTGATTTTTCTTCTTTATCTAAAGAATTCTTTTATAAAATTCTTCCAATTAATTTTTCAATAAATGGTAAAACACAAATTAAATTTTTAGCTAAACGGATTTGTTAAAATGGTAAAGAACCATAATCTGATTTTGAATTATTCATATCAAAAAAAAGGGGCATTACCTTCAACAGTTATTTTTGTAATTCTTACTCTTGTTTTGACAATTTCAGCATTAGGGATTTACAGTACAAATTTTGGTAAATTAAATGTTGAATTTCAAGGACCAAACACTCTTGAAGAATTAAATGTAAGAGAGAATCTTGCAAAGTATTATATTTTTACTATTGGGAGTGACTTGTTATCTGAGAATTTATTGACAGCTAATAACTTTAAAAGTAATTTTTTAAAATTACATTTCAAAGAACAATTTTTAAAAGATTTACAGAATACAATTTCAGAAGGAAAGTTTAAAATCACTGGGGAGAAGTTTGAGTTAATTGGGAAAGGTTTTTTATTCAAGCTTGAAAATGAAAAATTTAAAGTTAATCATTTTTCAAACCTTAAAGTTAGGTTTATTAATTATAGTATAAAAGATAATTAGTTAAAAGAATTCATTAAGTCCTTTTTGTTTTTTCTCTTCTTCAGCAGCATCTAATCTTAAAAGCCCAGATAGAATTCTATTTTCTGAAAAATCATGTTTGAGTAAAATCTCTTTTATTTTTTCTTTATTTGGTTTTTTAAATTCTAATTTTTCTCTTTTTTTATCATTATATCTTTTAAATTCTTCAAAAATTTCTTTCCAGTTAAATGCTAATTCATATTTTTCTGAATTTTCTATTTTCTTAAATATTTCCACAGGTGTTTTATTTTTTTTTACAATTTCTAATGCCCTTTTTTGTCCTATTCCCCTTACACCACCAGGATTAAAATCCGTTCCAACAAGAATACCTAGGCAGATTAATTGTTCTTGAGATATTTCCAACTTTTTTAATAATTTTTCTAGATCTACTAATTCTATTTTTG
Organism: Candidatus Woesearchaeota archaeon; assembly: GCA_964397665.1. Taxonomy (GTDB): domain Archaea; phylum Nanobdellota; class Nanobdellia; order Pacearchaeales; family GW2011-AR1; genus CAYNJW01. The sequence goes on from CAYNJW010000005.1 coordinate 24,392, forward strand.
TATCTATGTAAAGTCCATTTGATGATTTTCTTTTTCTAGATAATGTTAAATTCCTAATTAATAGTGGGGTCCCATAGAGGAGAGAATCATAATCTTGTGAAGCTGAGGCCCAAGCATTGTTGTTTATAACTTGGTGAGCTGCTTCTGCTTCTCCTTCTCCAATAGATTCAATTACTGGAATTCCTAAGGCACTTAATAATTTTTTGCTGTCGGAGATTATTTCATCAGTAATTTTAACAAATTGTTGAGAATATTTCCTCATTTCTTTTAAATCTTTATTTGATTTAGCTTCATTATATTTTTCTTCTGCTTTTCTTTTTAGTTCCTTTCTTCGACTAATCTCCACCCCTTTTAATTTATTTGGTTTTCCATCGAATACATAAACTAGTTTTATTCCTCTTGTTAAAAGATTTATATTCCTATAAAATAATCCGGATAAGTGCGAAGTTGTATTTCCTTTGTTATCTTTCAAGGGAGTTCCATCTATTTGTCTTATTGTTGTTAAAAATTGATATAAGGTATTCATTGCATCTATTGCAATTATTTTTCCTTTCAAATCGTTTAATTCGATTTCCTTTCTTGGAATTATGTCAGATATTTGAACACCCATGAAATAAACTGTTGGCTAAAGTTTATAATGATTTTGTTATTGTTATTTGGATGAAAGGATTCATTATTCAACCGACATATACTAATTTAGATGGACAGACTTATGTTTTATTATTTGGAAGATTAGAGAATGGTGAAAGTTTCGTATCTAAACACTTATTTAATCCTTATTTTTTTGTTAGAGAAAAAGATTTAGATAACTTAGAAGCTTTAAATTTGAATGTGAAAAAAGAAGATTTTCATAATTTTCAAGGGGAAAAGGTAGTAAAGATTATTTTTGAATTACAATCTGAAATGAATAAAATCAGAGGATTAATTCATGATTTAGAGATAGATACTTATGAAGCAGATTTGAAGCCTCATTATAGATTTATGATGGACAATGAGTTGTTGGGTTCAGTAGAATTAAATGGGGAATATGATTTTTCTGATAGGGTCGATAGGATTTATAATAATCCTGAGATATTTCCTAGTGATTTTGTACCGACATTGAAAACTTTATCGATAGATATTGAAGCTGGAAAAGATGAGGGGGAATTATTTTGTATCGGACTTTCTTCTAAAAATTATAAAAAATGTTTTATAGTTGGAAAGAAGAATTTAAAAGATAGTGTTTTTTGTGAATCTGTTGAAGACTGTTTAGAAAAATTTAAAGAAGAATTAATTTCATTTGATCCAGACATTATTACTGGCTGGAATGTTATTGATTTTGATTTTGTATATCTTAAAAAATTATTTGAAAAATTTAATATTAGATTTGATCTTGGTAGGACAAATGATAAATCAAAGATACGTGTTGAACAAGATTTCTTTAAAAATTCTAAAATGGAAGTTTCAGGGAGAGTTGTTTTAGACGGTCTTAATTTTATAAAAGACCCATATATTAAGGAGGCCCCATCAATTAAAGAAAAATCTTTTGAGTCGTATACTTTGGATAATGTGGCAATGCAAATGATTGGGAGAGGTAAATTAATTAAAGGAAAAGAAAGACATGAAGAGATTATTGAGAATTATTTAAACGATCCACAAAAATTAGTTGATTATAATTTGATAGATTGTGAGTTAGTTTATGAAATTTTAGAGAAATCTAAAATGATTGAGTTAGCAATTGAGAGGAGCCAGTTGACAGGAATGCCTTTGGATAGAATTGGTTCTTCAATTGCTAGTTTTGATTCACTTTATATTAGGGAGGCTAGAAAATTAAATTTAGTTTCTCCGACAACTAGATTTATTCAAAAAGCAGAAAGAATTAAAGGAGGGTTTGTTATGTCCCCAAAGCCAGGGATTTATTATAATGTTCAAGTTTTTGATTTTAAATCAATGTATCCTTCAATAATTCGAACTTTCAATATCGATCCAGCCTCTTTTTTGAGTACTAATTCTAAAGGGTGTATCGAAGCACCGAATGGTGCATGTTTTAAAAATTCAGAAGGTTTGTTACCAAAGATTATTGAAAAGTTACATTTTGCTAGGGAACTAGCAAAAAAAGAAGGAAGGGAATTTTCAAGTTATGCTATTAAGATTATTATGAATTCTTTCTTTGGTGTTTTAGCAAGCCCAAATTGTAGATATTTTAATTTAGATATGGCAAATGCTATTACAAATTTTGCACAAGATTTGATTAAAAGAACTTCTTTAGAAATTGAGAAAAAAGGTTTAAAAGTTATTTACGGAGATACTGATTCGGTTTTTGTAGATACAAATTTAGAAGAGAAAAAAGCGAAGATAGTTGGAAAAGAAATTGAGATTGAAATAAATGAATTTTATAAAAAGTATGTTTCTAAGAATTTTAATAGAAAATCTTTTTTGGAATTAGAGTTTGAAAAATTGTATTCTTCATTACTTTTTCCAAAAAACAGAGGAACAGGAAATGGGGCAAAAAAAAGGTATGCAGGTAAGTTAACGAATGGAGAAATTCAGATCACAGGATTAGAAGCAATAAGGGGCGATTGGACTGAAGCAGCCAAGGAATTTCAGATGAGGCTTCTTGAAATTATTTTTGATAAAAAAGATTCTAAGAAATTTATTAAAGAATTTATTGATAACTTAAAATCTGGAAAAATGGATTTAAAATTGATTTATAGAAAACAGCTTCGAAAGAATTTAGAAGAGTATACAAAAACAACTCCACCACATGTAAAAGCGGCAAGAAAATTAAAGAAATTAGAAGGGAATATTATTGAATATTTCATTACTCTTGATGGTCCAGAGCCAGTAATTATTAGAACACATAAATTAGATTATAATCATTATATTGATAAACAAATAAAGCCTATTGCAAATTCAATTCTTGATTTATTTAATTTAAACTTGGATGAGGTTCTAAGTGGCGAAAAACAACAAACATTATTTTAGTCAGCATAAACTACTTAAAAATAATAAATCAAAAGGTTTTTAAAGGCATTTTTCGACTTTTTTTTATCAAAACTTTATAAATATTCTGTATATGCACGTATTACAACCGAAACACACAAAAATAAGTAAGGAAGAGTTGGCGAAGCTTCTTGAGAAATATAATATTTCAGTAATTCAGTTACCAAAGATATCTAAAAAAGATCCTGCTGTTCCAGAGGGTTCTGAAGTTGGTGATGTTGTTAAAATTGAGCGTAAGACAGAAGAAGGAGAACAAAATTATTATAGGGTGGTGGTATAGATGGTTTTTGAGAAAAATGTGAAAGTTGATAGGAACCATGTATTAATAAAAGATTATTTTAAAAATCATTCATTAGTTGAGTCAAATATTATTTCATTTAATAATTTTATAAATGAAAGAATGCAAGAAATAGTTGATGAGTTAAGTGCAGGTTTACCAAAAGAAGAATTTGAAATTAGACTAGGAAAGATAACTGTCGGAAAGCCAGACCTTGTTGAGGCAGATGGTTCTAAGAAATTAATTACACCAGCAGAAGCAAGACTTAGAAATTTAACATATTCAGCACCAATTAATATAGAAATTACGATTAGATATGAGGGACAAATAGAGTCAGCAGAAGTGCAGTTAGGTAGAATTCCCGTTATTGTGATGAGTGATGCTTGTAATTTAAAAGGATTATCCAAAGAGGAGTTAGTTGAGAAATATATAGATCCGGCAGATACTGGTGGATATTTTATTATTAATGGTAATGAGAGAGTGATAGTAATGGCTGAAGATTTGGCATCTAATCAAGCTTTTATTGAGAATTCAAAAACAAAGGGATTTATGTTGAGACTATTTTCTCAAAGGGGAGCATATAAAATTCCTGTAGCTTTACAAGAAAATAAGGACGGAATATTGCATGTTTCTTTTTCAAGATTTAGAGAGATTCCAGCAGTATTATTATTAAAAGCTTTAGGAATGGTTTCAGAACAAGAGATTTCACAAAGAGTTGCAAAACAAACAGATAGTTTAATTGTTAATTTGTATGAGTTTGCAGATATTGGTGATCAGAATGATGCTTTGATGAAACTTGCTGAAATGGCTTCATTACAAGGTACACAAAAAGAAATTTTAGACAGAGTTAAACAAAGATTAGATTCTTATTTTTTACCACACATAGGTGTTGATAAAGATTCAAGAGTTGAGAAGTCAAAAACTCTTTGTAAATTAATTAAGCAATTTTATGTTTCTAAAGAAAATCCTCATGAAGCAATGACAGATAAGGATCATTATTCAAATAAGAGAGTTAGACTTTCAGGAGACTTATTATCAGATTTATTTAGAGTAAATCTAAACATCCTATTGAGGGAAATTCAACATTCTTTACAGAAGACTGTTAAGAGGAGAAGATTTTATTCTATCAAAACAATTGCAAAATCAACTTTATTTTCACACAGGATGGAGAGTGCAATTGCAACAGGTTCTTGGATTGGTGCAAGATCTGGAGTTACACAGAATATGGATAAGACAAACAAATTTTCTATGATGTCCCAGTTACAGAGAGTTGCTTCAACATTACCTGGAGAACAAGAAAATTTTGCTGCAAGAACCTTACATCCAACACATTATGGAAGGTTTTGCCCAATTGAAACTCCAGAAGGAACTGAAATTGGTTTAAGAAAAAATCTTGCTATGCTTTCAAAAATTTCTACAAGAGTTTTAATTTCTGACGAAGAGATTGTTAAGATTTTAGAAGAGGAAGGAATGAGTGATGATAAAGGAAAGGATATTGATATTTTTTTCAATGGAAGATTTGTTGGCCATTCGTTTTCAGGTTTAGAATTTGTTGATAAAGTAAAATTAAGAAGAAGAAATGGAGATTTACCAATTGAATTAAGTTTAAGATTTGATAAATTTTTAGATACAGTATTTATTTCTACAGAAATTGGTAGAGTTTTAAGACCTTTAATTATTGTTGAAGAAGGGAAATCCAAATTGACTGAAGAACATATTAAGTTAGTTGAACAAGGAACTTTAAATTGGGAAGGTTTAATTAAAGAAGGTGTTATTGAATATTTGGATGCTGCCGAAGAGGATAATGCGTTAGTTGCTTTATATAACGAAGAAATTACTAAGAATCATGGCTATGTTGAAATAGATCCTATAGATTGTTTAGGGATTATAACTTCAATGGTTCCATATGGAAATCATGATCAATCTGCTAGGTTAATGAGGGGTTCTAAAACTCAGAAACAATCTTTAGGTATTTATACTGCTAATTTTCCAGTAAGAATAGATACGGATGTTTCAATATTGCATTATCCACAAAAACCGTTGGTTAGAAGTTTTATTTATGATACTCTTGATGTTTACCCTGCTGGACAGAATATTGTAGTTGCTATTATGCCTTATGAAGGATATAATATGGAAGATGCAGTCGTTTTAAATAAGGCTTCAATAGATAGAGGATTCGGGAGAAGTTCTTATTTTAGACCATATAAGTCAACAGAGTTGAATTATGCTGGAAGATTAAAAGATGAAATTACAATTCCAGATAAAGATATTGCAGGTTATAGGATTGAAGAGAAGTATAGGCATTTAGAAGATGATGGTGTTGTTTATCCAGAAGCAAATCTTGGAAATGGGGAAGTTGTTATTGGGAAAGTGAGTCCTCCAAAGTTTTTATCAGAAGCAAGAGAAATTTCTATACAATCTAAAAAAGAAAATAGTACAATAATGAAAGGTGAAGAAAAAGGAACTGTTGATGGTGTTTTTATTACTCAAGATAAACAAGGTGATAAAATTATCCAAGTTAGAATGAGAGATTTAAGGAAACCAGAATTGGGAGATAAATTTTCAACACCACATGGTCAGAAAGGTATTGTAGGGTTTTTAGCAGAAGATGAAGATGTCCCATTTACAGCAGGCGGTATTAAACCTGATTTGATTTTCAACCCACACGGAATTCCTTCACGTATGACTATCGGTTATTTAATGGAATTACTTGCAGGAAAAGTTGCAGCTTTATCTGGTGAGATTGCAGATGCTTCTGCGTTTTCAGGAACAGAATTAAGTACTCTTGAAGATAATATGAAGAAAATGGGTTTCAGATATAATGGTAAGGAGACACTTTATAATGGGATTACTGGTCAAAAAATGCCTGTAAAGATTTTCGTTGGAAATATGTATTACTTGAAGTTAAAGTATATGGTTTCCAATAAGTTACATGCAAGGGCAACAGGAAAGATTGCTTTATTAACAAGACAACCAATCGAAGGAAGATCGAGGGGTGGAGCTTTAAGGTTAGGTGAGATGGAACAACAAGCATTAGTAGCACATGGTGCATCTTTATTACTTAAGGAAAGATATGACTCAGACAAAGTAGTATTACATATTTGTGAAAAATGTGGTGGAATAGCTACTGAAGACAATATTCGTGGAAGAGTTGTTTGTTCTCTTTGCGGGTCTAATCAAACAGAGCCTGTAGAGATGTCTTATGCTTTTAAGTTATTATTAGAAGAACTTCAAGGATTACATTTATTAACCAAATTAAATCTTAAAAATAAGTATGAATAATGGTAGTTAAACCGATTAAAAAACAAGTAAAAAGTCTTCAGTTTAGTCTTTACTCTCCAGAACAAATAAAGAAAATGTCTGTTGCAAAAATTGTTACACCAGAACTTTACGATGTTGATGGTTATCCAGTAGATGGTGGTTTAATGGATTTAAGATTAGGTGCTATAGATCCAGGAGTTAGATGTAGAACTTGTGGTGGTAGGCTTAAGGAATGTTTGGGACATCCAGGGATGATAGAATTAGCAAGACCCTTAGTACATATTAAATATCTGGCGATTATTGATAGAGTTCTTAGAAGTACTTGTGAAGCTTGTGGGAAGGTATTGCTTGATGAAGTTGATAAGACTAAAGAAGAAGATGTTAGGAAGAGAAAAGCAAAGGATGGTAAGAAATGTCCTCATTGTGGTATTATTCAAGAGAAAATAAGAATTGAAAAACCTTCAGCAATTAAAGTTGGAAAGAGAAGGATGTTTCCATCAGAAATAAGGGAAAGATTAGTTAAAGTTCCAGATGAAGATTTAGAATTATTGGGAATAGATCCAACTACATTAAGACCTGAGTGGGGGATTTTGACTTATCTTTTAGTTCCACCAGTTACTGTTCGTCCTTCAATTACTTTAGAATCTGGACAGAGGTCTGAAGATGATTTAACACACAAGTTATCAGATATCATTAGGGCTAATCAAAGATTGTGGGAAAATCTTAATGCAGGTGCACCAGAAGTTATAATTGAAGATTTATGGGATTTATTGCAATATCATGTTACAACTTTTTTTGATAATTCAATTGCAAGAATCCCTCCTGCAAGACACAGAAGTGGTCAACCATTGAAGACAATTACAGAAAGGATTAAAGGAAAAGAAGGTAGAATTAGAAAGAATCTTGCAGGTAAAAGAGTTAATTTTTCTGCTAGAACAGTTATTTCTCCAGATCCAAATTTAAAAATTAATGAAATCGGTGTACCCTTTAGTGTGGCAAAAATCATCACAGTTTCTGAGAAGGTTAATAGTTTAAATTTAAAAAGATTAAAAAATCTAATTCTCTCTGAAAATTATCCAAGTGCAAATTATATTGTTAGGCCAGATGGTAAAAGAAAAAAAGTTACTGAAGATTTAAGAGAAGATTTAGCAGAAGAAATTGAGCCAGGTTATTCTGTAGATAGACATTTGGTCGATGGAGATGTTGTTCTATTTAACAGACACCCATCATTACATAGAGCCTCATTAATGGCACATTTTGTAAAAGTATTACCTTATAAAACTTTTAGAATGCATCCAGCAACTTGCCAACCTTATGGTGCTGATTTTGACGGTGATGAGATGAATATTCATGGTCCACAGACAGAAGAAGCTAGATCAGAAGCAGAGACATTGTTGAATGTAAATAATCATTTAATTTCTCCTAAGAATAATACCAATCTTCTTGGTTGTATTGGTGATTCAGTTACTGGAAGTTATGTTTTATCTGAAAATGTTGTTTCAAAAGAAGAAGCTTCTCAGATGTTACATCAAGTTGATTTAAAAGAATTTTCATTATCAAAAGAGAATAAAGGTAGCGCTGTTTTTAATCAGATTTTACCAAAAGAATTAAGAGATGAGAATTTAGGGTTGATAGATTCAAAGTTATTTGGTGTTGAAGAAGGTGAAATGCTTAAGAAATTAGATAATGAAGTTGGTAGGGAAGAAACTATTGAGATTCTGAGGAAGGTTTTTGCTTTAGGAGTAAATTTCCTATCAAGAACTGGATTCACAATATCTATTGACGATTTAGATGTATCACAAGAAGTTAAGGATGAAACTGAAAAAATTATTAAAAAAGCTGAGAAGAAAACTCAAGAAGTTATTGAAGCATTTTATAATAAAACTTTAGAAATTATTCCTGGTAAGACTTCTGAGGAAACTAGGGAGATTAAGATTTTACAGATTTTGAATAGTGTTAGAACAGATATAGGTAAGTTTGTAAAAGTACATTTTCCTGAAGATAACTCTGTTAATAAAATGATAAGTTCCGGTGCTGGAGGTAATATTTTGAATATTACTCAAATTGCTTGTTCAGTTGGACAGCAGGCACACGGTGGAGGAAGAATAGACTTCGGATATACAAATAGGACTTTAAGTTTTTTTGAGAGGGAAGATTTAACACCTAAAGCTAAAGGATTTATTTATAACTCGTTTATTAGTGGTTTAAGACCTGAAGAGTTTTTCTTTGGAGCTATGACTGGTAGAGATGCTTTAATGGATACAGCATTAAGAACTCCTAAGTCAGGTTATTTATACAGAAGACTTGCAAATGCTTTACAAGATTTAATAGTTGAATATGATGGCACTGTTAGAGATGCTTCAAAACATATTGTACAATTTAAATATGGTTATGATGGTTTTGATGTTGCAACTGCACATAAGAAGCAAGCTATAGCACCAGGTGAAGCTATTGGGATTGTTACTGCTCAGTCTTTTGGAGAATCTTCTACACAGATGGTATTGGATGTTTTCCACTCAGCAGGTGTTGCAGAGATGCAGGTTACACAAGGATTACCAAGGTTAATTGAGATTTTAGATGCAAGGAAAAAGCCTTCAACTCCAACCATGGAAATTTATTTAAATAAAGAACATAATGTTGCAGAGAAAGCTAGGATTGTTGCTGAGAAAATTAAAGAAGTTAAATTGAAAGAAATTTTAACCGAAATTGATGTTGATTTTGGAGAAAAGAAATTAAAGATGGCCATAGATGAAAAAGTTTTAAAGAGTGTGCATCTTTCAATAAATGAAGTAATTAATAAGTTAGGTGATGAAGGTTACAAAATTAAGAAAAACGGATTTAATTTAACTATAGAATTTGGGGAATCAACATTTAAAGAAATTTATCAAGTTAAAGAAAAAATTAAAGAGTTAATAATTTCTGGTGTTAAAAATATAGAACAAGTTCTAGTTGTTAAGAGAGATGCAGATTATGTTATTTTAACTGCAGGTTCAAACTTGAAAGATATTTTAGCATTTGAAGGCGTTAATCCTAATAAGGTTGTTACAAATGATCTTCATGAAATTACTGTTGTTTTAGGAATTGAAACAGCAAGAGCAACAATTATTAAGGAAATTCAAAAAGTGTTAGAATCTCAAGGGTTAGATATTAATCTAAGACATTTAATGTTAGTTGCAGATGCAATGACTTCAGAAGGTGTTGTTAAGGGTATTACACGAGTTGGAATTATTTCAGATAAGAGTTCTATTTTAGCAAGGGCATCTTTTGAGACACCAGATAAACAGTTTGTAAATGCAACCTTAACTGGAGAAAAAGACAATCTTGCATCAGTTATTGAAAATATTATGCTTAATCAAGCGGTTCCAGTTGGTACAGGTTTACCTGGATTAATGGTAGAAGTTACAGGACCTTTGGCAGGTGATGTTAAAAAAGTGGAGAAAAAGAAAAAATGAGTGTAAAAGAATTGGCTGAGGCTATTAAAGATGAGAAGATTAGTTTCGGGATTAAACAAGTTGTAAGAGCTTTAAAAAATAAGAAGTTAACTAAAACTTCAAAAGTTTTCATTTCGAAAGATGCTAGAGAAGATACTATTGAAAAGTTAGAAGACTTGGGAATAGAGTTTGAAGTATTAAAGTCAAAAGAAGAGATTTCAAAAGTTTTAGGTCTTGATTTTGAGTCAGAGGTTTATTTTATTAATTAAGATGGCACAAATTATTGATATGAAGTTTATGAGATACATTAATCTTTTTAGTAAGATTTGTCATGTATCTACGACTAATTGTTTTGTTTATAACAATCAAATTATCTTTGCTGTTCCAAAAAAAGAGATTTCTGTAGCGTTAGGAAAAAAGGCAATGAATGTTAAGAAGATGTCTGAGACTTTAAGGAAAAAGATAAAGGTTATCGAAATGCCTAAAGATGAAACAAACATTAAAAAATTTGTAGAAGATTTAGTTTCACCTGTAGAATTTAACAATCTTGAAGTAAAAGGTTCAACAGTATTTATTTCTGCAGATAGGCAAGGAAAAGCTATGCTTATAGGAAGAAATAGAATAAGAGAAAAAGAATTATCTGTTATACTTGAGAAGGCTTTTAAGATAACTAAATTAAGAATTGGTTAAATCTTCACGCAAGGTTTATAAACCAATTTTTCGGGAAATTAATATGGGTTTAATGAATGCAAGAAAACTAAAGAAAAGAAGTAAGAAGAATAGAGATAGTAATCGTGTTTTTAGAAAAAAAAGATTGGGGATTACTTTGAAGTATGATTCTCTTAAGGGTTCTTCTCAAGCGAAGGGAATTGTTACTGCTAAGATTCAAAAAGAAGCTAAGCAACCAAATTCTGCAATGAGAAAATGTTGTAGGGTTCAATTAACAAAAAATGGTAAGGAAGTTACAGCATTTATTCCTGGAAATCTTGCACAGAAATTTGTAGATGAGCATGATGAAGTTGTTATTGAACGAATTGGTGGAAAACAAGGAAAAACAAAAGGAGATTTATCAGGTGTTAGATATCAAGTTATTAAAGTAAATGATCAGCCGTTAGCAAGATTGTGGACAGGCAAGATTGAGAAGGGTAGAAGATAAATGGCACAGATGAAATTGTTTGATTTATGGGATGTTTCAGAGATAGTAGTTAATGATCAAGGTTTGAAAAGAGTTATAAATTTACAACCAAAGTTATTGTTAAAATCTCATGGAAGAATAAAGTATGATCCTGCAAAAACAAAAGTTAATGTTGTTGAAAGATTTATTAATTTGGTTCAAGTTCCAGGTTCAAGGGGAAAGAAACATAGAATCATTACAGGATGGATTACAGGTAAACAAGGAAAATGTACTAAGATTGTAATAGATGCTTTTAAATTAATTGAAAAACGAACTGGTGAGAATCCTGTGGTAGTTTTTGTTAGAGCTATAGAAAAAGCAGCACCAAGGGATGAAGTAACTGCATTAGAATATGGTGGTGCAAGATATCCTCAAGCTGTAGATGTTTCACCAAGAAGAAGGCTTGGATTAGTTTTAAGAAATTTTGTTCATGGAGCATATGATAAAGCATTCAATAAGAAAGCAACAATTGTTCAAACTTTAGCAAATGAGATTATTATGGCTTCTAATGGTGCAAGTGAATCTTTTGCAATTTCTAAAAAGAACGATTTAGAAAAGCAAGCAGATGCAGCAAGATAACTCTTGAATTTGGTTTTATTTTTTTAAAATTTTTAAAAAGTCATCTGTTAAGTCTTCCATAACTTTTCCAGTTTTTATTTTTCCCGTTTTTATTTTTTTTAATTTGGGTTCTAAATTTTTCATTATTTTTTTGAAATCTAAATATGGAATTTTAAATTCTTTTTCATTTTCAATTGACCAAATTAAGTCAGTGTAAGTTTTATTTGAAAAATTAACAATGGGATTTATTTTTCTTCTTACATATCCAAAAGTTATAAAATTCAAGAATTTTAGTTTACTACTTGAAGTATCAATTATATCTCTCCCATAAATAACTTTTTTATTAGATTCTTTTTTACTGAATTCATCAAGAATTAAGTATTTGTCTTTTTTTAAATATTTAAAAATCATTTTTAATTCATCATCATTTGAGAATTTGTTTATTAGATATAGTTCATCCCCAGGACCAAGTCCATCAGCATTTTTATCTAAAAAGATTATCCTTGTATTGGCATCATAAATTTCCAATGTTAATTTTTTTTCTAAAGAAGTTTTTTTTTGTTTAACTTCTGCTGTAACTTTAACAGAATATTTTTTCTTTGTTTTATAAGTTCTATGATTTTTGAGAGGCAAGTAATTTCCAGTTGAATTTTTTATTAGTTTTCTATATATTTCTTTTGGTCCACCAAGAGAGTTAATACAAATTAAACTTGATAAAAGAATTACAAGATTTTTCTTCATTCAAGAAATTATTCTTTTATCTTTTTAAAGTTCTGTGTTTTTTACATAAAGTTTATAAACCAAAATTTCGACCATAGAATATAATGACTTATAAGTTATTATTTAATATACTATGGCAGACGATATGACTGAAAAAGTAAAAGAGCTACAAGCAGATCCTAAACATATTCGTAATATCGCTATTGCAGCACATATTGACCATGGTAAAACAACTTTTTCAGATAATCTTTTAGCAGGTGCAGGTATGATGAGTGAGGAATTAGCAGGAAAGGCTAGGACTTTAGATTTCCATGATGATGAAGCTGAAAGAGGAATTACTATTGATTCAGCATCAGTTTCAATGGTTCACGCATACAAAGGTGAAGAGTTTTTAATTAATTTAATTGATACTCCTGGACATGTTGATTTTGGTGGAGATGTAACAAGGGCGATGAGAGCTGTAGATGGTGCAATTGTTTTATGTTGTGCATCAGAAGGAATTATGCCCCAGACTGAAACAGTATTAAGACAAGCATTGAAGGAGAGGGTTAGACCAGTTTTATTTATTAATAAAGTTGATAGATTAATAAGGGAAGTTAAATTGACACCTGAAGAAATGCAAGCCAGATTTGTTAAGATTATTAATGAGGTAAACGGTTTAATTGCTCAGATTGCAGAACCAGATTATGCTCAAAAATTTCAAGTTTCAGTAGCAGATGGTTCAGTAGCTTTTGGTTCAGCATTTCATAATTGGGCATTATCAATTCCATATATGAAAGAGAAAAATATTTCATTTAAAGAAGTTATAGATGCTTATGAAGCTGGCGGAGAAGAATATAAAATTTTAGCAAAGAAAGCACCAATTCATGAGGTTGTTCTTAACATGACTATTGAAAACCATCCAAATCCTGTAGAGGCCCAAGCATATAGGATTGAAAAGATTTGGCATGGAGATATTGACTCAGAGTTAGGAAAAGATTTAACATCTTGTAATCCTAATGGAGAAGTTGCTTTTGTTCCAATTAAGATTGTTATTGATAAACATGCTGGTGAAGTTGCAGCTGGAAGGTTATTTTCAGGAACTATTAAACAAGGTGATGAGTTATATATGAATCTTGGTTCTAGAAAAGTTAGAGCTCAGCAGATTTCAATTTATAAGGGTGCATCAAGGGTTCAAATTAATGAAGCAAAGCCAGGGAACATTATTGGTATTGTTGGTTTAAAGGATGTTTTTGCAGGAGAAACAGTTTCAACAAAACCTATAGAACCATTTGAAGCGATTAAACATATCTTTAAACCAGTAGTTACAAAGTCAATTGCTGCAAAAAGAACACCTGATTTACCAAAGTTGATTGAAGTTTTGAAACAAGTTGGAAAGGAAGATCCATCCATTACTGTTGAAATTAATGAAGAGACTGGTGAAAATTTATTATCTGGTATGGGTGAATTGCATTTAGAGATTATTGAGAATAGGATAAAAACTGAAAAAGGTATTGAAGTTGTAATGGGTCCTCCAATTGTTGTTTTTAGAGAATCTATTTCAAGATTATCTGAAGTTGCAGAAGGAAAATCACCTAATAAGCATAATTTATTTTTCTTAACAATTGAGCCATTAGAATCTGAAGTACTAAAAGCTATTGACGAGGGAGTTCTTCCAGAAGGTAGACTTAAGAAAAAAGATAAAAAGTTAGATGAGACTTTCGTTTCTTTAGGAATTTCAAGAGATGAAGCTCAACAATATAGAGATATTTTTAATGGAAATGCTTTTTTAGATAAAACAAAAGGACAAGTACATATTGGTGAAGTAATTGAACTTGTTTTAGATGCTTTTGAGAATGTTATGAAGGCAGGTCCTTTAGCTCGTGAACCCTGTTATGGCTGCAAGATTTCTTTAGTTGATTTAAAATTACATGAAGATGCAATTCATAGAGGTCCAGCACAAGTTTATCCAGCTATTAGGGAAGGACTTAGAGATGCTTTTAGGATGGCAACACCAATATTATTTGAACCGGTTCAAATTCATCAAATAGAGGCTCCAAATGACTTTATGGGTGCAGTAACTTCTTTAATCTCTCAAAAGAGAGGTATCTTGGGAGATGTTTCACAGGATCATGCAACTGTTACAATAAAGGCTGAAATTCCAGTTAATGAAATGCTCGGTTGGTCTAATGACTTAAGGTCTGCGACAGAAGGAAGAGGTATATCTTCTCTAGTTGATCAACATTTTAAGAAAGCACCTTTTGAAATGCAGTCGAAGACTATTGAAAAGATTAGAACAAGAAAGGGTTTAAGTGAGAATCAGTAATTTTTTAATTTTACGCTAAGGTTTATAAATTTAATTTAACTTAATTTATTATTATGGTTAAAGGTATTTTTTTTGTAGATTGGTTATTATTCGTTTTATTTATTTTTATGATTTTATCTAAATTTCTTAATTTAGAAAATATTAAAATTTTTCAGTTAGTTTTTTTTATTCTTATTTTCATCCATATTCTACAACATTGGAAAAGTTTTTTTTATTCTTTTAGAAGACTCTTTAAAAAAACTAATTAGTTTGTTAATTTTAAATTTTTTTAGTAATTGATTTAATTAGTTTTCTGATTAATATAAAATAGTAACCAATGGGAGAAAATCCTCCCAATGGAATAAAAAATAAAAATAAAAATTTATGAAGTAAAATTACTTCTTTTTCTCAACAAGAGCGTTACAAACTCCAGCTGCAACTGTAACACCAGCATCCCTAATAGCGAATCTCGCCATATGTGGATTATCCTTAGTAGTCTCTAAAACAAGATTACCAATTGGTTTGATAGTTACAATAGCAACATCCCCATTCTTCAAAAAGTCTGGGTTCTCTTCAGAAACTTCACCAGTTCGTGGATCCAATTTAGCTTTTAAAGCTGTAAATTGGCAAGGAACTTGAGCTGTGTGTACATGGAATACAGGAGTATATCCTTTAGCAATAACTGTTGGATGGTTAATCACTGCGATTTGCGCTGTGAATTCCTCAACAATCTTTGCAGGATTTGCAGCATCACAAATTACGTCACCTCGAGCCATGTCTTTTTTACCAACACCTCTGATGTTGATACCGACATTATCTCCAGCTTCGCCTTCTTGTAATTGCTCATGGTGTGCTTCGATAGATCGAACTTCACCAGATATTCCTACTCCAGATCTTCCCGGTAAAACGATCACTTTCTGACCGATCTTCATAATACCAGTTTCAATCTTTCCTACAGGCACAGTACCAATACCAGTAATGTCATAGACATCTTGGATTGGCATTCTCATTGGCAAAGTAGTTGGTTTATCTGGAGCTGGGAATTGGTCAATTGCCTCTAAGACAGTTGGTCCTTTATACCAGTCCATATTTTCAGACTTCTTACCCACATTGTCACCCTTTAAACCGGATGCTGCAATAAAAGTAGTTTCGTCTGGCTTCATTCCAACTTGCATTAGATATTTTCCAATATCTGCTTTAACTTCGTTGAATCTATCTTCCTTATAGTCAACATCATCCATCTTGTTAATGATAACTGAGATAGATTTTACACCCATAGTTTTTAACAACCATAAATGCTCTGTTGTCTGAGGTTGTACACCAGAAGGTGCTGCAACCACTAAGAAAGCTGAATCTGCTTGGGAAGCACCAGTAATCATATTCTTAACAAAATCTCTGTGCCCAGGGGCATCGATGATTGTTGCTTCGAATTTCTGAGTCATAATCTTCTTATAAGATAAGTCAATTGTAACTCCTCTTTCTCGCTCTTCCTTGATGGAATCCATCATGTAAGCAAATTCAAATCCTGCTTTGCCGTTTTTCTCTGCTTCTTCTTTGAGTTTTTTAAGTTCTTGTTCGGATAATGCACCGCTTTGGTAGAATAACTGTCCAATTGTAGTGGACTTACCAGCATCTACATGTCCTACAAAAACAACGTTCAAAATAGTTTTTTCTTTAGCCATTTTTCATATATATTAATTTAGTTTAGGTTTATGCACGAATGCATAGTTAAAAACTGCAAAAAACGTTTAAAAAGCTTACTATAGTAAGGTTTTTATATAACTGTTTATTATGACTTATAATAAAAGATTATAATTTTAGCGTTAAAAACATTAGAAGTTGATGTTTTAGCTAAAAAAATAGAAATATTAAAATGGTTCAAAATATAATAAAATTAAGTGAAAAAGAGAATAGAATTATAAATATGGTGAAGGCTCGTCATGGTATGAGGAATAAAAATCAGGCTTTGGGTTTAATAATTCAAACATATGCAAGGAGTTTTATGCCCGCTGCATTAAGACCTATAGAGAATACAAATAAAACTTTTTCTAAGAAAAGAGTTAGTAGTGTCGAAGAATTAAGAAAAAAAATACGTGAGTAGATAAAAAGTTATTGATAGGATTATTTTGTATAGTTTATTTTAAGTTTTTTCTTTTTTAATAAAAGAAACAAAAATGATTTGATGTTTTATTATTGAATTCTTTTGGTCGAATTAATATGTCCTTAAATACAACTCTTTGGAATTTTTTGCCTT
>CAYNJW010000006.1:0-20261 GCA_964397665.1 Candidatus Woesearchaeota archaeon
AGATTTTAGAATTAAAAGTTTGTTAAAAAGGTTTCCATATATTAAAAATACAAAATACTTAATTAAAATAAAACTTGTCTTCACTCTTAAATCTTTTAAATGGTGCAACACTTGTAATTTTGAATTTGTTGATTTAATTCCAGCATGAGACTTACTTCAACATACCGCAAGCTGCTTCTATATCTTTACCCATGTTTGTTCTTGTAAAACACTTATAACCTTTCTCCATTAACTTTTCGCGAAATTTCTTTATTGTATCTTCCTTTGAACAAGAATAAATTTTTTCGTCTAACTCAAAAGTCCCATTTAATGGAATCAAATTAAAATTAGTTTTTTCTGTTAAACCTAAATTCAATAAAGCATCCAAATCTTCATCCCTATCTGTCAAACCATCAATCATCAAATACTCAATCATAATTTTATGTTTGTAAACTGAGTTATAATTATTACAAGCCGTTACCAAATCTTCGATTTTATACTCTTTCAATAAAGGCATGAGTTTATCCCTAATCTTCTGATTCGGTGAATGCAAAGATAAAGCTAAATTTATCTTATTTTTATTTTCTATAACTTCATACATCTTTGGAATAATCCCTGAAGTAGAAATTGCAATCTTTGAATATGCATAACTATAATACTCATTTACATAGTCACAAAATTCTAAAACATTTTTCAAGTTTAATAATGGTTCTCCCATCCCCATAAAAACCAGAGTTCCGATAGTCTCTGCTAACATTCCATCTTCACCTTTTGAATTTTTACGAGTTATCAAATTCTTTAAAGATAAATAATTAACTGCAACATCAAGTTGTTCTTTTAATTGTTCAATTGTTAAATTCTTCTTAAATTCTTTTTTACCTGATGCACAAAATTTACATTTCATCGGACAGCCAATTTGAGTAGAAAGACAAAAAGTTAATCTTTCTCCAAGTGGAATTAAAACAGCACTATAACCTTCATCAAAATTAAATTTCACAGTTCCATCTTTTGATTTTTCTATTTCCATGATTATAAAAAATAAAAACAGATTTTAAATATATTGAAAAAAATTAAATTAATTTTTATTAGCATTTAAATAAAATTCTTCTGGAGATACTCTTTCTTTTTTCAACACTGCTATTTCTTTTAAATATCCTTTTACCTCGTCGCCAATAGTTAGATTTTCCAAATCAGTTATTAAATCATATAATCTGGAATTTAAAGATAAATCTTTAAAGCTTGTTTTAAAATAAATTTTAAAATCTCCCTTAGTTCTAGCTGAAAATGAAGATAGTATCATAACTTCTGGAAATACCTCTCTTTCGTAAGAAAAAACCAAGCTTTCAGAAAAAACACCATCAACACATTTTGATTCAGTTTCTTTTTTAAAATCTGATCCAACTGAGTTTACAAGAGATATTAAATTACCTCTAGTTTCATTTAACTCTGTTTGATTGTCTGCAATAAATGAATAACTAAATTCATCGAAACCATTGCTTCCCCAAGAGTAATTTAAATTAACTAGTTCCATCTAATTAAGTAATAAAATACATATTTAAAGATTTATTAAAAAAGTCACCTTAATAAGTAGCAACAATTATTCAACTTCGACCTTGGTTCCACATTCTGGACAAAACTTTTCATCATTTCTTAACTTAAATCCGCACTTAGAACACTTTGGAACTTCAACCGTTTTATCAATTACAGTCTCATAACCTTCCCTTCCAGAGATTAACTTACCAAAGATATTCTTAATTGTATCGTCATCTTGATATTGTCTTAAATCATGTCCTTCCATAATTAAGATTAAAAAAAGGCATTTTTAAGTTTTATGCCTAATTCTTCTTAAGATTAACATCCATTTGTGGAAACGGAATTTCTATATTATTTTTGTTTAGAATATTATAAATCTTGGTATTTGCTTCATCTAAAGCATTAGCCCTAACCTCAAAAGTTTTAACATAAAAATATGCCTTAAAATTCAATGCTGAATCACCCATCTCTAAAAATCTAACAACTGGTTTTTCTGAATCGTCAAAATCTGAAACCTTTACTAATTCTTTTAATACCAATTTTTTAACCTTCTCAATTTCAGTTCCGTATGCTACTCCAAATGGAACAACTACTCTTGTTTTTGGGGCAGGCAATGCAACATTATGAATTATGCTATCTGCTAATTTTGAATTTGGAACTATCAAAGTTTCATTGTCGAAAGTCACTATCCTTGTACTTCTCAGACCAACTGTTTTAATCTTTCCATTAGCATTTGAACCAATATGTACTAAATCTCCTGCACGAATTGACCTATCAAAAATCATCGAAATTCCAGCGAAAATATTTGCTAAGGTAGATTGTAATGCCAATGCTATTGCTAAACCTGCAATACCTAACCCTGCAAGGAATGGACCAATATTTATTCCCCAAACATTAAGGATAAAAATAAATGCTAACACAATTATTGCAACTTTTAAAACACCATTAACCAAAGAACCTAAAACATCGTCTAATTTTGTTTTTGTTTTTTTTGCAAGGTGTGCCCAAATAACTACAAAGACAACATCAATAATTGCATAAACAAGATAGGAAAACATAAGAACTTGAACAGAATTTATTAGATTATTTAGAATTGCTTCAGTACTTTTTTCAAAAGAAATCTCTCGCATCATAAAAGAAACTGCTAATAAAAAAGTTACAACAGTTAATGGTAAAGAGAATTTTTCGATTAATTCATCATCTTTCTTTGTTTTTGTTTTTTTAGTTAAATTTTTTGCAACTTTCATGAATACTACGAATGCTATACGCAAAATTAAAAAGACTGCAACAAACACTACAAATGCTCTCAAATATTGATTTAAAATTAATGATTCTAACATGATATATTAATTCAAAAACTATTTTTAAATCTTCTTACTACTAATCTAAATCTCGAAAATTTTTCCCCGCTTTCCCACTTGAAAAATTTTAGTTTTTCCAATTTTATCTTCAATCCCCTCTGCCTCATGAATATGTCCTGAAATTAAGATATCTGGTTTAAATTTTTCTATTGCATATCTCAAAACTTCATCACCTGGAATGCCAGAAAATTCTGCAAGAGAACCTGCAACATGTAGATGAGAAACAAGAATCTTTTTTTTCGGTTTCATTTTTTCCATTTGTTTTTTAATCATCAAAAAATCTTCATCATTATGACTTAAGGTCCAATCTGGAGAACCGATACCTGCTATTCCAACATTCCCATAAGTAACATAATACCCATGGAGACTTTTCATATGCTTTTTTAATCTCTCATGTTCTAATGTAGTTTCGCAATTTCCTGGAACAAAAAATAATTTCTTTTTAGTCTTTAAAAGTGGCTTTAAGATATTTTCATCACCTTCATGATATGAATGTATATCTCCAGCTAAAATAACTAAATCAACTTTTTGCTTAATTGCTTTTTCTGCTAACTTCTCTAATGCTTTCTTATTATCGTGAAAATCTGAAGCTGCTAAAATCCTAAGTTTTTTCTCTATCATTCTAACTTAAAGATTTTTTTATTTATAAATAATTCTAAACATTTTTAAAAGATATTCTTCTTTGAGAATCATGAAAGAATTGGAAGAAATTAAAAATTGGAATATTGAATTAGAAAAAGAAATTACATCTGAATGGAAAAATTCTGAGAAAAATAATTTTGATTCTAAAACAAAAAAAAGAATTTATTCAATTGATACGCCCCCACCATATATTAACTCTCCAATCCATATGGGTCATGCAGTTACTTACTGTTTTATGGATATGTTTGCAAGATACAAAAGAATGAAAGGCTTTGAAGTTTTATTTCCCCTAGGTCTTGATAGAAATGGATTGCCAATAGAAATGGGCGCTGAGAAGAAATATAAAATCTCTGCATTTAAAATGGAACGTAAAGAATTTATAAGTTACTGTAAAAAATTACTTGAAGAAACTTCTGTAGAATCGATTGACTCATTTGCAAGATTAGGAATTTCGTTTAGTTCTTATAAGGAAAGTAAAGAAATCGGTTCAGTCTATAAAACAGATTCTCCAGAATATCGTTCTTTAACCCAAAGTACATTCATAGATTTATATAAAAAAGGTTTAGCATATGAAGATGTAAGAGTAAACAATTGGGATCCTAAACTTAGAACTACCATTGCAGATTCAGAAATTGAGTATAAAGAAATTTCATCCACATTTAATGATATTAAATGGAAAATTAAAGAAACTGACGAAGAAATAATTATTGGAACAACTCGTCCAGAATTAATCTGTTCTTGTGGCATGGTTATTTTTAATCCAAAAGATGAAAGATATAAACACCTTGAAGGAAAAACTGCGATTAGTCCAATATTTGAAAAAGAAATTAAAATAAAGGCCCATCCTTTTGCAGATATTGAAAAGGGAACTGGTTTAGTTATGATGTGTTCTGCAGGTGATTTGACAGATATTCAATTTTTTAGAGAACAAAATTTGAAAACTATTATTTCTATCGAAAAGGATGGAACTATGAATAAAAATGCAGGACCTTACATTGGATTAAAAGTTAAACAAGCAAGAGAAAAAATTATTGAAGACTTGAAAGAAAAAGAATTATTAATAAAACAAGAACAAATCACTCATCGAACTCCAGTTTCTGAAAGAAGTGGTGCTGAAATTGAATTTATTGAGATGCCAGAATTTTATTTGAAACAATTAGATATTAAAGGTAAAATTAAAAGATTGGCTAAAGAAGATATTAATTTTTATCCAGGATTTTCTAGAAAAATTCTAGAAACTTGGATAGATGGAATTTCTATAGACTGGCCAATTTCTCGACGAAGATTTTACGCTACTGAAATTCCTCTTTGGTATTCTGAAGATAAAGAAGGAAATAAATTAGTTGCAATTCCTATTGAAAAAAAATATTATCAACCATGGAAAGAAACTGTTCCAGAAAATGCAGAAGTTTGGAAAAATGGAATAAAAACTGATTTAAAAATTTCTGATTTTTCATGGACTGGTGAAACTCGAGTTTTTGATACTTGGATGGATTCTTCAATATCTGAAATGTTTATTTTAAAGTATAAAGAAAATGATGAATTTTTTAAGAAAGCATATCCTTGTTCATTGAGACCTCAAGGAAAAGAAATTGTTAGAACTTGGTTATATTACACTCTTTTAAGAGGATATTTAGAAACTGGTGAAGCTTGCTTCAAAGATGTTTGGGTCCATCAACATATTTTAGATGGAAAGGGATTTAAAATGTCAAAATCCAAGGGAAATATTATTGATCCTCAAGAAATTTTAAGAGATTATGGTGCAGAAGCTATGAGATTCTGGGCAGCAACAGAGGGAGATTTAAGTAAGGGAGATTTTGTTTGTTCAAAAGAGAAAATAGCTGCTGAGAAGAAAACCTTAAATAAACTATTGAATGTTAGTAAATTTGTAATGATGTTCTCAAAACCTGAACTGAAACCTGAACTAACTGAAACAGATAAACTCTTTATTGATTACCTTGAAAAATTAACTAAAGAATGTGATGAAAGTTATTCCATTTATAATTTTAATCATCCTTCTCAAAAATTAAGAAAATTTTTATGGGATGTATTTGCTTCTAATTACTTAGAATTAGTTAAGAATCGAACATATAATGAGGAAGGAAAGTTTTCAGAAGAAGAAAGTAATTCTGCAAAATGGACATTACACTTTTTACAAGAAAGATTCCTAAGATTGGTTTATCCAATAATCCCTCAAATTACTTCTTTTATTGCAAAATCTAAAAAAATAGATTTATTATCTGAATCTTGGCCAGAAGGAACAAACGAAGATATTGATTCTTCATTAATTACTGAACTAATGAACTTTAATTCTAAAGTATGGAAAATAAAAAAAGAAAAAGGAATTTCATTAAAAGAAAAAATTGAAGGAATTGAAATTCCAGATAATCTCAAACTATTTGAAAAAGATTTGAAAGCATGTCATAAAATTTAACTTTTAGATATATACTTTAGACTATACTTTTGTTTAAAAAGTAAGATGAATTTCTAGAGTTATGGAATTCAAATATAGCGTTCACCCATTATTTAGAATTAAAAATCCAAATAACTTTGCAATTGTTGCTAAAAAAGAAGAAGTTAAAAGATCGAGCAGTATAAAAAGTTTGGAAAATTTTAATAAATTTTCTAGAGAGTATGGTTTTAATGATCAACAAAGTGGACATTTAAAAATCCTTAAAAAAACAAAGGATTCTTTTACTATCGAAGGTAAGCAAAGACAAATACCTATTTATTGGAATTTTAGAAAAACACGAGGATTTGGAGACTTAGGAATTTTAACAAGTATAGGCTTCGATACTTCTTCTGGACTTTATCTTTGTAAAAACTGTGAAGACTTACCAAGTTCTATTTTCGGAGATGAACTTCCTTCAGATTTTATTAATAAGAACCATATTTGGCTTGCGGATAGGGTGAACACTTCTGAAACAAATAATCTCTTGCTTAGAGCATTTTTTACATATAGCAATTCTTAATCGTTTTCAGATATATATCTTTAATTGCCATATACCTTAAAAAGCCTTTTTTCATTTTAACTAAATGTTAGATTATCAACTCTTTCAAGAAACTAGAACTGGTTTTGATTTTGGAATTGTTAGTAGGAGAAGTCTCGTGAAAGTTCACTCATTTAAATCTACTTTTTCTTTATTAAATTATTTTCTTAAAGAGGAACTTAATTCTAATTTAGAAATTTATGAAAAATCCTCTGAAAGTCTTGGAGGATTTATTAATAGTCCTATTGGAAAAATTTCGCTTCTTTTCTCTGGTGAAAAAGGATTTGGAGATTTGGGAATTCTGAGAACAATTAAAACGGATGAAAAAACTGGACTAATCCCTTATCAATATGGAGAAACGCTTCCAAACTTTATAGAATATGAAGGTCCTCAAGAAGAATTTACACGACTAAATAATATCTGGATTGCTAAAGATATTCCAAATCTTGAAACGAAAGAAATTTTAGAAAAAATATTTGATTCATGGTCTAACGCTTAACAACTCTTTTAAAGTCAGTTCTACTATGTTTATTATGGGAATGAATGCTGCACAAAAATATGAACTTGAAGAAACTGTTAAAGAGCTTGAAGGATATAGAGGAAGACATACTGAATTGATTACTGTTTTAATTCCTGCAGGTTTTAATATAAATCAAGTTACTAAACAAATCGAAGATGAAAAAGGTACTGCTACAAATATTAAATCCAATTCTACAAGAAAAAATGTAATTAATGCTTTAGACAAGGCTGTTAGAACAATGAAAGAGTTAGGTAGGACTCCAGAAAATGGTGTTGCAATTTTTGCTGGAAATGTTTCTGATACTGAGGGAAAAGAAAACTTAAAAGTTTGGACAATTGAACCACCAAAACCAATGAAAATAAGGTTGTATCGGTGTGACCAAACTTTTGTTTTGGATCCACTTAAAGAAATGTTAGAAACTGAAGAAATTTATGGTTTATTAATTATTGAAAGAAAGGAAGCAAGTATTGGAATTTTAGAAGGTAAAAGTATTAGAAGTTTACAACATATGACTTCTGGAATTCCTGGAAAGGTGAAAGCTGGAGGACAATCTGCACAAAGATTCCATAGAATTACTGAAGGTTTAGCAAAAGAGTTTTTTAGAAGAGTGGCAGAAGCTATGAAAGAACATTTTTTTGAAAGGAAAAAATTAAAGGGAATTTTAATTGGTGGCCCGATTCCTACAAAAGATGAATTTTTAGCAACCGGGCAGTTAGTTACAAAATTAAAGGACAAAGTTATTGCTGTAAAAGATATTGGAGATACTGAAATGCATGGCCTTCGGATGCTTGTTTTAGCTTGTGAAGATGTTTTAGCTGAACAAGAAATCACTAAACAAAAAAAAATCTTAGATGAATTTTTTGCCACCCTAGCAAAAGAACCTAATAAAATCGCATATGGGGATGCAGAGGTTGAGGGAAGATTAAGAACTGGAATGGTTGGTAAATTAATTTTATCTAAACAATTGCCAAGAGAAAGAATTAAAGAATTAGAAAATTTGGCAAAACAAAGTGGGACTGAAATTGAAATTGTAACAACAGAAACTACTGAAGGTTTACAATTTGATAATCTTGGCGGTGTTGGCGGAATTTTAAGATTTGCTGTAACTTAATTTTTCTAAATCAAAATAAGTCTATTAGCCTATTTGAAAATATTCCTGTATCTTCACAATGATAAACTTTATGAAATAACTGGTTTGGTTTTCCTTCTAGTTCCATATACTTCTTAATTAACTTTTTATTCTCTTTTGAAATATTTAGTTGTGGTGGCTTAAATCTTGTTGGATAATAACCAAAACAATCTTTAAATATCTCCATTCCTGCTAGTAATTCTTGTTCTGAAATGTTATATGAAAATTCATTATATTTATGTTTTATCCCATGCATTCCCAATTCTTTATTTAATGATAAAATCTCTTTACACCACTCTTTTGTGATTGTTTTGTTTTCAAAATTTGGAATTACCCATAAAACATCTGATTTATCTAACAATTCTTGAGAACAATTAATAGATGGAGAAACATCATCAATTTCTGTTGGAAGAATCATCCTTGAAAAAAACACTAATAATAATGATAAAAAAAATAAAGTTATAAAATATAGGAAAGAATATTTTAAACTTTTTTTTAATTTTAACATGCAAATTATATTCAACAAGCTTTTAAATAAGTTAAGATTTACAAAGTTATGGAAAAAAGAGATGAACAAACAATAAAATCTTCGCCAATAATAACTGAAGAAACTGCTGAAGAATTAGATAGCATTTTTGATGAAAAAGAAACAGAAAGTTTAGAAAAAGTCGAAGCAGCGTTATTCATTGCTGGAAAGTTTCTTAATATGCAAGACTTGATAATGTTAACAGATATTAATCCTATCATGCTTAAAGAAATTTTACATAAATTAGAACAAAAATATTCCAAAGGTGCGTTAAAATTGATTAATCGAAACAACTCTTGGAAAATGGATGTTTCAGAGAAATATCATTATATGGTGAATAAGTTGGCAACTGGTTCTGCAGAGTTTACTAAAGCTGAACAAGAAACACTTGCAGTAATAGCCTATAAACAACCCATAAAACAATCAATTGTCATTAAAATAAGAGGAAATAAAGCTTACGACCATATTGCAACTTTTTTACAGAATGGTTTGATAAATTCAAAAAGAATGGGGCATACAAAAGAATTAACACTTTCTGAAGACTTTTATGAATACTTTAATGTTGGGAAATCACTAAAGGAACAAAAAGAATTAGCTAAAAAACAAATAAGTAACTCTGAAGAACTGATCAGAAAATAAGAGAGATATTAATCTCATTTAGCGAAAGATTTATATTCTTAAATTTGTTATCATATCGTAAATGAAATACCTTCTTATTGGAGACATTCATGGTGCCGAGATAAAATATTTTGAAAAAGCTTTTGATTTTGAAAAACCTGATGTCTTAATTTGCACTGGTGACTTTGATCAAACTAGGAGTATCCACCAATTTAAAAATCTTGAGAAAAGATATTTAAAAAAAGGAATTGAAATTTTAAAAGTTCCAGGGAATCATGATCAAGCTATCTTGAATAGTTTTTGGATAAATTCAAAAGTATTAAAACTTCAAGGGAAAACTAGTTTTCAACTTTACCAAGAATTAATGGTTGATAAAACTTCAAGAGAGTATATTGAAAAGTTAGTTAATTCAGAATTTAAGGGATTTACAAATAATAGAATAAGAATTTTTTTAGATCCTAAACAATTTGGAAAACACTATCAAACAATAATTATGCATGGTGCTTATGAAGGAGATTTATCTAGCTATCCAAATTGTCCTAAAAATTTAAGAGACTTATGGTCTAGACTAATTACAAAAGAAGATTATCTAAAAAACTTTAAAACAATGAAATCTAAAAATTATAAGATTATGATTCGTGGTCATGATCATCAAGCTAGATATGTTTATGAAGACAATTTGGAAGGTCTTGTGAGCATTTTACCTGAAAAAGATAACTCCACATTTGAATTATTAAAGAATCAAATCCATACAATAAATCCTGGTGCACTATTCGAGGGACATTTTGCCACAATTGATACAAAAATTAATAATAATGGTGTTCCAATCCTAAAATTTTTAGGCCTATAGGTTTTCTAAACCAATCAGAAAATCTTAAAAGCATAGTTATAGATTTAAATTAATGTTAATTATTAAACAAAATTTGGAAATTGTATAAATGGAATGGATTACAATCGTTTATCTCATTTATATTTTTATTGCGTTTTATTTTTTTTCACTATTTTTCTTAATTTATATAAGAAATAGAAAAACACTTTTCAATTATCCTCCAATACAAAAACACTTTTCAATTTCTGCAATTGTTCCCTGTTGGAATGAGGGGAGGAATGTTTTGGAAACAGTTAAAGCAATTATGAAAACTGATTATGATAATCTTAAAGAGATTATTTTAGTTAATGATGGCTCTACAGATAATACTCTTGAGTATATGCTAAAAGCAAAAAAACAATTTAAGATTATAAAAATCTTAAATAAAGAAAATTCTGGAAAAGCAGATTCAATAAACCAAGCTCTAAAAATTGCAAAGGGAGAATTAGTTGCAATAATTGATGCAGATTCTTTTCCGAAAAGTGATGTCTTCAGTAAATTAGTAGGATATTTTGAAGATTCTAAAATTGGGGTTGTTACAGTGCCGCATTTATCCAGAAGAAAGGAAAATTTCCTTGATAGAGTACATACTTATTATCAAATTCTTGTTGCAACAAATAGAAAATTTCTAGAAATTCTTGACGGAGTTTATGTTACTCCCGGTCCAATGTCTTTATATCGGAAAAAGGCATTAGAAGATATTGGCGGATTTGATACTGAAAATATTACTGAAGATATAGAAGCAACATGGCATCTTGCAAAAAATGGATGGAAAAGAAAAATGTGTCTTGCAACAACAACAACAACACTATTGCCAAATACCTTAAAGAAATTCTTTAATCAACGAGTTAGGTGGAGTATTGGTGGATTACAAACTGCTGCCAAATATAAAAAAGAATTTTTTAAATCCAATATGGTTAGTTATTTTATTTTACCATACTTTATATTAAGTATCTTTCTCGGAATCTTTGCAATTTTTTTCTTTTTATTCTTATTTGGAAAAAGAATCTTTGAAAGCTATATCTTTTTTAATTCAATTTATATCACTAATGGGTCTTTCTTTTCTTTATTTGAATTTAACTTCTTCCCACATATCATTTTTATTCTAAGTATCTTTCTAATCATCATTACTTCAATATTTTCGTTACTTATGTTAATGATGTTAGAAGAGAACTTTCTAAAAACAAAAAATATTAAATTCTTCTTTGTCTATTTAATCTTCTTGGGGATTATTCAATCCGTAATTTTCATTACCGCAATCTTTAAATTCATAAAAAAGGATATAAAATGGTAATGGCAACTATAAAAAAAGAACACCAAAAACATATTTTCCTTGAGGCACTCCTTTTGGCAACATTCATATTTTTAATTGGAATTCTTTTAGGTTTAATGCTTGAATCTTCCAGAGAAAAAGACATCTCAAACTTATACCTTAAATCTGAAATTAATATTCTTGATGTGCAAACTCAAACAAAACTCTTGGAATCTGAAAACTTTAATTGTGAAATGGCAATAAGAAAAAATATAGAATTTGGTGACAGAATTTATCAAAATGCAAAATTATTAGAAAAATATGAAGCATCTAATAAACTAACAGATATATTAAGAGAACAACAAAGAAGATACTCAATGTTGAGAATTTTATTTTGGGTGAATAATATAAAAATAAAAGAAAGATGCGACAATGCCCCTCATACGATTGTTTATTTATACAGCTATACTCCTAAAACTTTAACAGAAAAAAATGAACAAAGATTTATCTCAGAATACTTATTTAACCTTAAACAAGAATATGGTAATAGTATTCTCCTCATCCCAATTGCTAAAGACTTAAAACTTAACTCTCTTGATTTATTAACTAAAGATTATAATATTACAGATTACGGAGTTATCCTTGATGAAAAAAAAGTAATTAGAGATATATCTGGTTTACAGAAAATTAAAAAAATCTTAAATAATTCGAAGAATTAATGAAACTTTCAATAATTTTTCCAGCATATAATGAGGAAAATAGAATTCTTCCAGTTTTAAAAAAATTTCAAACATATTTCAATAAAAAATTAAAAAATAACTTTGAGATGATAATAATCCCAAATAATTGTTCAGATAATACTTCATCCATTGTTAAGAAATTTTGTTCAAAAAACAATGATGCTAAATTTTTTGAAATTAAAAATTATTCTGGAAAAGGTGGTGCAGTTATGAAAGGATTTGCTTTAGCTAAGGGTAATTTTATAGGGTTTGTTGATTCAGATAAAAGCACATCCCCTAAAGAATTTTTTAAACTATACTCCAACATTGCAAACTATGATGGAATAATCGGATCTAGAAAAATTAAGGGTGCCAAGGTAATTCCTAAACGAAGTATTGGTAAAAAAATTAATAGTTTACTATTTGGAATTTTTGTAAAATTATTATTTAATCTAAAATACAAAGACACTCAATGTGGTGCTAAAATCTTTAAAAAAAAGATTGCAAAAGAGTTTACTAAAAATCTAATTGAAACTGGATGGATATTTGATATTAATTTATTAAAAATTTGTAAAGATAAAAATTATGAGGTCCTTGAATTTCCTATAAACTGGAAAGATGATGATGGATCACACATAAGCTTTATTGATGGGATAAAATCTATTTTTTATATCTTCAAACTTAGATTTACTTCTTAAAAACCCACAATAAAGATCCAAAAAAACTTAAAGGTATTGAAATTAAAAGACCTGATATTGCTGCAATATTTGCTGAAAATAAAGAATCATTTAATAAAAATAACACAGATTTACCGACGAATATATTTGCCCCCATTGAAATAACATAAAGAATTGTGAATTTCATTAATTGATTATGAACTTTTTTATTTCTTGCTTTGAATGTGAAATTTCTATTAAATGTGAAATTAAAAATCATTGAAAAACCAATTCCAAAAATTCTTGATAGAATAAACATTGAAGTTGCAATAAATACTAAATTAAAAAAAGCTAAATCTATTAAAGTTGCAATACCTCCAGTTAATGCGAAAAGTATAACTTTTTCTAACTTTTTATTTTTTATACAACCCATATTAATTTAAAATTCTAAGTCTTTATAAATAGTCTCTTCAAATATATAGTTATGATTAAATTAATAGAAAAAATAAAGAAAAATTATTTAATTTTAGTTTTAATGCTCTTCTCACTGATGCTCAACATCTTATTTAGTTTTTCTACTCCTGTTGTTTCATGGGATGAATCGGTTTATTCTAATCTTGGTTATGACCTAAGTAATAATCCCTTAGACTACTCTGTTGAGTTTAATGGTTGGAGTGATTGGATTCCTTCAGGTAATGATCCAGTTTATAGTTGGCCAAAGATGGGTTTTAGAGCACCATTATTACCCTATACTCTTTCATTACTTTTTCTTTTGAATCTTGGATTTTTAGTTAAATTTTTTATGCCATTAATTGGTGCTTTAAATATTGGTTTGGTTTATCTTCTTGGAAGGAAACTATTTAATTCGAAAGTTGGAATTTATGCAGCAAGTTTTACATCTTTAATACCTCTTTATACTTTAATCAGTTCGAAAATATTAACAGATGTTTATCTCACATTCTTTATGCTCATAACAATTTTTAGTTTTTGGAAAGGATATGAAGAAGGAGATATAAAATATAAAATTCTTTTTGGATTCTTTTTTGCATTAGCCTTGCTTTCAAGATATACTGCGTTATGGTTTATTCCAATTTTTTTCACTTATTTTTTAATAAGAACAAAGTCCCTAAAATTTATATTTGATAAATATCTTTGGGGTGCAATTCTTGTCTTTTTTGGGACACTAATTCCTTGGTTCATTTATGGATATTTTGAGTATGGAAATATTCTTGGAGCATTTATACATGGAATAAAAGCTGCAACATATTGGGGTGGTCACCAACCTTGGAATTTCTATTTACAAAATCAATGGAAAATGCTTTCGATTATAGGAATCATCTCTTTATTGGGAATTGGAAAAATATTTTACAAAAAAAAGACTAATAACTCTGGATTCTTATTTTTAATTATTTGGATTTTTGGATTCTTAATTATGACCATGATTTTACCACATAAAGAAGAAAGATTTATCTTGCCAGTTATTTCTGCACTTTGTTTAATCTCAGGAGTATTCGTAAATTCTTTAAAAAAATATAAAAAGTTAATCTTCAAAATCATAATCCTTATACTTATTTATTCTACTACAATAACATTTATTCAAGAAATTGAACACAATTCTTCTGATGGAAAATGTTTTTTAAATTCTATGAATTATATAAATAATCAAAAACAAGAGGTTCTTATTGTTACTGATGAATTCTCAGTAGTTTACTATTATACTAAACAAGAAACACAATACTATCCTAGAGAGATTAATGAAGAATATTTAAAGAAACTGAGTAAAGAAAAGAAAAAAGATATTTATTTCTTATTTAGTAATCGGCTTTTTGATGGTGGAGATCTTTCTATCAAAAAATATAACTATTTAGAAGAAAATCTTGAAAAAGTATTTGATTGTGCTGGTCAAAATACGTTTACAAGTCTTTACCATTATCCTTCAGATTAAAATGAAATTCAATTGTTGCATTACAGCACAATAATCCTTAAAAGCAACAAGAACATCTAATTGTATGCGATGCGTAATTTGTAACAAAACAGAAGATGAATGTATTCTTGCTGAAGGAATTTATAACAATGAGATTTCAAAGATTTGTATTTCTTGTGCTAATAAAGAAGCTATTCCTTTGATAAAAAAACCAACTACTGAGCAACTATCTGCAGCATCAGAAGTTAATTATTCCGTTAGAGAAAGATTAGAAAAAATTTCAGGAACTAATCAAAGAAAAACTAAAGAACAAACAATTTTAAATAGCAATATTGCCAACATTAAATTTCCTAAAAAAAGACAAAATCATGAAAATTTGATTGAAAACTATGATTGGAAACTAAAAACTGTTAGGAGAAGGAAAAAGCTATCTATATCTCAATTAGCTCAATTAAGTGGTGTAAACATTGAAGATATAACTTCTCTTGAGAAAGGGCAACTAATTTCAGGATTAGAAGCTAATATAGTTCTCTTAGAAGGAGTTTTAGATACCCACCTATTAAAAAATCATGAAACAAGAATAAAATTTACAGTTTCTGATAAATCTCCAGAAGAAATAGAAAATCGAATTTTAAATAATGTTTCAGAAAAAATAGAAAAAATTAATCAACCTAAAAAGGAAAATATTTTTAAAAAAATCGCAAGTGGTAAATTTGATTTTTCAAAAAGAGAAAATATTGAGAATGTAACTTTGAATGATTTAGCAGAAATGAAAAAAGAAAAAGAAAAAAATGAACTAATGGGTAGTGATGAAATTGAAATTGAAGAAGAAATGGATGAATCTTTAATCTGAAAATATCTCTCTTCCAATTCTAATCATATTTGAACCATTTTCTATTGCTTCTTTAAAATCGTCTGACATCCCCATGGATAAATAATCTAATTTTCTTCCCAAATAACTTTCACATTTATTAAAAAGAATTTTCATATCTGAAAAAACTTCTTTTAAATTTCCAACTTCTTTTTTTGGAGGAATTGTCATTAAACCCCTTATATTTAAATTCTTTAATTCCATTTCAATTCTAAATAAAACTTCTCTTAACTCATCAGAATCAAAACCATATTCTTTATCTTCATCTGTTTTAATTTGAAGAAGAATGTCTTGATTAAAATTTAATTCTTTACAAACCTCATTTAATTTCTTAGCCAATTTAAAAGAATCTACACTTTGAATCAAAAAAGGTCTTTCAAGAATTATTTTCTTTACTTTATTTGATTGTATGTGGCCTATAAAATGTCTTCTAAAATCTTTTAAGATTAACTTATTTATTGCTGCTAATTGTTGATAAGAATTAAAAGCTAAATCTCTTACTTGAGAATCTAAAGTTTTTTTAATTGAGTCTAAAGTTGCAGATTTTACCACAACAACTAGATTAACATTAGAAGGAATTCTTGAAATTATTCTTGAAATATTTGATTTTACATCCATATTTATAATTTTAATCAACCAAGGTATCTCAATCTTCCTGGTCTTGGTTCATAAATTAATCCATCTTCTAATAATCTCTTTATTTCACTGTTTATTAAATCTGGTGATGCTTCAGTGTCTAAAATTAACTTATCCACATCAATTCCATCTTCAACTTCTGCAACTTTAATTTTTTCTAAAATAATATCTCTAACTGGGGCATTTTCATTCAAAGGTAAATTTTTCCTTGAATTTTGAATTTCTAATTTTCTAACTAAAAGCCACTGTGTATCTACTTTTTTTACAATCTCAGGCAAAAGATATATTTCATTATTATACTCCCTAACAGTTCCAATTATCTGAACAGTATCTCCTTGTAAACAATCTTTTAAAATTTGAATATCTTCTCCAAAAGATTTTAATTTTATTTGACCTGAAGCATCATCAACAGTAATTGTTGCATAATTTTTTTCACCTTCTGAAACATACTTATCTACAACATTTGCTAAAAGATTTACACGCGATATTTTCTTATCTGCCAACTCTAAAAAAAGAAATTTTCCATCTGCAATAATTGGTTTAGCTTTAAAAATATCACCAATACGTAATTTATAAGCAGTATTTCTTTTTTTAGGACCATCATTATTTTCCATAACTTGAATAATAAAACACCCTTTTTAAGGATTGTTGGTCTGAAGTGTTTATTCTAATTTGTCTTGTGGACATGCCACGCGTGAAATTCGGTCATCGCTTTGCTCAGCTGCGAATTTAAGGATTGTTGGTCTGAAGTGTTTATTCTAATTTGTCTTGTGGACATGCCACGCGTGAAATTCGGTCATCGCTTTGCTCAGCTGCGAATTTAAGGATTGTTGGTCTGAAGTGTTTATTCTAATTTCCCATCTTTCAAACCTAATGCAAAAGTATCTTTAATCGGATAAATTCTTAAGTTTTCCATTAAATTTTCTTGAGAGGTATTATATTCCTTAGCCCAATTGCTTGCAATTTCTGGATAAACTTCCGCCATTTTTTGTGTAACTAATAGATAAGCTGTACTAAATCTATTTCGATATTCTTCAGACATTTTTAAATTCAGATAGGCACTAATAGCTCCAGAAGTTTTAGTCAACTCTGTAATTTTTAAAAATCCCTCTTTTGACATTGGGTCAAGTTTGGAAAAATCTATGTCTTTTAATTCTTTTAAAGAAACAATCTCCCTAATATTTCTTATATCCTCCACAGTAATTTTCTCTAAACACATACTTCTTAAATGTAAAAGAAATATTTAAGTATTTGTATTTCTATAACTTTTATTATTCTTCTTTTAATTTCTTATCAAGAGTCTTTTTAAAAATTTTCTTATATCTATTCCACTAGTTTTATTAATTACTGAATTATAACCATTCATATAATCATTGAATTCTTGTGGAGAACTTGTACCTGCACTCATTGGATTTGGCATTAATTTCTTCAAGCTATCTAATCTACCAAGATA
Source organism: Candidatus Woesearchaeota archaeon (assembly GCA_964397665.1). Classification (GTDB taxonomy): domain Archaea; phylum Nanobdellota; class Nanobdellia; order Pacearchaeales; family GW2011-AR1; genus CAYNJW01. The sequence continues at coordinate 17,678 of CAYNJW010000006.1, forward strand.
ATAAAAATTACTAACTAAATTTTCCATAAAAACTAAAACAAAAAATTCTTTTTAAAACTTCTTAATTTATTTACATTCTTTGAACATACCCTCTTCTTGGTCTGAATAAATCTCCAGCCCTGATTAACTTATCCATCACTTCTTTAAATTCCTCTTCTGTTAATTTCTCTCCAACTTCTTTTTCAACTTCTTCTAATGGAATTAATTTTCCAAACTTTTCCTCTAAAACTTCTAAAGCCTCTTTTACAATATGAATCTTGTTTCTTTTTGAAGCTGGATTTCCAGAAATTTTATCTATATCAAAACTCTTTGTTTCTTCATCATAACCAACTTGCATCATATAGAATTTCATTAATTCTATTGCCTTTTCTGCATCTTCTGCAGTAACTTCTTTCCCCAATCTTGCTTTTGAAGTTGCTTCTGAAATTCTAACTAAAGCTTCTAACTGTCTTGCTGAAATTGGGATTGGCTTTACTCCTTTTCCAGTTATTGGTTGATTCCTAAGACCAACATAAAAGTCTTTTAATTTTTTTATTGCAGCATCTGTTAAAACAGGAGCACATTTTTGTTTAGCATAAGCAATATATTTCCTAAGTAAATCTTTTTCTATTGTTTCTTTCTTTGAAGTTTTTTGATGTTCTGCCAAAACATGTGATGCAATACTTTCATCACGTATTTTATTCGGTAAATCTCTTAAAATAAATAAAACATCAAAACGATTCAACAAGGAGGGTGCTAAATTAACTTGTTTGGCAATCATTTCATCAGGATTAAATCTCCCATATTTTGGATTTGCAGCTGCTAAAACTGAAGTCTCTGAACGGAGTGTTGCTTGAACTGTTGCTTTTGAAATTGTTACAGTCTGTTGTTCCATTGCCTCATGCATTGTAGACCTATCATTTTCATCCATCTTTTCTAGCTCATCAATACATATTAACCCTTTATTTGATAAAACCATTGCACCAGCTTCTAAACCCCAACCTTTTAAAAATTCATCTTTTACAACTGCAGCAGTAAGGCCCGCACCTGATGTAGATTTTCCTGAAACATATCTTCCTTTTGGAGCAATACCTGAAATAAATTTTAACATAACCGATTTTGCCACACCAGGATCACCAACCAATAAAATATGTATATCTCCCCTAGTTTCGGTTCCATCAGATCTTACCTTTTTTACACCACCAAATAATTGCAAAATTAATGATTGTTTAATCTCTGAGTAGCCCCAAACTGATGGTGCAATTGAGTCCCTTAATCGTTCAAGGATTTTTGGATCTGCTGCTAACTCCCTAATTTCTTGTTCTTCTTCTTCACTAATCTCTAAATCATTAAATGTTTCTTCAAGAGGTATTAAATTATTAGCTTCTACTGCAATGTCATATCTTGTAGATAACGCGCCGGTTGCTAAAGAAACTGAAACTTCATTTAGAACACCTACAACTTTAACCTTACTACCAGGTGTTGTTCGCTCTTCCATTTTTGGTTCAACTAAATCTCCTTTCAAAAAAACATTTAATCTTTTTGGTTGTTCTCCACCTGACAAAGAGTCTGGAGACTCTTCAATTACTAATCTTTGTGCATCGACCATATCTTTTGAAATTTCCCTAAACCCACCTCTTCGTCCACAAGAACATCTAGAAGGTTCTTTAAATTTTTTATCCATTTGTAAAACTGAAATAATTGTACCACATGAAGGACATTCAAATTTAGCATTTGTAACTTGTGGTCTAACTTCTGAAGCTTGTCTTACAATTCCCTCAATACTAATCATTTGACTAAGATGTTTTGCACGAATATTCCTAATCCTAATCTCTTGAGTTTGTGAAATAGAATTAAATCTTACTCTTGCATCTGAAATCAGGCCCAAATCTTCCAAAGCCAATTCAATTAATTGAAGAGTTTCCTCCGGTTTCATAATTAAATTTTCTGCTAACTCTGGTGAAAATTCAGATAAATCTGAAAATTCTAAACGAACAACTTTTTCACCTTTTTTCGCTGTTTGACCTAAAACTTTTTTTTGAGTACTTAAGAAATTTTTTGCTTCAATTAGTAATTCTTCATGACCACCTTTTTTCATTCCACCACTGGGCATCTTTGAATCTTGATCTTCCATGAAGTTAAATAATAAAAGTTGTTTATAAAAATATAGGTACTTTAAGGTAGATATTAGAAAATAGAGATTAATTTTATTTAATTATAATTAATGAATTATTTTGTTAAAAGACTATACTTCTCTAATGTCTGAAGAATTAACTCCCTTTCTAAATCTTTGACATTTATTCCAACACTTTCAAAAACTGAAAAATAGTGAAATACTGCTTCTTGGTATCCTGCTTCACTAACTTGCAAATTTTTATTTTTTCCAGATTCTTTACTGAGAAACCTATGAATCTTTTCACCTTCCTTTTTAAAAAAGACGAGCTTTCCATATTTTTGATCAACACCAAAATATTTTGCTTCTGTTAGTCTTAAAATCTTTCCTACTGGATCTAAATATCTAACAGTATAATCTTTTCCAAATTCTAATTTCTTTTCCATGTATTCTCTTCTTAAAAGGATTTTATAAAGATTTAGATGATTAAGA
>CAYNJW010000006.1:20361-40666 GCA_964397665.1 Candidatus Woesearchaeota archaeon
AAAATTTTAAGAAACTAACTAATCAATTGAAAACAAATAATGGTTTGGCTAAAATATCTTCACCTTTTTCAGTTGTTTTTTGTGCTATTTCTACAAATTGTTTTTTACAAAAAACTGCAAAAACATTTTCCTTTGGAATTTCTGTTAGAACATCTCTCTTAAAAATTGGTTTCCCACAATGTAAATGTTTTACAGAAGCTTTATTGATTTCTATAAATGGCATAATTTTTTTTAGAGCTTCTTCTGCTGGAAAAATCATTTTTCTCAAAGGTTTATCATTTCCTGATTCATATTCTTTTATTGCTTTATCCAATTCAAATAAAGTGACTGAGGTCTCCTCTTTAATAATTCCAGCACGGATTCTTCTTAACTCTGACATGTGTGCACCCTCAACTATTTCTCCAAGATCTGAACAAAGTTTTCTAATATATGTTCCCCCTTCTACTTCTGCAATAAATAAAAAATCTTTTTTATCTTCTGATTCCTCTAATAACTCCCATCTAAAAACCTCTCTTATTCTCTCTTGCCTCTTCACTGCAGATTTTATTGGTGGTGTTTGTTTTATTTTCCCAATAAATTTTTTATCGATAATTTTTTGCAACTCTTTAATACTTTGTTCTTTATGTGTATGCATAATCCCAATATACTCTTTATCATGGCCAAGAAAATATCCTGTCAACTTACAAGCCCTTCCGAGTGCAACAGGTAAAACTCCTGTAACTGCAGGATCTAACGTTCCGAAATGTGATGTCTTTTTAAGTTTTAATTTTCTTTTTACTTGATCAGAAACTGTAAAACTTGTTGGACCAGTTGGTTTATCAATGTTAATTATCCCGAATTCTAACAAATCTTTTATAGGTTTAAGTGCCATAAATTTATTTAGAAAGAAGAGTTTAAATCCTTTTGTTCTAACTCAGTCAAAAAGAAAGAATTAAAAAGTAGTTGAACATGCCTTCTTTATGAAACAGATTTTTTACAAATCTCTTCTCCTTAGTTCTCTCCTATTCAATGGCTGTAAAATTATTCCACCGGCATATTTAACTAAGTCTTATGAAGAATTAAAAAAATCAGATGATGTACGACAAATAAGGATGAAAAAAAGCAGATCTAAGTCATTAGAAGAAAAAGTAAACTATTTTAATAGATTAATTGATAAAGATCTTGTCAAAATATCTGATGGTGTTCTAATTCCAACTGCAAGATATAAAACTAATAAAAAACCACTTCAAGCAGAGGTTAACTCTGCATATCTCTGTGCTTTGAGTTTTGAATATGCTGTTACTAAAAATAAAAAAACCAAACTAAGAGCAGAATCAATTTTAAAAGGACTTATTGCAATGGATAAACTCGACGGGTTTGATGGATATATCCCTTATGAAATTAATGGAAACACAAAAGAAGTATCTAAAAGAGAAACCCATGCAAATGTATATGATCAAATCTTTTTTGCATATTATTATATGGATAAATTTCTGGGTAAAAATAAATTAATAGAAAAACATATTTCACTAATTTATAACAAGTGGTTAATGGATGATTTTGAACTTAAAAAACCAAATGGAGAAAAAAGTAAATACTCTAATTTAAAAATTAAAAAAACATTTAGTCTAAATCCTTCAAGGTCATTAGAAAGAAAGCTTCTTGATGGAATTGCTTACAAACTTGGAAATAATGAAACTAAACAAAAAGTTTTGAAATACGGTTGGAAAGGAAAAACAAGTGGAAAACTTTATCTAAATCTGGGATTTTTAGAGATTCCGACTTCTTCTTCTAGCTGGTTAAATATGTTGGACTTGAAACTTCTTGAAGAACTTAATCTCGAAAATAATGTTAGACTTAAAAAACTTATAAAAAATTATGAAAATCAAAAAAATCCTTTTTTTCAGATACTTTTATCTTTATCTAATGGAAAAATAACTAATCCTTTAATTAAAAAACGATTGTCTGAATTTCCTTGCCCTTGTGATGGTGAAAGAATTATAAACTCCCATAGAAAAGAAATTAAATTAAGACCTCGTAGATTCATAAAAAGTACTTCGAAAATTGAATCTGAAATTCCTCTTCCTTTATTTGAAATTACTAGCGATCACTATCTCTGGAAAAGAAATCTTTTAGATATAGACAGAAATTCAGATAGCACTGTAAGTGAATATTACGGTATTGATTTTTTACAAGCATATTGGATGTTTAGATATTTAAAATTAAAAAGTTCCTTTTAAATAAATTTTTCGCTTTTTATCTTCCATCTTTTCAATTGCATATCTTAATGTTGTCCTCGATAATTTTTTATAATTTTTTCTTAAAAACTTTTCAACAAGAAGAGAATTTCTTTTCCAAATTTCTCTTAACATCCATCCAACAGATTTATTTATTAAATCTTCTTTATCTTGCAATAATTTCTCTGAAATTTTCAAGGAATCTTTAAACTTCCCTCTTTTAATAAAATAAAATGTTGAAACTATTGCAATCCTTCTCTTCCATAAATTTTCTGAAGCTGCCAGTTCATAAAGAAAATCTTTTTTCTTTTTAAAAAGAAAACTTCCAATAATTTTTGGAGCGGTGGAATCAACTAAATCCCAATTATTTACTGAATCCAAATGTTTAAGATAAAAATCATAAATTTGTGTTTTATCTTTTGAAATAGAATATCTCTCTACCAAAATTAACAAACCACACATCCTCTCTTCGTGGATTTCAGAATCTAATAATATTCTAATTTCTTCTAATTTAACAAAAAGATTATTCCTTGCAATTTTTCTTATATCTCCTACAGAAACACCAATAAAAATATCTTTCTCAGAATATTGTCCTTTGTTTGTCTTGAAAAAATAAAGATTTTGTCTTTTTCTTTCAACCTTTGAAATTCTTTTTAATTCTTTTTTTATATTTTCCATATTTTAACAAAGACATAATTATTTAAAGTAGTTTCTATTTAAATTTACATAATGGGTAAATCATTGGCCAAATTTGCTTTCGGCGTTCTCCTTGGAAGTAGTCTTCTATTAAATCAAAATAAAACATATGGTTCTGAGTTAATTAAAACAAATAATACTCAAGAGTTAAATCTTTTCGAAGATAGTCCTAGAAAAATTCATTCTTTAGAAGACTTAAAAATTTATAAAAGTCCTGAATTAGCTACTCAAGAAAATTTAAAATATCATCTTGAAGAAGAATTTCTTTATGGTAATCGAAAAAAAGTTTTAATTTCTGATGGAAAAAATCCTCTTGAAGGTTTTTTAAGTCAACTAGAAAACATTCTTAAAACAAAATCTACAAATTACCAATTATTTCAAACACCTCAAGAAAACTTTTTTATGACCAATCTTGCTCAAAATCAACTTTACGAAAATCAAAAGAAAGATATTCTTGCTGATGCTTGTTTTGATGCAGTTAAAGAATATTTAAGAAATTTCAAGTGGGTAAGAAAACAAAGAGCAAAAATTCAAAAAATTACTTCTAAAAGAATTAAAATAAAAAAAACAACATTTAGATTTGGAGTAAATTATGATCATGAGAATTTTATCAGCCCATATATTGAAGCTAAAAATCTTTGGGTTATAGATAAAGCTAAATTAAATTATATGTTTGAAAAAGGGGTTAAATTCACCTTATTAAAAAATATTTCTAAAAATGGTTATATTTCCTTAAGTTTTACTTCAAATCAAGAAGAAAAAGAAAAGGAAGTTGAAAGAACCAACTTTTATAACTCTGAGCCAAGAGGAACGAGTGCATTTCTTAATATAGCTTTCAAATTTTAAATCTAAATTAAAAACTTAAACAGATTTTTAATCGCAAAGATTTATAAACCCATTTTTGCAAAAAATAATAAGATACTATGAGCGAAAGAAAAATTGTAGTTCCTGGCGAAACTATTGTACAAGGTAGTGAATTCTTACCAGGAGAAGGTACACGAAGAGAAGGAGACAAAGTTGTTGCAGGTAAATATGGTCTTGCTGAGATTTCAGATAAATTAATAAAGATTATCCCATTATCTGGTCCATATGAACCTCGAAGAGGCAATGCTATAATTGGAACTGTAATTGATATTACTTTTAGAGGATGGTTAATTGACTATGGAAATTCTAATAATGGATTCTTATCTGTTTCTGAGGTTCCAAGATATATTGGGAAAGGTGAATTAGAAGAACATTTTACTTTTGGAGATGTTATTTTTTGTAAAGTTTGGGGCGCAAATGGAGGAAATATTGATTTATCTGTTAAAATGAGGGGTTTTGGAAAATTAATCGGTGGACAATTAATGAAAGTTAACCCTCATAAAGTTCCAAGAATAATAGGAAAAGAAGGTTCAATGGTAAACTTAATTAAAAATGCTACTGATGCTAATATCACAGTTGGACAAAATGGTTTTGTTTGGATTAAATCAGAAAAAATTGAAAATGAATTAAATGCTAAAAAGATTATTGAATTTATTTGTGAAAATTCATACATACAAGGATTAACAGTTAAGGTTGAAGAATTTGTTAAAGAATTGGGAATTTCTAATAAGGGTTCAGTTGAAATAGTTGAAGAAAATACTGATATTTCAAAAAATGAAAAGGAGAGTGAAGAATAAAATGACTGGAAGTTATGAAAAACGATTTGATGGTAGAGCACTTGATGAATGTAGACCAATTAGAGCACAAGTAGGAATTGTTCCTTCTGCAGATGGTAGTGCAATGTTTGAAACAGGAAAAACAAGAGCTATTGCAATAGTTAGAGGACCAAGAAAATTACATCCTAAACATATGGAAAATCCAAAAAAAGGAATTTTAAGAGTTACTTATCAAATGATGTCCTTCTCAGTATGGGATAGGATTAGACCAGGATTGAGTAGAAGAGGTCAGGAAATTTCAAAAGTTGCTGAATGGGCTTTATCAGAGGTTGTTGACTTAGAAGCATTTCCAAATTCTGTTGTTGATGTTTTTATTCAAATTCCTCAAGCTGATGCAGGTACAAGAGTTGCAGGATTAAATGCTGCTGCAATGGCTTTAGCACATTCAGGATTGCCTATGAAAGAAATGGTTTCAGCAATAGCAACTGGAAAAGTTGATAAAACAATTGTTGTTGATGTTGATTACGATGAAGAAGCATACCATGAGGGAGAAGGTTCTACAGATATCCCAATGGCGTTTACTTCATTAACTAAAAAAATTACACTATTACAGTTAGATGGTAAAATTGCACCAAAAGAGTTAAAAGAAGCAATAGAATTAGGTAAACAAGCTTGCGAGAAGATCTTAGAGATACAAACTAAAGCATTAAAAAATCCAGGAGAAATAATCAAATGAGTGAAGAAATAATATCAAGTTTACAAAAGAAAAGAATAATAGAATACTTAAAAGAAGGGAAAAGGTTCGATGGTAGAGCACTTGATGAATTTAGAGATTTTAAAGTAGAAAGGGGAATTAGTAAAAATGCGGAGTCCTCAGTATCTTTAAAACTTGGAAAAACAGAAGTTTATGCAGGTGTTAAAATGGCCTTAGTTACCCCATATCCTGATAGTCCTGATGAAGGAACATTTATGACCACTATGGAACTTGGACCTATGGCAGATAAAAATTTCGAATTGGGTGCTCCAAAAATCCAAGCTATTGAAATGGGAAGAGTAATTGATAGAGGTATTAGGGAATCTGGTTTTATTGATTTTAAAGGACTATGTATGGTTAAGGGTGAAAAAGTTTGGCAAGTTTTCTTAGATATTTATGCTATTAATAATGATGGAAATCTTTTCGATGCAGCAGCAATTGCAGCACTTATCGCATTAGGAAATGCAAAATTACCAGTATATAACAAAGAGGAAGATAAAATTGAACATAAAGCCTCAGACACACCTCTTCCATTGAATAAAGAAGCAATGTCCTTTAATCTTACATTCCATAAAGTTGGAAATCAAATAATTGTTGATCCATCTAAAGAAGAAGAATTAATTTCAGATTTTAGACTAAGCATTGCTATTGCAGATAATAATGGTGAAGCGAGAATTACTGCTATGCAAAAGGGAAAGGAAGCTGGAATTAATTCAGAAGATATGGATAAAATCTTAAAACTTGTTGAAACTAAATTTAAAGATACTTTCCCAACAATCTCTAAATTTGTTTGGGGTAACTAATATGGTTAAAGAAGAATTTTCAAAATATGAACGAGCAAGAATTTTAGGTGCTAGAGGGTTACAAATATCTATGGATGCTCCAATGTTATTAAAAATGAGTGATGAAGAAATAAATGGAGTTAATTTTGATCCATTGAAACTCGCAGAAAAAGAATTAGATTCTGGAGTCTTACCTATCACAATAAAAAGACCTCTTCCAATGAAACAAGAAAATGAAAATTTAAATGAGATTGAAATCCTCGAAGATTTGACAACAGATATTGAAAAAGAAGCTGGAGAAATTAAAGAAGAAAAAGATATAGAAAAGGAAGGAGAGATAATGGAATTAGTAGATAAACCTGAAGAATCTGAAAAAGAAGATAACATCTTAACACAAGATTTAGAACCCGAAGAAGAATAATTCTTTATGAAAAATAACTATTGTTTAGGTAATAAATTTTTAGTAAGACATAAAAAGCTTTTAAACTTTTTTTTATTATGGAAAAAAAAACCTTCCCACTTAAAATTGGTTTAGAAGTACATGGTTACTTAGATACTGAAGAAAAACTTTTTTGTAAATGTAAAACTTCTTTTTTAGAATCTAAACCGAATAGTATAATCTGTCCAATTTGTACTGGTCAGCCAGGTAGTAAACCAATGTTACCTAATCAGTCTGCAATGGATAAATTAATTAAAATTTCTTTAATTTTAAATTGTAAAATTAATTTAGATAAGGATTTAATTTGGCAAAGAAAACATTACAATTGGTCTGACTTACCTAAAGGTTATCAAAGTACAATTTCGGGTGCATATGCTGTTCCTGTCGCTGTTAATGGCAAATTTAATGGAATAAGAATTACTGAAGCACATTTAGAAGAAGATCCGGCCCAATGGAATCCTGAAACAGGGGGAATTAACTATAATCGTTCAGGATTGCCTTTAGTTGAAATTGTAACTGAACCAGATTTTACATCTTCAGAACAAGCAATTACTTGGTTAAAATCTCTTGTTCACTCTCTTTCATATATTAAAGCTATTAGAAAAAATGGTGGAATAAAAGTTGATGTTAATGTTTCAACTTATGGAGAAAGAGTTGAAATGAAAAATTTGAATTCACTTAACAAAATTAAAAAAGCTATTGAATATGAAATAATAAGACAGGTTGAAAATTATGAAAAAGGAATTATCCAAACAAGAGACACTTTAGCTTTTGATGAAAAATTGGGGAAAACAATAAAAATGCGTTCAAAGGAAGGGGCTGCAGATTATAGATTTATTCAAGATCCTGATTTACCAGTTATAAAAATTGATAAAAAAAGAGTTATAAAATTAAAATCTGAAATACCTGAAATGCCTTCTGAAAAATTAAAAAGACTTTTAAAAGAATATAATATTGAGAAATCTGATGCAGAAATTTTAATTAGAAATTTAGAGCTAGTAGATTTTTTCGAGGAACTATCTAAACAAGGAATTGATATGAAAAAGAATATTTCATGGATTACAATAGAATTATTAAGAGTATTAAATTACAACAAAAAAACTCTTGAGGATTCAGACATAAATGTTCGACCAGAACATTTAGCAGAATTAATTTCAATGATTGATAAAAAAGAACTAACAGTTTTAAAAGCTAAACAAATAATGAATGATTTTATCCCGAATTCTTTTAGTTTAAAAGAACATAAAGATGAAATCTTAAATATTGATGAAACAGCAATAAAGAATTTCTGTAAAAAAGTTATTGAAAATAACCAACATGTGGTATCTCAGTATCGAGAAGGAAATACTCAATCCATAAATTTCTTAATGGGGCAAGTTATGAGGCTCTCAGAAAAAAGAGCAAATCCCAATATTGTTAAAGAAATTCTAAAAAAATTGATTTAAATTATTTATATTTAAGACTTAAAAAAGTGTAATCATCTAAAATTTCTATTTTAAAATCTTCAGGATCTTCTTTAAATTCCAAAATTTTAAAAATTAAAGCTTCTATACATGATTCTACAAGAGATGTTAAATTTTCCTGATTTTGTTCCGTCTTTTCATTAACCGAATATTCTTCTGTAACTTTAAAAAAATATTTTTCTAAATCTTCTCTAGAATAATCTACTCCAAGATTAGTTAATTTTCCATATAATTTATCAATCCTTGTCATTGAAGTATTTAATATCTGTAGTTTAAAACTTTTTATATACTAAGTTATAATTATTAATTTTATGAGCGCGGGAGGAATCTATTCACAATTTACACATCACATAAATTTATTATTTTGTTGTTCTGAGCAAATTGCTCACCCCCATCTTGATGTGTGTTCTAATGTTTATGAGCGCGGGAGGAATCGAACCCCCATCAACCGGGCCGAAACCGGTTATTCTATCCATTAAACTACGTGCCCACATCTTTATGACAAGATTAAGTTTTTTAAATCCTTTCTTCTTTATTAAAAAAGGTATAATTAAATTATTAGTAGTGTGTAAATTTTTTTAGTTTCAAACATTTAATTTAAAAAAATAGCTAAATTCTTTAAATTACTCTAAACAAGATAAATTTTTCTCAAAAATTAGGTTACTCTTTTAGATATTAACAAACACTTTTTAAAGGAAAAAGAAGTATAATTACTATGGGTAAAAAAGAGGATACTAAAGGAATTACAGTAAAAAAATCTGAAAATATGCCGGAGTGGTATTTTGAAGTTGTTCAGAAAGCTGATTTAGCTGATTATTCACCTGTAAAAGGTTTTATGATTATTAAACCTGATGCGTATACAATTTGGGAGTCTATTCAAAAATACTTTAATAAAGTTTTAGATAAACATAAAGTTAGAAATGCTTATTTTCCACTTCTTATTCCTGAAAGTTTTTTTAAAAGAGAGAGTAAACATGCTGAAGGTTTTGCCCCAGAACTTGCATATATCGAAAAGAAAAATGATGATGGTGAAAGACTTGCAATAAGGCCTACATCTGAAACAATTATTTATGACTCTTATTCTAAATGGATTAGAAGCTGGAGAGACTTGCCAATGATTATGAATCAATGGTGTAATGTTTTAAGATGGGAAGTTAGTCAAACAAAACCATTTTTAAGAAGTCGAGAATTTTTATGGCAAGAAGGACACGGGGTTTTTGAAACTGAAAAAGAAGCAATAGGTGATATGCGCTTAATGATGGATGAATACAAAAAAATGATGGAAAAATTACTTGCAATACCTGTTTTAATAGGAGAAAAATCTGAAGCTGAAAAATTTCCTGGAGCTGTTACAACAATGACCATGGAAGCATTAATGCCAGATGGTAAAGCATTACAATGTGGCACCTCTCACAATCTTGGTCAAGGATTTGCAAAAACTTTTGACGTTAAATTTACAAACAGAAATGAAAAAGAGTCTTTTGCATGGCAAACCTCTTGGGGAATTTCTACAAGATTAATTGGTGCCACAATTATGCTCCATGGTGACGACAAAGGACTTGTTCTACCTCCTTCAATTTCAAAAAATAAAGTTGTAATAATCCCAATTTTATTTGAAGATTCAAAAAAACAAATTATTGAAGCTGCAAACACCATATGTAAAACTCTTGATAGTTTTGGAGCAATTGTTGATGATCGGGAAGAATATAAACCAGGATATAAATTTAATGAATGGGAATTAAAAGGAATTCCAATTAGAATTGAAATTGGTCCAAGAGACTTAGAGAAAAATATTGCAATTTTAGTTAGAAGAGATACTGGTGAAAAACAAACTGTTGAAATTAAAAATATAAAATCTGAAGTTAAAAAACTTTTAAATCAAATACAGACAAATCTTTTTGAAAAAGCTAAGAAAAATCTTTACCACAATATCATTGAAGTTGATAATCTTAAAGAGTTAAAAAAACAAATAAAAAATGGGAAAATTGTAAAATGTTATATGGTTAATGATAAAAAGATTGAAGCACAACTAAAGGAAGCTACTGGTGGAGCAAATTCAAGAATTATTGAAACTAGTAAAAAAGAAGGTAACTGTATTCAATCTGGTAAAAAAACTAAAACAATGGCATATATTGCTAGAAGTTATTAAATCATGAAAAGACAACATACTCCTTACCATATTCTTTTTGAAATTACAATCTTAGTTCTTGTTGTTGGTATGGTTGCGTTCCATTTTATAGAGGGTTGGGGTTGGATTGACTCAATCTATTTTAGCACGATAACTTTAACAACGATAGGCTATGGAGACTTAGCACCACAAACTTTATTAGGGAAAGTTTTTACAATTTTTTATGTGCTGATAGGTATAGGAATTATCTTAGGATTTATCAATGCTATCGCTAAAAGGAGATTAAAAAGATATGATAAAAAAAATAAAACAAAGTAAACCAATTTCAAAATTAAAAAATGGTGATAAGATTACTATTGATGGTAACACCCTTGAAATTGATGCACACTATCTCTTTATGAAACATGAAAATACTAATGAAATGATTATTGAATTATTTAATCCAAAAACTGAAAAAGAATATCAACTTAGATATTTTGATGACCAAGTTGAAACAAGTATTGAGTTCTATTACCTTCAAGGAGAATTACAATATGTAAGGGCTGATGTAAAAATTATTGAATGGTGAAATATATCTTTTAATACCTAAATTCTTATAAACTATCTCAAATAAAAAGGTTTATGAAAAAAGGGCTAACAAAAAGTTTATTGATTGCTGGATTAGCTTACAACTTAGCTGGTTGTAATAGAAGACCTGAATACGATTTTAAAGGCATTATTAATGGTGAAAAGGTAGAATTTAAACAAGATTATACAGGATTTAGATTTGAATCACGCCTTACAGTTATTTCTACTAATGGTGTAAAAACAGTCTATAAAGATATTCAAGGACAAACGCTTACTGTGGATTTTATGAAGATTTACCACTCTGAAAATTCTAAAAACTATACAATTTTTCCAAACTCCTCTCTTGGAAAAAACAAAAGAATTGTAATGTCTAAAATTCAAGGCAAATTTAATAACTATCTTGAAGATATTCTTGCTACAAATCAAGTTCAAAGTTTAAAAGAATTAGAAACTAGTGGTATTAAAATCAAATAATTCTTAAGATTATTTTTAAATTTAATAGTCTAATTCAAAACATTTATATAGTAAAGGTTACTATTTGTATACAATGAGTAACTTAAATAATGAAACAACTGTAAAGATTAGTAGATGGCTTGTTGGTGAGATTGATAAATTTATTAAGAAAACAAATAGAAACAAATCAGAATTCCCTTCTAAAAAAACTTTTGTAGACATTGCAGTCATAGAAAAGCTTGAACGAAAAGGGATAAAAATTAAATAATGGATAAAAATGGATAAACTAGAAAGAGCAAGAAAAATTTTTCAGGAACTAGAAAGTAGAAAAATTAAATCTACTGAAGTTGCTATGAGAAATTTTCAAATTAGAGAAAGATTAGCTGAAATTAAAGCATAATTAGATTAATTTTTAAATAAGAATTAATTTTAGATATTATGGTAAAGATTTATGGAATTCCAAGAATAAATGCTCTTGGGTTGACAGGTCCAGAAAAAGCTACTGCTAAAATTCTTGAAAACATAACTCATGAAGAAGTTGAAATTAGTAATGATAATGTTGAATTGGATGAACAAAAAATTTATGATATTGGAATAAAAACATATAACGAGAGAAGCATCTTTGTTGGTGGAGACCATTCAATTACTTATCCTCTTGGTAAAGCATTTTTACAAAACTATTGGGAGGAAGATTCTTTTATGATTATTTTTGATGCACATCCAGATTTAATGCCTCCAATGAAGGAACCAACACATGAAGAATTTGCAAAGGGACTTTTAAAACTAGGATGGAAACCAGAAAATATGGTTTTTATAGGTTTGAGAAAAATTGATAAAGTTGAACAGAAAACTATTGATGAATTGGGAATTAAGACTTTTACAAATGAACCCTCAGAAGAGATTATTAATTATCTAATAAATAAATCAAAACATAAAAGAGTTTATCTCTCGATTGATATAGATGTCTTAGATCCTTCAATTGTTTCCGGAGTAAATTATCCTGTTGAAAAGGGTTTATCTAAAGAAAACTTTTACTTTCTTTTGGAGAGTATTATAAAAAGAACAAATGTTTGGAATGTTGATTTAGTAGAGCTTGTTCCTGAAAAAGATAAAACTGGAAAAAGTTTGGAAGTTACAAAAGAGATTTTAGAGATTGTTAAAAATCTTCTTTAATTTCAGTTTCTAATTTCTTATATCCAAAAAAATCAGTAGTATAATTATAAGCACCTGCGTTTAAAAAAATAATTTTATCTCCAACTTTTATTGTTTTTGGAAGTTTTACTTTATATCTAAATATGTCGTCTCTTGTCGGGGAATTGCCCTTTAATAAGAAATTCTCGCTTTCTTCATCTTGTGTTAGTTCTCCTTCTACCAACATTTTAGTATTTGTTAAAAAGTTATCTAATGCACAATTGTAAACAGTTGTATTAAGAATTAAATTTTTATCATATTTTTGAATTATCTCTGTCTCAAGTTTTATACAAGGTCCACAGATAAATCTCCCTGGTTCAATCCAAGAGTCCACATTATTTTGTTTTAACCAATCTACTGCATCTTTAAGTTTCGAGGAAATATAATCAAAAACTTTTGAAGTATAAGAAATATATTTGATGGGTAATCCCCCTCCAAAATTTACAAAAGAGATTATCTTCAAAGTTTCAGGAGTTAAAGAATCTTCTAATTCTTCTTTAATTTTCCATTCAGAAGTATTCTGTGATTTTCTATGAATATGTATTCCAACAGCTTCTATTAAATTATTATCTTTAAGTCCTAAAATTAAATTATTAACTTTCTTTGAAGACATCCCATAAACAAAATATCTCCCAGAACCAATCCTATTTTCTAAGAATTTCATTCTCAAAGATAATGTTATTTTTTTATTTAGAGACTTAATTGCTTCTAAAATTCTTGCTAAATCCACTTCGTTATCTACGACATATTTCTCAATTCCTTGACTTAAAAATTCTTTTAATTCGTCTGTTGACTCTGCCTGAGTAAAAAACCAAATTTTTGATTTTTCATTAATAATTTTAAATTCTTCTTTTGTATGTATTGAAAAATTAACTTTCTTAGTTTCTTCAATATTTTGTAAAACAGTTCCAACTTCCCGATTTGTTTTTAAAGAATATGAAATATTAAATCCCAAATCTTCTAGGAGGTTTATCTGATTCTTTAAAACACTCTTTGATAAAATAAATTTAGCTTCAGTCATCTAAAAGACCTTCCCTCTTCATCTTATCTAAGACTGAAGACATTAACAATGGAAATGTAAAAGATACATCTCCTGTAACGGTTGCTGCTTCTGCATCATCTTTAATTTTCCCCCAAGATTTTGCTTCTTGCGTTGTTGCACCAGATAAACTTCCTGAAGTAAAATGAGAAGTACTCATATAAACTGCATAATCAAGTCCGCCAGAAAGCATTGAAGAAAAAATAGCATAATGTTTTGAAATGCTTCCACCTAATGAAATTAATCCTTTCTTTTCATCAAATGAAAGACCTGTTATTACTTTTTGCATATCTTGGATTGTGTCAACCATAAAATCTGAATGTTTCTGTTGAAACATAAATAAGTGAAAACCAAAAGAAGAATCAGCAATTCCCGGACAATAAATATCTATTTTATTTTTTGCAGCCTGATAAAGAATTGAGTTTTTATCTTCCAATTTTAAACCTATTTCATATAATAATTCTGAAACAGAAATTCTTTTTTTCTTCTTATAAATTTCTTCCAGATACTCTGACATCTTATCCTCAAATTTCATATAACTCTCAGTTCGAATTCCTAAATTTCCAACACGATTCTCCCCATTTTCATGAAGTTTTGTATCATCGGCATAAAAATCTAAAACCTCAAACTCTTCTCCAGTTGATTTCATAATATCCTCTTCTATTGCTCCAGAAGTTGTAATCAATATATCAGGAATTTTTAAAGAACATAACTGTGCAAAAAGCCCTCTTAATCCAGAGGTAACCATGTTTGAAGTAAACGTTAAAAATATTTTTGATTTTGTTCTTTTCATTTTTAAAACTACGTCTACTGCACTGTTTAATTCTATAGCTTGAAATCCAAGATTACCAAACTTATCCACTAACTCTTCAACAGTCATGCCTTCATGCCACAAAAAATCTTTAACTTTTTTCATAATAATTTAGAGTTAAGACTAGAAAAACTATCTGATTAGAATAGGTATTGCTAAACTCATAATAAATTTAAATAATTTTAGTTTTTAAGGTTTTTTATTCTTCTTTTAGAAATAGTTTTACAGATTTTTTGAAATTTTCAAGTTCTTCTAATGGAATCTTTGCACCACAAGCTACTTGATGTCCTCCGCCTCTAGCTCCAGGAATTTTTAAAATTACTTCATCCACAACATTTTTAGCATTTGGTCCCCTTAAAGAAACTGAAGCTGAATCTACTTTTCTAAAAGCAACGATTACTAATTTCTCTGGATTCTCAAACATTAATCTATTTGAAATTTCAGCAGACATACTTACTTCACCAGAGTATTCTAAAAAAACTAATTTCTTTCCAATATTCTTATTTGCCTTATCAACTTGTTTTTTATAAATTGAATTTAACTTTTGAAATCTTTGATGTAAACTATAGGTCCTACTATTTTCTTCTAATAAATCATAAGGAGAATTTGCTCTAACTAATAAATTTATCATTTTTAAGACATTTGTTGTTGTATCTTTTAATCCAAAATTTAATATCTTTGTCAATTTTCCAATCTCTGTCAGATACATTGCTTCAAAAGGTTTTAGTTGATTATTAAACAATTCAGGATACTTTTTTGTAAATTCTTTTGAAAAACTTGGTTTGTAAACATCACCTATGCAACCAATCATGCCTAACCATTGATCTTCTTTTCTTTCGTATATGTTCTGAACAATATAGGTTGTTGGTTCTCCACCGTTTTCTGCAGTACTATAAATCTTCATTAATTCTTTTTTCTCATTCGGAATATTTATTGGATGATGATCAATCACTACGAGCGTTAAACCTCTTTCTTTTATTCCTTTTAGAAAATCTAATTCTATTTCGGCCTTATCTAGAATAAAAACATAATCCGAATTTAATTCATCAACTTTTCTAAGATATGTTTCATTTAAACCTGGAAAAGACTTGATAGCAAAAGATTTTCCCCTGCCTAACGCTCTTTGTAAAATTATTGCACTGCATAAACCGTCAACATCATTATCAAATAGAAATAATGGATTTTGTGAAGTTTCTAAATGATCTTTTAATTCTAAAATTTGTTTTGTTGATAACATCAGAAAACCACCTTGCCTTCTAATACTTGATCCCTTAGAACTTCTATTTCTTCTCGAATAGTGCTTGTCCTATTTTTAAGAATACTTTCAAATTTCCCAAACTCGTCTTCTAAAATCTCATTTAAATTCTTATAACTTCTAACAATAACTGATATCTCTCTTTGATTTAATGTAAGTTGTGACAAAAACCTATAACCCCTAGGGAATGCATTTTCTTCTATAGACTTTTCAAAAATTAATCTTGCAATTGCCTCTAAATCTAAAAGACCGTCATAACTTAAATTAGACAACAATGTTTTTGTTTTTTTCAATGAAAGATTTGAATAATCTCTTAAAATATTCTCTTCAGTTCTTTCTACTTTTCTTATTAATTCTTTATACCTCATATTCATCAAATTACCCACTTTTCCAATTTCTGCGAAATTTCTTTTAATATTTTCTGAAATCTTTAAAATCATCTCTGCTCTTTGAATAATCTTACATACATCTCTTACAGACCCCATACCTGAAATTTCCAAGATATTCAACTTATTATGCAATTCAGTAAATATCTCTCTTTGTTTCTCTAAAATTTGTAATGAAGAACTAATATCTCTCAATAATTCATCTGAAGATTTTAAAATATATCTTGTATTCTTGTGATACAAGGTTGTTTTCTTCTTTCTTTCTGATATTGCAATTGTAAAAGTTCCAAATTGTTTTGAAATCTTTTCTGCTGCTTTGTGTCTTGTTCCGGTTTCAGAAGTATGAATAGAATTATCAGGTATTAAAAGGGTATTTGCATATAAGATTCTCTTTAGATCCGATGAAAGAATAATTGCTCCATCCATTTTACATAACTCAAATAATCTCTGTGGAGTAAATCTACAATTTATTCTAAAACCTCCTTCTATTCCAGATTGTATGTCTTTTGTTTCGATTACTATCAAAGCCCCCAAATTTGAACCAACTAAATCATCGATTACAGATCTCATTGGTGTTCCTGGTGAAACCTTTTTCAAGTACTCTAAAAAACTCTTTTCTTCCTCCATTATTAAACTAATAACTCATCCTATTTATATCTTTTGTACTTTTTTAAATAATTTTTAAATATCTATCTCAAAAGCTTTAAAAAATAAATTAACTCAGGATTTAGTATGGAAGACTACAATTTAGAAATTGATAAAATTCTAGAACTAATTAAAAAAAAGAATTATAAAAGAATCATGATTCAATTACCTGATGGACTCCAACCGAAATCAAAAGAAATTGCAGATAAAATTGCAAATTTTTCAGATGTTGAAGTCATAATATGGGCTGGAAACTGTTTTGGAGCATGTGATATTCCAAATGGATTAGAACAATTTAAAATTGACTTATATATACAATGGGGGCACAATCTTTTTATAAAAAAAGACTCTTGGTAATATGGAAATCTTATTTATCGATGCGAAATACAAAAAGAAAGATTTTTATTTAAGTAATGAAACAATCAAATATCTAAAAAAATTTAAAATAATTGCAATATATTCCTCAATTCAATTTGTAGAGGGTGTTGAAAAAATTATTAAAGATTTAAACAACAATGGAATCGAAGTGACTAGCTCAATCCCAGATAGGGCAAGTGTTAAATATCAAATACTTGGATGTGATTGTTTTAAACAAAATTTGAAATTAGAAAAAAACCCTGAAGCATTTTTATACATTGGAGATGGGCTGTTTCATCCAAAAGCTTTAAGCTTAGCACAAAAAGACGAATTAAAATTTAAAGAAGTTATAAGTTATGATCCTACTAGAAAACAGATGATAATTTTAAAAGAAGAAGAACATAAAAAAATATTTAAAAAATACAGGGGTAGCTTAATGAAA
This sequence comes from Candidatus Woesearchaeota archaeon, assembly GCA_964397665.1. GTDB lineage: Archaea > Nanobdellota > Nanobdellia > Pacearchaeales > GW2011-AR1 > CAYNJW01. The sequence continues at coordinate 37,626 of CAYNJW010000006.1, forward strand.
TTTATTGCATCAGATAATATTGGAATCCTTATTACTACAAAGCCTGGACAACAACAATTTAATCTTGCTAAAAAACTTAAAGAAAAGTATCCTAAAAAAAAGTTTTATTTTTTTGCGGACAACGATCTTAAGTTTGATCAATTAGAAAATTTTAACTTTATTGAATGCTGGGTAAATACTGCCTGTCCAAGAATTGGTTTTGATGATTCTATAAATCTCAACTTACCTTTATTGAATATTACTGATGCTTTGAAATGTGAAGAAATCTTGGGAAAAGAAAGTCTTTTAACTAAATCTTAAGAATACCTTTCAAAAAAGATTTGATTATCTAAAACTCCTTGCTGTTTTAATAATTTACTCACACTTTTAATCATTTCTCCAACCCCACAAAGATAAAACTCTTTTTTAGAATTATCCTCTTTTAAAAAATTTTTAAGTATGTCCTGAACATGTCCTTTTTGTTTTGTTTTATTTTTTTCAGGTTTACTTATTACTTCAAAATATTTAAAATTTTCAAACTCTGATTCCAAAGTCCTCCATTCATCAGAATATAAAGTCAACCTTTCAAATCTAAACCCTGCGATTAATGTAACTTTTTGTTTTGTTTTGTTTAAAATATCTGGTATCATTGCTCTAAAAGGTGCAACTCCAGTCCCAACGGTTATAAAAATTTTTTCAGAATCTGATTTAGAAACAATAAATTTTCCAAATGGGCCTGTAGCAGTTATCTTATCTCCTTTTTTTAAATCGAAAATTAAACCAGACCCTTCATTAACTTTCTTAATACAAAATTCTATTTCCCCAGCCTTTAAATGAGGGGATGCAATTGAATAACTCCGCGATATTTCTTCATTATTTTTCAATTTTAACTTAAAAATTAAGAATTGTCCAGGTAAAAACTTAAAATCTTTTTCAATTGAAAAAACAAAATTTCTTATATTTTCTCCTAATTTATAAGAAGACAATAACTCTAAATTATGCTGCTTTTCTTCTAATAGACTCATCAAAATAAAAATAAATTATTCTATAAAAACTTACCTAACATTTTATTTATCACTAACCAATAATAACAAATAGAAAGGTTTATAAAGAGTTGTTACCACTAATAAGTATGGAAAAAAAACAAATAGTACTTGGTGGACTTGCGCTTTTATTAGGTAGTTCTATAGTAGTTGGAAACCAGATTTACAAAACCGGAAAAGAGAATATAGCAGTTTATGCTTCTCGAAACCGTGAGATGGAAGTAATCTATAATTTCGAAAAGACTACTGAGACACCTGAAAGTAAAGAAAACTATGTAGAACAAAAACAAGAATATCAAAAATAAATTGTCTAAATAAAGATTATTCTTTATTCTTTTATAGTGACAACACTTAGAAAGATTTATAAATAGATTTTGTTGTTTAACTTTATTATGGAAATATTTTATAAAACAGAAAACTTAGAAAGAATTCTTAGAGATGGTCTTAGATTATCTAACGAAAAAACCAATGAAATTAGAAAACCAATGTATTGTCTTGAAACTACCCCTAGACATTCAACTATCAATAATAGAAATTTTCTTTCTTTCTCTACTGAAAAACCTAATAATAGTTACTGGATTTCAATAGTGGTAAATGAAAATGATTCTACAATTAAAGTTGGAAATAAATTGCTAATTGAAGATAACTCTGAAATAAGGGGATTATATGAAAATTCTTTAATGTCTTTTTCAGATTATTTAGAAAAAATAAAAGAACAAGAAAAAAGTAATGGAGTCTTTGAAAATCCATTTACTGCTGAAATGTTAAATTTAAAAGATAAAGAAGAATTTGAAGATACTTGGAAAGAAGAATTCTTAAATAATGGAATTAGCAATTTGTATGGTTATCTTCCAGAAGTGCTCGTTCCAATAACAAGCATAGAACCAACAGAATTTAACAGAACTTCGAAAGATTGATTATTTACTTTTTACTAGTTTCTATATGAGACTATATTCAAAATAGGTATCAAAAATATTAAAAGCAGGATTTACCTTAAATTTGCATGGTGAAGAAAGAAACTAAGAAAGAACTAAAGTCTAAAAAGACTAAATCTAAAATCCAAACAACACTTATTATCACTGAAAAACCACAAGCTGCTGCAAAAATAGCTGCTGCATTATCTAATAACACAGATGAAAAGTTTACAAACAAAGATAAAGTTTCATATTATGAATTTAATAGAGATAATAAACGAATTGTAGTGGTTTGTGCTGTTGGACATTTGTTTGGTGTAATGCAAATTGCTGCAAGAGGTCCTTTTCCAAATTATGAAATTGAATGGAGGGCAAATTATGAAAAGAAAGGGGCAGCGTATACTAAAAAATATTTTAAGGTAATAAAAAAATTATATAAAGATGCTACTGAATTTATTGTGGCAACAGATTATGATACTGAGGGTGAAGTTATTGGTTGGAATGTTGTAAGATTTATTTGTAAACAAAAAAATGCAAAAAGAATGAAATTTTCTTCTTTAACAAAAGACTCATTGGAAAATGCTTGGGAAAATCTTGAAAAAAGTATTAATTTTGGTGAAGCATATGCTGGAGAAACAAGACATTATCTTGACTGGTTTTATGGTATTAATCTTTCAAGAGGTTTAATGAAAGCCCTTTCTAAAACTGGGCAATTCAGGATACTTTCTATTGGCCGTGTTCAGGGTCCTGCTTTAAAAATTATTATTGATAAAGAGAGAGAGATTAAAAAATTTAAACCTGAACCTTACTGGGAAATTTTTTTAAATGTAAAGGATATAAAAAATAAAAAAGTTGAAGTTTCATATTCTAAAAAAATTACGAAAAAGGGAGATTTATTAAAATTTAAACATTTACAAGGCAAGGAAGGTTTTGCAAGTACTGAAATAAAAGAAAATGAACTTTCTGCACCGATTCCTTTTGATTTGACTACACTACAAACAGAAGCATACAAACATTGTGGACATACTCCTGCTCAAACAATGAAAATCGCACAGGGGCTTTACCTTGATGGTTTAATTTCATACCCAAGAACTTCAAGTCAAAA
>CAYNJW010000007.1:0-3443 GCA_964397665.1 Candidatus Woesearchaeota archaeon
GCAGTATTCTGTAAAAGTGCTTCTTCAACTATCACTTGTGCAGAAATTGATTTTCCACCGCCTGTAGCACCTGCAACAATCGTGTGAGTTTTCAATCTTTCAGGTTCCAAATAAGCTTTAATTCTAGTTTCTGCGACTTTTCCAAGAAATAAAAACTCTTTATTTTGTTTTGGCAACTTATTTGTTTCTAATTCCATACTATATTTTTTTCCAGATTTAATTTTCCTTTTGATTAGAAAAAAGATTAACCAAATTACAAAACAAAAAATCAATAAACTAAAAATAACCCATAGAGGTAAAATTCCAAAAAGTTTGATAAAAAGAAAATATTCAGTTAGTTCAAAAAAAGAATTTGAAACAACTTTTTCATTTCCAGAAGTAGCAGTTGTAACAAGTTTATAATCTCCAAATAACATTTCTTTGGGAAATTTAAAAGTCTTAATCTCCTTGAATGATGAAGAAATATTTTTTAATTCACTCCCTAAATAAATTGAATTATTTTCAGAATCAAAAAGATAAAAAGTAAAATTAACCTCTTTCATAAACTTTTGATTTATTAAATTAAATAATAATGAAAACTGAAAATCTTCATGGTTATTAAACTGTGTTTTTTCTAGATTTGTTTCAATAAAATAATATGGCTCTTCTACAATCTCACTTATTTTTAGTTTGACAGGAATTTTCTCAACAATATCTCCAGAAATCTTTATCTGTCCTTCGACTTCACCTTTTTTCTCACCTTTTAAATTAAAATTGAAAGAAGTTTTTGCATTTGGTTTTAAAAATAAAGAGTTTTCCTTAAAAATTAAATAATTGTTAAGATTTTCTGAAGAAAAAATCTTGATATTTAATGGGAAAGAATTCAAATTTTCAAAAACAATAACTTCATTAAGAAAAGCTCCTTCGAAAAGATTCTGAGAGATATGGTCTTTTGAAATTTTATAACCTTCTTTGTTAATCTCCTCTGCCAAAACAAAAGAAATTAGAAAAATAAAAATAATCAAATAAATTAACCTATTCCTTTTTAACATTTTTAACATCTCCCAATTCTTTAGATTTATCTATTTTTTTATCTGCTACTTTAACTATCTTTTTCTTATTTGATTCATCAAGCTCTTTTACTTCTTTATCTTTTAATTCTTCTTCGGGAGGTAACTCCTTAACAGACTTTTGAACAATGCTACTCAACCTTACCAACTCTTTTTTTAAAAACTCTTTATCTTTAATCAGGTCAAGGGGAACTTTTTCACCATATTTCGTTTTGATTAAAATATATATCTCTGCAGCATTCGCTAAATCATTTTCGCGTAAATAATTTTTTAATTTCAATAAAAGAATATAAAGCGTAATCAATTTATCTTTTCGTTTATTTCGCTCATATTTCATAAATAAAATCACAAAGATCAAGGAAAGAACCAATAAAAAGACAATATAAAAACTATATTTAAAAAAACTTGCGAAAAAACTTTTATAACCTACTTGGAAAGGTTCGACATCCAATGCTATTTTTTTCCCAAATTCAATTCTAGAATAAATAAGGTAATCTCCTTCTTTTGTTTCTTTAGGAACAAACAAAGACCTATTTAGTTTTAAAAACTCTCTTAACTTTAATTTCTCTTCTGAAGAATCTATAACTATTCCTTTGAAAGATTTAATTGCGAAATACGCACTTACTTCTATTTCTTCTTTGAAATTTTCTTGCTGAAGATCAACAGAAAAATAAACTTCTTCTCCGGGTTTTACTAATTTATCATAAATATACAAATCTAAAATTAATAAGGGATTATTTGGCTTAACAAGAATACTTATTGGAATCTGCTTAGTTAAACCATTAGCTGAAATAATTAAATTATCAAAATATTGTCCCGGAGATATTTCTTTTGAAGCTAAATAATCTAAAAGAACGCCTTTCTTTTTTCCTGAAATTAAATTAAAATTGAAAATATCCAAAGAAAGAGAATCTTTAAAACTATCAAAACTTAGATTAAACTTTAATTCTTCGGTTCCAATATTTTTGATATTGAAAAAAACAGAAGTTTCACCACCTTGAAAAACTTCTAAAAGAAAAAAGTCAAGACTAACTTCAAAATCAAATTTCTTTGGCAAACTTAACCCAATTTCTTTTAGAACTTCTTTTAGCTTTTGAGAACTTCCAGTATTACTGCTTGAATCATTTGTTGAACTCGGTGGCGAAACCGGAGAATTATTAGTATTTACCTTGAAATTAAAATTGTCTGTGAAATTAAAATTATCTGAAGTATCCCTTGCATAAAATTTCCAATAAACTGTTGAACCTGGTGCAGCACTTATCTGAATTGTGCTTACTGAAAAATTTTCTAAACCGCTAAAACTTTTTTCTGAAGAATTTATCCATCCAGAACCTTGATTTATTGAAAAGATATAACTTTTTAATTGTGTATTGTCAGTCCATTTTACTGAAAAGTCTATAAAATCATTCTGGCTAATAGAACTTGAAGAAGTTAAATTGTCAAACCATTTTGGAGCTTCATTATCTGTTCCAACATTAAGATAAACTAAATTACTTGGTGTAACTCCTTCAGAATCTGAAGCATAAAAAGTAACATTTCTGGTACCTACAAAATTCTGTTGTGGATAAAATGAAACTAAAGAACTCGTACTATTAATTAAGATTTCTATATCTGAGAGATTACTATAATTAAAACTCAAATTATCACCATTATCGTCTTTAAAAAAATCAGTTAAAAAAAATGAATCTGTAAGATTAGTATTCATTGCCCAAGTCTGATTGGGAATATCTTTTTCTAAAAATGGAAGAGTATTCAAAACTGTAACATTTGTGTTTATATCTTCTGAAAGAACAAAAGAAAAGTTGTAAAAAACCGTAAAAAGCAAGAGCAAAGAGAACAATATTTCTTTTCTTAAAAAAACCACCATCTAACTAAGTAGTTATTTAGTTATTTAAGTTTTCCCAATTCAAAAACCACATGGAAAAAGATTTAACAAAAGACTTAAAAAGAACTTCTTCAATACTTATTTAATGACTAAAAAAGACCTAAATAAGTCTAAAACTAAATCAGTAGTTTTGAAGTGCACCATAGCTGAAAGTCAAGAAAAGATAATTGAAAATCTTGTTGGGTTAATAGGAAACAATAAACAAGATGTTGCAGGAAAAATAATAACTCTTTGGCTATATAATGAAGGGTACTTAAAAACTGGAGAAAATAAGAATGAAAAAGATTAATTTTATTTTTATTTTTGTCCTCTTAATCTTGCTTTTTTCTTCTCCAAATTTAAACGCAGATAACTCTTCAAAAATTGAAAATCATTTACAAGAAAAAACAGAGCAAACAACAATTTCAGAAGATTATGAATATATCCCTATTGAAAAAGTCTTATCTGAAAAAATAAATAATTCAACAATAAAAAAAGAAGCTAAAAACGAGTCTAAAACAATAAAAGAA
>CAYNJW010000007.1:3543-34612 GCA_964397665.1 Candidatus Woesearchaeota archaeon
AAAAGAAGCTAAAAACGAGTCTAAAACAATAAAAGAAAATGAAACAGCCTATATCTCTTTAGAAGACTTAAACATAACAAAAAATATTGAATTAAATATGTCTTCTGAGGAAAAAGAAGCTAAAAATGAAACTGTAAAAAATGAAACAACAAATATTTCCAAAAAGATTAATAAAAAAATCAAAACACATACTACTATTAAAAAAGAAAAGCATTATAAAAAAGAAAATCTAAGTGAACTGAAAACACTTCAAAAATTTAAATTAAAAAATGAAGGAAAAACAACTATTGAATTATTTGTGAATACTACTGATGAAAAAGCAAAAAACATAAAAATAAAACTTAAACAAAAAAATCTTGATGAAGAAGAAATCACAGTATCTAGTGAAAAACATGTCGAAGATGAATTGCTCATTTTTAGAAAATTGAAAAATCCTGTAGAGGAAAAAAATATTAAAATATTCTGGAAAAATGAAAATAAATTTGTAAAAAAAATAAATTACTTTGATGACGATAATGACGGATTAATTGAAAAAATCTCTTGGGTAATTCCACATCTAAGTGAACAAATCTTTAAAATTCTTCTTGAAAGAAAAAATTCAACAACTTCAACAGAAATTGAGATAACTAATTTAAAAGACATGCAGGAAATTCAAACAAACCCTATTAACTTTTCATTTAATGTAAGTTATAATAAAAACCTAACTTGTAAACTAAAAATAAATAACTCTGAAAAAGAAACAAATGAAAATATCACCTTGCCTAATGGGAACTACACTTGGAAATATTATTGTGAATCTGTAGAAGATTCTAACATAAACAAAACAATAAAAGGTAATTTTATAATTAATGAAACTTTTGAGATAACTGGTTTGAAAAAAATTTATTTTTTAGATTGGAATGGGAACCTCATTAATTCCTCTGAAAAAATAAAAATAATTAATAAAAACTATGAGAAGGTTAACATCAACATCTCTGTAGAAGGAAAACAAGATAAAAGTTTACCTAAATCAAAAGAATTCCTGATAGGAGATATCCTTTACCAAAATACTCTAAAAACTTACTCAATGAAAACCTCTTTTAAAGGATTAGAAAAAGAGATTAAAAAAGAAAACTCTTTCGAAGTTGTAAAAATTAAAGTAGAAATGCCTCCAGAAGTTAAAGAAGAAGAAAATACCAATTTTAAGATTCATTTAAATTCCTCAAGCAAAATTAATAAGATAATTCTTTTTTTTGGTGATGGAAAAAACAAAACAGAAAATATCGGTCTTAAAACAAAAGAGCTAACTTTTGTTCACAAATACTCTACTGAAGAAACTTATACTCCGAAAATTAGAATTTATCTAAATAATTCTTATGAAGAGCTTGAACAAGACAGAATAAAAGTAGTAAGCTCAGAAAAAAAAGATACTACTGATCCAATTGTAACAATTACTTCACCAACCTGGAAACTGTATAAAAACTTTAATTTAACAAAAACAATCGACTTAACGTTTAAAGTTAATGAAAATGTAAAATTAAAGAAATGCTCAATAAAAATTTCTAATGGAACCTTATTAACAAAGACAAGTTTAAAAAATAAAGTCTTGGAGAATGAAACAACATTGAATAATTCACAACTTATAAAATTAGAAAAAGGAGAAATAATTACAATACCTTATGAAGGCTTTGAGGAAAAAGCATATTTATTTGAATTAGACTGTGAAGATAATTCCTCAAACAACGGATGGGATTCTGTAATTTTCGAAGTTTCGTATTCTGACAAATCTAATTATCTCAATAACAAAAACACTGGTCTTCTTTCGTATGAAAGAGAAGAAGAAGTTGAAGAACTTATTACAAAAGCAAATGAATTTATTGACAAAGAAGAGTCTTGGAAAGCAGATGAAAAAAAAGCCTTGGAAGACTTAGGATTTATTGAAAAAGTAAAAACTTACAAACGCCAATTGATAGATATAGATAAATTTTTCAAAGCAAATATTAAATATGTTGCATCTGAAACCTTAAAAGAAGCAAGAATAAAAGAAAATAATGATCTTCTTGATAAAATAAAAGAAAACTTGCCAACAGATATTAAAATAATCTCTAAATATGATTACATAAAGAATAGAAACAGCTTTGATTGGAAAGAATTAATAAAGGATTATTACACAGGAACAAATCAAAAACTTACAAAATCTATAAAGAAATTAAAAACCTTAAATGAAGAACTTCAAAATAGCTTCTCAGTTTCAAATACAATTACCAATTTAGAAATTAATTATTTAGACAGAACTGAAAACTTAATTCTTGTAAATAAAAAAATAAAATCAAAACTAAAAGAAGGAAATAAAATTTTAGAAATACTTCCAAATAAACTTTCATCTAAATATGAAGAAATAAATTTTTTAACTGATTCAAAAGAAATTCAAAAAAAGAATATTTATGAACTAAATTTAAACAAAATGGAATCAAATGAAATTAAATATACTTTAAAAAATAAAAATCTAGTTGTTAAAGATTTAGAAAATACAGACACAATTATTTTTAATGATAAAATTAAATCTTCTTCATTTAGTTCTTTTATTTCTGGTCTATCACTTACTGGTCTTCTTGGTGCTAATGAAAATTCAGAAGTTGTTTTTGTAGGGATAGTCCCATTAATTATCACGATCTTTTTCTTTGTATTATTTTTAATTTATAGATTCATAAAAAAATTAAAGATTAAAAAAGATCCAAATGTTTACAAAATTTTTGAATTAATTAAAGAAATAAGAATGCATCTTAGAACTGAAGAGATTTTAGATGCAAGAAAAAAATATTATCAAATAAAAGAATTATATCTTATCCTAAATGAAAACTCAAAAAAAGAAGTTCTTCCACTTTCAAAAAGGGCCTTAAAGGCTATTGATAAAAAAGATATTTTTAATCTTACTAAAGAATATAAAAAAGCAAAAAATAACTTCCAAAAAGAAGAGGCCTTAGAATTACAAACACAAATATCTAAAATCTACCTAAGATTACATAAAAAGAAAGACAAAATAAAAGTTAAAAAAGCAATTACAGACTTTTAATAATTAGTTTTTTAAAAACTCTTCAACCGTACTAAATTTCCCTTTAAAGCGTTCAGAATAATCTTTTCTTTCTTTTTCATTTTTATGAAAAGAATACAAAAATTCAGGACTCTCTGGGGAATAATTTTCCAGAACTTCATCATGACTTTCAAATACAAGAACTGCCTTTGTCAAATCTTCAAGAGATTTTAAAGGAATAATTGCAACCTCTTCTTTAAATTTTTGATGTGGTACAATTGCATACTTATAAGGTCTTAATACACTTTTTTCAATTTTAGCAAGTGTCCCCTCTATAGCTAACTCAGTCCAATTTACTAATCTAACAAAATCATCAAATTTTTTAAAACTAGTATCTGAAGCATAAAAACCAAATAAAGGACCTCCAAAACCAATTAAACTTAAATCATCTCCAAAATAAGGAATAAAATCAAAACCTTCAAAAACAGTTTTTAAATTTCCAAACAATTCAAAACCTTCTGAATTATTTTTAATGCTATTTTTTACAGATTTTCCAAAAGGTTCAAACTTACGACCATAACAAAACTTTGAAAAATTATCACCACCATGGTGAGCATATATCTGAAAATTATTTTTTTTATTTACTAAATGAACATCCATGCTTGAATAACTTGGACATACTAAACTAAAATCGCTATTTGAAGAAGCTGATTTATTTTCTATAATAGATTTAAAAACTCCTGCCCACCTCTTTAGTTCTTTTCTTGTATTCTCAAATTCTTCGTTAGTGCCCATCTAAACAGCCACATCCCTTAACCCTTCTGTTTCAATCATTACAACTGTTTCACCATCTGGAAGATTTGGTGAATCTATCAGTTTAACAACCCTGGAATCTTTTTTACCTCTTCTAATATACATTCTAAAAGTACAAGCATGACCCACAATATTTCCCCCAATAGCTTGTGTGGGATCTCCAAACATCTGTGCAGGATTAGACATTACTTGATTAGTAACATAAACTGCTAAATTAAATTGTTCAGCTAATTTTGATAATTGATGTAGATATCTATTTAATCTTTGTTGTCTATCTGCTAACATCCCTCTTCCTGAAAACTCTGCCCTAAAATGTGCGGTAAGAGAATCTACAATAATTAACTTAATAGGTTCGCCATCTTTAATCAATTCTGAAACTTTATCTAGTAAAAGCATTTGATGGTCTGAATTAAATGCTCTTGCAACAAGAATATTTTTTAAAACTTTATCTGGATTTGCATCATACTTTTCTGCAAACTGTCTAATTCTTTCTGGCCTGAAGGTTCCTTCAGTATCTATATATACTGCTTTTCCATTTGCTCCACCTTGTTCTTTTGGAAGTTGAACATTTACTGCTAACGACAAAGCCAATTGAGTCTTTCCAGAACCATAAGCTCCAAAAGCCTCAGTAATTGACTTTGTTTCAATCCCTTTTCCACCCAAGAGGTCATCTATATTTTTTGAACCAGTAGTTATATAATCTATCTCCTTCCTCTTTTCTGCAAAACTAAATCCGTCTGTAAAACCTAAATTCATCATTTGTCTAGCTGCTTGAATTGCTTTTCTTGCTACAGCTTCGCCCATTCCCGCTAATTCAGATAACTCGCTAGGACCAAGAACTGCAAGACCCATTAACTCAAAAATTCCTGCTGCTTCTAATTTTGCAACAGCCCCAGGACCAACACCTGGTAAATCAATTAATTTTGGTGCTTTTTCTTCTTTTTTCTTTACAACTTTTTTAGTTTTTTTCTTTACAACTTTTTTAATAACTTTTTCTTCTTTTTCAGTTTCCACTTTGACAACTTCAGCATTCTTTTCTTGAATATCTTCAACCATATTCTTCAAAATTCTTTTTTCTTTATAAAGATATATGTGATTTAAAATGAGGTTTCAAAAAGTATAAAAAAGAATAGAAATTGTGTGTGATATGAGTATAAAAGACAATATTGAAAAATCAGTATACATTTTAAGAGAAGTAAAGGCAAGATATAAAAATCCTGCAATTTTATCCTCTTTTGGGAAGGACTCTACGGCAATTCTTAATCTTGTCCAAGACGCTTTCGGGAACCAACCATTTCCAGTTGTCCATTTAGATACTTCTTATAAATTTCCAGAAATGTATGAAACAAGAGATAAACTTCAAAAAGAATTTAAATTTAAATTAATAATTCATCGAAACGAAGAAGCGTTAAAAAATGGATGTTCTAAAGACTCTTGTGGGGGTTTTGAATGTTGTAATCAATTGAAAACATTAAATCTAAAAAAACTTCTTGCGAAATATAACTTTGATGCACTAATTGTTGGAATAAGGCGAGATGAATGTGGTGTAAGAAATGAAGAAAATTATTTCTCTCCAAGAGATAATGAATGCAACTTTAAACAATTAGAAATTACTGGAAAAGGAAGAGATAATGAAGACATCGGAATCATAAGCTTAACAGATACTGAATTTTCTGGATGGGATATTTATGCAACAGAATACAAAGAATCAAATCATACAAGAATCCACCCATTATTACATTGGTCTGAAAAAGATATCTGGGAATATTTGAAACAAAAAAAAGCAACAATTTGTCCATTATATTTTTCAAAAAACAATAAGCGATTTAGAAGTTTAGGGTGTTTACCTTGTACTGAACCTATTGAATCTTCAGCAGCTAATTATGAAGAAATTATAAAGGAATTAGAAACAACAAAAATAAAAGAAAGAAGTGGAAGAGACCTAGATAAAGAAAATCGAATGGAAAGTCTAAGGGCACTTGGATATATGTAATGGAAAACGTGAAAAGAAGCATTATTAAAAGTTTATCTTGGAGATTTACAGCAACAATTACTTCGATAATTTTAATTTTAATTTTTACAAAAGATCTATTGCTTGCACTTAGTTTTGGAATTGCTGAGACAATTTTCAAATTAATAATTTACTACTATCATGAAAGAATCTGGAACAAAATAAAATGGGGACAAAAATGAAGACAATAATAATTGGTATTGATGGAATGGATTATAAATTTACAAAAAGATTGATTAATGAAGGTAAATTGCCAAATTTTAAAAAATTAGAAACTTTTTCTGAACTAAAACCAAATTACCCTCCAAATAGTCCCGTTTGTTGGACAACATTAGCAACAGGAAAAAATCCCGGTGAACATAGTATTTATGATTTCATAAAAATAAATCCAGAAAACTACCTTCCAGAGTTATCTTTATTTAAACAAAAGTTTACTAATCTTGGAATAGAATATAGACCTTCAAACTTATCAAAACCTTTTTGGAAAATTGCTGAAGAAAAAAATATAAAAACCAAAATAATAAGGTGGCCCCTAACTTTCCCAATAGAAGAATCTAAAACAAAAATTTTAGCAGGTCTTGGAGTGCCTGATATCAAAGGATTTTTATCAGGAAATAGTTTTTACACTTCTAAAAAAATTGAGAAAAAACTAAAACCAACAAATAAAATAATCTATGTAACTCAACAAAAAATTATTCGAACAAAAATCTTTGGACCAAAAGAACAAACAAATGAAGGACAGATAAATTTGACCTCTGAATTAATTATAAATTTAGAAAAACAAACAATTAAAACAAACATTTCAAAAATAAAGTTTAAAAAAAATAAATGGTCTGATTGGTTAAGCATCTCTTTCAAAAATAAATCTTCAAAAAAAATTCAAGCAATCTTCAAAGTTTTTATTTCAAACATTAAACCTTTTGAAATGTTTGTTACATCTTTACAAATTGACCCAACTAAACCTTTAATCAAAATCTCAAACCCTGAAGAATATTCAAAAATTATTTCAAAAGAAATAAAACAAAAATATTATACTCTTGGAATCGCGGAGGAAACAGATGGATTAAATGAAGGATTTATAGATTACAAATCTTTCTTAGAGCAAACAAAGGAAATTGATGATGAAAAAACAAAAATATTTTGGAATGAATTTAAAAAATTTAAAGAGGGAATTTTTGCATTTGTATTTGATACTTCAGATAGATTGCAACATATGTTCTGGCAAAAAGATAAGAAGATTATTGAAAAATATTTCATTGAAAAGGATAAATTCATTGGAGAGCTATTAAATAAAATTGGAAATACAACTAAATTATTTATAGTTTCAGACCATGGTTTTGAAAAATATGATTATTCAATTAATATTAATAAATGGTTGTATAAAAATAATTATCTCCATATAACTTCTGAAAAAAGTAAATTTCCTCTTGAAAATATCGACTGGAAAAAAACTAAAGCATATTCAATAGGATTTAATTCTATTTATTTGAATCTAAAAAATAGAGAATCAGAAGGAATTATACTTGAAAAAGAAAAGAAAAAATTAGAAGATGAAATAAAGAAAAAATTAGAAAACTTAAAACATAATCATAAAAAAGTTATAAATAAAATTTACAAAAGTAAAGAAGTTTGGTCTGGAAACTTGAAATCTGCACCTGAATTAATCGTTGGGTTCATGCCAAGGTATAGAATGAGTTGGAAATCTGCATTAGGTGATATCACTGAAGAAATTATTTCAAAAAATAATAAAAAATGGAATGCAGACCACTTAATCGATCCAAAATTTGTAAAGGGAATTTTTTTCTGTAATAAAAAAATAAATCCTCCAAAAAAACAAGAAGATTTTGCAAAAATTATTTTAGATAGTTAAAACCATTTTTTCAAATCAGATTGTTTTTCTGAATCTTTTCCAAAAATACTTTCAATATATAACTTTGCTAATTCCAAGGATTGACGAGTATACTCTGAAATTGCATAATTTTCTGAAAGAGTAATTGCAGGATCAAGATATTTTTTAATTGAACCTTCAGAAATTGTAAAAATAATCTTTCCACCACAGTTTGTGCAAGAACCTTTCAAAGGAACTCTTCGAAATTTAGTATTGCAAGCTACACACCTAAATTGTTGATGTGAGAACTTTCTTAAATTACCCCTTATATCTCTTATAAAATGCCTTTCTATTATCAATCTTGCAACATCAGAAGTATCTACTGCCCTAATTTTTTCAACCAATTCCATTTGATTTGCAACTTTATCCTTCATTGTTGGAAGAATTTTATAAGAAGAATTTAGAACACCTTGATTAAAGTCTGTTGTCTTGTGTGTGTATCCTATATTTGTAAAAGGACATTTCCCACTCGCCAATAAACTTTTAACAGTTTCTATTTCAACTTCAGAAGAATGTTTTCTCTCTTCTGCTTTATAATACAAATCTAAAGGATAAGAACTACAGGTTTCAAAATCTAAAATTTGATCATCAACTTCTCCAGCCCTTATTCTTGCATTCAAAACTAGAGGTGCATCTTGTGTCCCACCCCTATGACTTGGTAAAAATTTTCTTGAAAAATTAATTAATACATCCATCAAAAGCATTACTGCAGCTTCATCGCCATCACAATCTCTTCTCATTGCTGCATGCATATAGGGTGATGCTAATAATCCTTGTAACTTTGAGTTTCCAATAATTCTCCCAATTACTCCTGCACAATTATGTGGGGCCATACAAACAACCAGTTTTCCAATTAAATCTTCTTTCGATTTTAAATTATAATAACTATTCAGACCGTAATATCTTTTTAATTCTTCATCCACAAAATTAGCAATATTGAAAAAAACATCATCACCTTTCTCCTCTAGAGTATCTGGACAAGAAGGTAAAAGGATATCATGAGGCATTAAAAGTAAAACTTGATTTTCATTTAGAAGCTCTTTTCCGAAGATATCTTTATCATAACCCAAAACTTTTAATTTTTCAACTGAAGTTCCTATCTCTACTGGTTTAAAATGTGTCAAAGGTAATTCCGTAGCATCATATCTAACAGTACCATCTTTATTAACTGAAAGATGATATTTTGCTCTTAAAATTCCTTTTGCAATATTTTCAAACTCATGATTTTCACTACTTGTACCTCTTATTCCTTTTATTAATTCTGGAACTTGATTTTCTATATTCCCTAATTTATTTTCACCCACAACATATTTTTCATAACCTAACAATTCTTTTGCTTTTTCAAAATAATACTTTGAATCAATTCGTCTATTTGAAAATTGACCACAAACTCCATGTTCTTCACATTCTCCTGTTGGCTTTTCTGCCTTGCATTGCCTACAATAAAATTTCTTAGTAGTTTCGCCACCACACACCTCACACTTCGAAAAAATTGTTTCTTTCTTACATTTTTCACAAAAAAACAAAGGAAAATCTGCTTTTATATAACCAACCTTTGCAGCTTCCTGAATACTTCTAAATCTTCCTCCTTGCTCGCCTATTGGAAATAAAACATTTGGACTTCCTGTTAACTTTCTAAGTTTTGCTTTTTCAGGTCTTCCCATTCTTGCACCCATAAAATCTCCAGCCTTGTCTTTAATTATAAACTCTGAAAAATTATTAATTGTCTTTAAAATGTTCTTTTCTAATTTATTAAATTCTGAAATCTCTTTCAATTTATTCTTAAAATCTTCACCAATTTCTAAACCTAAATTTGATAAAAAAGATTTCCCTTCTTTTATAACAACATTATCAAAAACAATATTATGTTCCACTCCTAAGATTTCTAATGCCCTTTTTCCTTCCTTAAACTTCTCCTTAACTGAATTAGAATAAGGTAAAATTAATTTACCGTTCCAAGTAGCATTTTGTAACCAATCTAAAAGCCAATCAAACAATTCATCAGAAATTTCAGTCCAATAAAAAATGTGACTTGGATGCAAAGGAATAGAATACTTATCAGATAAAATCTTTGCCTCCTCTAAAGAAATATTAAATTCATCTATATCTAATTTATCCCCGCTAATTGCCAATTTTTCATCTAATTCTAATTTCCACCATTCTTCAACATATCCTGCTTTTAATAACTCATGATTTCTATTTATCACATCGCCAAGAGGAAATAAAATATCACCAAGATATAAAATCTCTTCTGTTTCTTTATAAATCTTTTTTGCTTCTTCTACTGAAGTAATTTTTTTAACATCTCCATTTTTTAATTTGATAATTGGACCATCTATTGAATCTACAACAGTTAATGCGCAACCTTTTGTTGGTTTTTCAATTTTTAATTGAGTTCCATTTGATAAAAAATTATTTGATAAAAACATTGTAGCTGGGTGAATTGAAGCTGCAGAAAAACCTGTTACCCTTCCCCTACCATATCTAAATCTAAAACTTCCACTTCTAGAAGGATGCCCATAAACGGGCCTGCCTGCAACCAAATCTTTGATGTAGGTTGGAACTCCATCTCCTGTACCTTTTGTTGCTTTTTTATGTAACTCACAGTATTCTTCTAAAAATTCCCAATCTTCCAAAATTACTCCCTTTGATTTCAAATTTTTAATCATTCTAGAAATTTTAGGTGCTTTTTGTGCTAACCCTTCTGCAATTGTTAAACAAACACCACCTCTGATAAAGTTTGTAGGAATCCTTTCTAAATCTTTATAATTTGATACTTCTCTCTTTTCAGTTGGATCTCCAGCAATTTGTATTGGTAAATTCTTAGTTAAAAATGCAAGTTCATCTTCTGTAGGAAAATATTGTAGGTTAGTTACCCTCTCATGATAATCAACTACTTCTGTCACCATTCTTTTAATTTCTTCTTCTGAAGGATCATATTTTTCATAACCAAACTTCTGCCTAAGATAATCTACTATTACTAAAGAAAAAGCTGCTCCTGTACCTCCTGCACTCCTTATTGGGCCTGAATAATTTGGAATAAAATATTCTTTGCCATCTTTTGTTTTTCCTATAGACAGGTGTGTATATCCTTCTAGTGGTGAAGCAACAACACCAAGAGTCATGTAAGCAAATGCCACCCTTATTCCTGCATCAATTCCTTCTAGAGTTGATTCAAATTTGCAAAATTTTTGTTGTGCAATCTCTTCTGCAATAAGTAAAGGGATAGCTGAATCTAATTGACCATATTCCTTTTCCAAATCTAAAAGCCTATTAGAAATTTTTTCGCCATTTTCACCGACCATTTGTGGATAAAGCGTAGAAATTAAACCAACACATTTTTCAGCCATAGACATTGCAAGAGGTATTTCAACTTCTTTAACCGGATCCAACCCTTTTTCTTTTGCACTATTTGCAATTAAATACTCTTCTCTAACTTTCTCTTCCAAATCTATAAAATATTTTTCAACATCCATTTTTTATATTAAATTTTTCTATTTCTTTAAAAATTTCTTTCCAATTATAAACTCTTTTAATTAATTTGTGTTCTACTCCTTTATTCCAAGGTTTATCAAATAAAATAACTTGAATCCCTTTAGAAGCACAGTCTAAGGAATTTTTATTATCATCATCAATCATTAAATTTATATTTCTATCTAGACAGATATCTCCTTTTGAAGTTATTTCTCCTTGTTTAAATGAATCTTGAAATAAAACTTCAAAATCAAATTCTGGAAAATGTTTCTTCAAAATTTCAAAAGTTTCAAACTTTAATCTACTAGGTCTAGCAGTAATCAAAACAATTTCATTAGATTTTATCAAATGACTTAAAATTTCTTTTGCTCCTTCAATTGGTTTAATATTTTTATTATAAGTTATATCATATTTTTTATACCAATAATAAAGTTCGTCTTTTGTAATACCTAAAAATTCATGAAACCTCATTGAAGAGTAATTATCCTCACAATGATGACGAGTATTATTTTTTTCATTGTAAAACTTCAAAAAATCTTCTAAAGAATATATTAAAGTATCATCAATATCAATCCCTATTTTCATTCTTTTACCTCTTTTTCTGAAAAATCTAAAATTTTAATTTCTCTTGTCTTTAAATTAAAAATAGGAACTTTACATGGATCAGGATTATTTCCAACTTTTTCTTCAAAAGGTGTTTTTGATTGCCAACAAGAACTTGCAATTAAAAGAATATTATTATATGTTGAAACTTCTGACCTGTGTTGATCTCCAGTAGAAACAATATCTGGAATAATATCTATTAATAAATTATCTTTTTTTTCAGTAGGGATATAATCGCAATGACCATGCATTGGAGATAAATGTCTTCGCTTTAACATTTCTTTAACAACTCTTGTTGGTGAATCATGACCATAATTTAATCTAATTTCAGGAATTTCTTCAATTATCCCATGCATACTTGCACCATGATACATTAAAATTTTAAATCCTCCATCTATTTCAACTAAACAAGGATTAGGTACTAAAGTTAAATTTTCAATTTGGTGAAGTCCAGGTGACCATTCTTCTTCAACTATTGGTTGTGGTTCTCCTACCCAAACTGCATCATGTTGACCTGGAGATAAAATAATTTTAATATCATTCCTTATTAATTTTAAATATTCAACTAATTTTTTATATTGTTCTTTCATATCTTTTATATTCAAATATTTATCTTGTCCAGGATAAACACCTACACCATCTACAGAATCACCAGTTAAGAAAAGATATTTGACTTTCTTAGCTAAATTTCTCTGATCTTCATCCCCTTCTTCACCATTTAACCATTTAATAAATTTCAAAAAATTCTTTTCTAAAAACATTGTTGAACCAACATGCATATCTGAAGTAAATACAACTAATTCTTCCTCAGTATGTTTTCTTTTTTCAGGTAAATAAGATTCTGGAAATAATAATTCATTTGCAAAAAGAATTTCATTATTTCCATTTACTTTGAAAGCTACGACCTCATCGAGAAGTATATCTTTTGCTTTTTCAAATAATTCTTCTTTATTTTTATTAACTAATATCCTACTAAATCCTGTTAAGTCTTCTACTTCAAAAAGTAAATTTCCATTTTTAGTTAATTTTTTATTAAAAATTGAAACTATTACAAAACTACTTTCTCTTTCATTTCCTATCCTTCTTAAGGATTTTAAATTTTCCAAACTTTTTTCTTGAAAAATATTTTGTAATTGTTCATATCTATTTCTAAAATGTTTCACAAAATCTTGTACACCTATTCTTTTAGGTAAAATTTTTGGAGCAGCTAATATTTTAACAATACCTGAGTTGTTCCTTGAATTAATTTTATTATCTGATGAATTATCTAATTCTGATAAATTCTTAAAATTTAAACCTAATTTTGAAAAAAATTCAATAGATGATTTTTTATTATTTAAACTAAAAAAAAGAGTTTGAACTTTTAAAAAATTATTTTTTAACACATTTTTAGTTATTATTCTTTCGGTTAAATTTAAATTAAATAATTTATTTATTAAATCTTCAATTTCTAATTCTGTAAAAACATTAAAAGAATTAAGAATCTCTTTATCTAATAAAAACCCTTTCTTTATACATTTTTTTAATATTTCTTTATTTTCCATATTATCATTCCTCTTTGAATTTTTGGTTTGCCAAATTAATTTTTCAATCGAGTGATTATAATTATAAATTTAGAGATTCTTTTAAGATTGCCTCTGCTTTAATTAATAAATTAGAAGGTATAGATAATTTTATTTCCCTTGTCCTACCATGCCTTCCTTTTGAAATTACTCTTGCATTTATCAAACCTAACATATCTATTTCTGCAATTATATCTGAAACTCTTCTTTGTGTCAAAACTTCAGATTTTCCCTCTAAACAAACTTTCTGATAAGAATCATAAACATCTCCAGTAAAAAAACTTCCTAAATTATTTTTATCTCTTTCTTTTGTTAATTGTAAAATAGAATAAAGTACATTTTGAAATTGTGTTGGTTCTGATTCTATTATTGCAAGAATTTTATCTTTTTCTATTTTTTTATTAGCAGAGTCTATATAATTTTCTGTTATTAATTTGCTACCATCTCTTTCTGCTAATTCTCCTGCAACTCTTAATAAATCTAATGCCCTTCTTGCATCTCCATGTTCTCTAGCAGCAAATGCTGCACATTTTTGTAAAACACCCTCTTCTAAAACTCCTTTTTTAAATGCCCTTTTACATCTTTCATGAAGGATGTCTAATAATTGTGGTGCATTATATGGTGGAAATATTATCTCTTCTTCACCTAATGAAGATCTTACTCTTGGATCTATATTTTCCAAAAAAGTAACATCATTAGAAATACCTATTAATGAAATTTGAGATTTAGTTAATTCTGCATTTAATCTTGTTAAAGAATATAAAAAATTATCAGAAATTTTTTTAACTGCTTGATCTATTTCATCAAAAATAAGAATTATTAATTGTTTTTTATTTTCTATTAAATCAACAAATTTATCATAAACTTTTCCTGTTGGTAAACCTGTTGCTGCAACTTCACCACCTAATTTATGAATCAAAGCTGCAAGAATTCTATATTCAGTATCAGCTACTTTTTTCAATTTACAATTTAAATATTCAATTCTAATTTCTATACCCATATCTTTAGCTCTTTTCAATATTTCTTCTGAAACATATTGTACTGAAAGAGTTTTACCTGTTCCAGTTTTACCATATAAAAATAAATTGCTAGCTTTTTCACCTCTTAAAACAGGTGCTAATATTGAAGCTATTTGTTCTATTTGTGAATCTCTATGGGAGATATTATCAGGATTATAATTTGCCTGTAAAACTTGTTTTTCATTAAAAAGACTATTTTCTATTACAGAATTGAAAATATTATCTAATTTAGAAGACATTTTTATATTTTTTATTTAACATATATTCTTAATAAAATTCTAGTATTTAAACTTTTTGTATAGGAATCTTAACAAGTTCAACCTTCACTTCATTTGGAAGTTGTAACAATTAAAAATAATTTTTATTTAAATATTTTAGTTGTTCCTCTTCGATGAATAATATTTTTAATTTTAACCTCTCACCCCCTTATTTCATTTCCACATGAAACTAAATAACACTGAAAAAAATAAAACTGTATTATATATATTATATTATATATATTATATTATATTATATATTTATAAATAGATTTTATTAAATTTCATAAAATTCAATGGGAAAACTTTAAAAAAGATTTCCAAACGCAATAAGGGGGTGAGAGTATTTTCTAAAGAAAATAACTAATTTAACTAATAAACTCTATCACCCAAATCTTTATAAACTTTTATCAGTAATTTTTTATATGGATAAAAAAGCATTCAAAGCTCTTTTGGGAAAACAAGTAGTGACCAAAGAAGGTAAAAAATTGGGAATAGTTAAAGATATAACTTTTGAAACAAGAACAGGTGAATTAATCCATATAGTATTGAAAGATTTAACAACTTATACAGCAAATTTATCATTAGAAAGAACAAAAGATAAAGAAGCAATGATTCCTTTTAATTCTGTTATAGCAGTTGGAGACTTTATAGTTGTTTCAGAAGAAGATTTAATGTAATTGGAGATAATAAAATGACAAAAGATATAAAATTAGCAAATATAAGATTTACAAAAATTAGTGCAGAGAGAAATTTAGATTATACAGGGAAACCTTCTATAAAACCTAAATTAAATATTTCTAATATTGAAAAATTAAAAGAAGGTAAAACAGAAGCTGTAAGTGTTTATTTTAAGTTTGGAATAAACTATGGTGAATTAGGAAATATTGATTTAGATGGTAAAATTATTTTGTTAATGGATTCTAAGTTATTAAAAGAAACTATAAAATCTTGGGATTCTAAAAATTTAGATAATGATACTCATTTGATAATTTTAAATATAATTATGCAAAAAGCATCATTAAAAGCAATTCAATTAGAAGAAGAATTAGGTTTACCTTTACATATTAATATTCCAAGATTAAAATTGAACTCGAAAAAATAAATTTTTTAAGTAGTTTTAAAAATAAGTCTTTCTAAATTAATTTAAGTTTGAATAATGATAAGAATTTATAATTATTAAGGCTCATATGGCACAATGGTACTGCAGCAGGCTCGAAAGTAAAATTTTAATAAAATTTCGTGAACCCTGCGCCCCCTGGGGCTTCTCCGTTCGATTCGGAGTATGAGCGTAAAATATTTATTTATTTATTTATTTTTGATTTTTTTTATAAAATTCATAAGCTTTATTCGAAATTCTCCACCTTGTTCTTTTTAAGTATTTTACACCTTCAGAATTTTTATTTATTTTTATAATTAATTTATTTTTCAATAATTCAATCAATAATTTTTTGATAAATTCTTCATCTCTAGCCAATTCTTTTGAAATATCTGAAGTAAATATCTGTTTAGGAAAAACACTATACAAATAAAATAATATTTGTTCTTTTATTTTTATCACCTTTTCATTAGAAATTATTGGCATAAATTTAATAATTCTTTTTGATTTATTAATTTATGTTTTATTTAATTTCTAAAATAATAGGACAATGATCAGATCCTAAAATATTTTTAAGGATTTTAGAACTTTTTATTTTTGATTTAAGTTCTGATGAAATAATAAAATAATCTAATCTCCAACCAATATTTCTCGACCTAGCATTAAATCTATAACTCCACCAAGTGTAATTTCCGGGATTTTTATTAAATATTCTAAAAGTATCTAAATAATTTTTATCAAGTTGTTTTGTAAAAGCAAGTCTTTCTTTATTTGTAAATCCTGCATTATTTTTATTATTTTTTGGATTTGTTAAATCAATTTCTTTATGAGCTACATTTAAATCTCCTGTAAAAATAATTGGTTTGTTTTTTCTTAATTTTTCACATTTTTCAATAAATTTTTCATTAAATTTTATTCTTTTTTCAATTCTTTCCAAATTTTTTTTAGAATTAGGAACATAAATATTAATTAAATAAAATTTTTCTGTTTCAAAAAACATAACTCTACCTTCTTCATCAAACTCTTTAAAATTTATTTTTAGATCCAAACTTAAAGGTTTTATTTTACTTATTATTGCAGTTCCTGAATAACCTTTTCTTTGGGCACAATTAAAATAAATTTTATATCCTTCATTTTTACCAATATTTAAAATTTCTTCAGTTAAGTCTTTCTCATGTATTTTTATTTCTTGTAAACAATAAATTTCTGCAGGGTTTTCTTTTAAAAATTTTAAAAAATCTTTTTTAAGAATAGCACGTAAACCATTAACATTCCAAGAGATTATCTTCATAAAAGTATTAAATTGATTAACTTTAAAAAGATTTGTCAAAAGTATTTTAAGAAACTTTAATAACTTAATTTTTCTTAAAGTTTTATGATTAAACAATTTTTTCAAAAATCTTTTTTAAGATTATTATTAATTATTTTAATTATTTTAATTACATTAAGTTTTATAAATAATGAAAAAATCACTGGAAAGGTAATTTCGTTAACTAAATTTTCAAATTGTGATCAAAGTTATTTGGAAGAAATATGGGATCAAGCCTATTTTTCACAATTTCAAGGATCAAATTTTTCAAAATTAGAATCTTTTTCATTAAATAATTACTCATGTCAGTTAGAAGGGTTTATATTGATTAATTCACAATTAAAATTTATAAATATCTTTGTAATTAATAATTCATATAGTATTAAAATTTCTTTAAATTTTATTACTGGAAATTTATCTCAAGAAGGTGTTTCATTTTTTAACAGTTTAAAATCTAAAGAGAATTATTTTAACCAAATTATAACAAATATTTCTTTAAAACAAAATATTTTTAAAAAAAGAGAATCATTTTTAGATATTTCAAATGCATCTTTTGAATTTTCAAAGGAATTAGGTATTAAAGAAGGTTTTTGGGAAGATAAAAATTCTATAAAAGATTATTTGGCCAATATTCCTTCTTTTAATTTTATTTTGAATAATTACTCTTTAAATAATAAAACAAATGATATAAATGAAGATACAACAGGATTTATAGGAAAAAATGATTCTTTTTCATACTATTATTATAATAAATTAAAAATATTAAATGGGACATATTACGAAAAACCAAATATTCTAAAAAATATATCTAATAAATTATTTTCAAAAGGAATTGAACAAAAATTTATAACAAATTTAAATGAAATTTCTAATAATTTTTTAAAAATTGAGTTGTTTTTCACAAAAATTGAAGGAATAGGAGAAATTAATTTTAATTTCACAGATGATTTTAATAATTTATATTTTAATCTTTCTGAAAATAGTTGGGGAAAATGGAATGTAAGGCTTGATTTATTAAATGCAGGGCCAAATAAATCTTCTGTTTTTTTCAATTTTTCAATTTTAGAGAATACAAGACCAGAAAAAATTAAAAAGTTTGAAACAATTGTGTTAGATCAAAACAGCATAGAAGGATTAGAACTTAAAGATTATTTTAAAGATATAGAAGAATCTAGTTTAAATTATTCAATTTCACATGGAAAAGGGATAAAATTTTCATTGAAAAAAAATTATTTAGAAATTCAGGCAGATAACACTTATTTTGGGAAATCTTGGTTGAAAATTCTTGCTTCAGATGGAAAAACAAATACTTCATCAGGAGTGATTACTGTTTATATTATTAAAACAAACAATTCTAATAAAGAAGGAAATAATTTATCAAATAATTTAAATATAACTTTAAAAGAAAACTTAAATGAAATAATCCTTATAAATTCCACATCATCTTCAGAAATAAAAATAAATTCTTTCGGAAGGTTTAAATTATTTGTTTTAGCAGAAGATAAAAATGGGAAAAATTTAACTTACTCTTGGTTTTTAAATAATAATCTTATAGAAGGAAACAAATCTGAGTATTATTTTTCTGGTTTAAAAAAAGGAGATTATGAAATAAAGGTTAAAATTTCGAATGGAAATGAAGAATATGTAAAATCCTGGAAAGTTTCCTTAGGGAATTCTTTAGTTAATTTTAATAAATATTTAATATTTGGAGTAATTTTTTTACTCATTATTCTAATAATCATAAGTTTTATAGTTATAAATAAAAATAAATGGAAGATAGAAGTTAAAGAAAGAAGCAATATAAAAACAACTAAAAAATTAGGGACCAATAAACTTTCAAAAGTTGATTTACAACCAGAACAAAAGCCTTTAAACCCTGTAAAAGATTATTTGAAAAGACTAGATGTTTGACAAATGTTTAAAAACATTAAAGAATTTTATTTTTTATGAAATATAATCTTGAAGGATTGATTATCGGTCTTTTTTTTGGAATGATTTTTTCTTCAGGACTTCTTTTTATTGGAAGTTATAAAATAAGGTTAGCAGGATTTTTTTTAACAATCATCATAGCCTTCACACTATGGGGTCTGACTTCGATTGTAAAATACTGGATGAGAAATAACAATCTTTTAAATTTAAAGTTAAAACCAAGCACATTAGGGTTTCTTTTAGGACTTGCAGGACCATTTTTAGCTTTAGCTTACTCTTATGTGAATAATTTAAAAGGAATAATTCCTTTATTCATTTATATGTTTTTGATTCTGTTTAGTTTAATTGGATTTTTAGTTGGGGTTTATATTGAACAAAAACAAAAAAGAAAATCAAGATAGTTTATAATTTTTTAATAGATATTATCATAACACATACATCACACTATAATTAAGATTATAAAGAAATGCTTCTTAAAATTAATATGGACGCTATAAAAGAGGCATTTCACCGGATAAAAGAAGATATTATTTATTTGAAAGATGAGTTATTAGATCTAAGAAAAGAAGTCATTTCTTTAAAAGAAAAAAATTTACAGACAAAGAACACTAATTTACAGACAATTAATATGTCTTCAACCAACGAACCAACAAACAGACCAACACAAATTATCCCCTTAGAGCCTCTTAGACCTTCAAATTTAAATACTTCCATAGGAAATGAGGGGGTACCAACAAACAGACCAACGAACCAACAAACAGACCAACAACCTGATTTTTACCCTGAATCTTCTTTCGAATCAGTTAAACCACAACTAATTGACGATTTTCGTAAAACAAAGGAAATTTTGGACTCTTTAGACAATCTGAAGAAAGCTTTAAGAATTAAATTTAAGAGGCTTACAGGGCAAGAAATGCTTGTTTTCTCAAGATTATACCTTTTCGAAGAGAATGGGCAGGAAGAGATATCTTATAAACTCCTTGCAACAAATCTTAAGCTATCAGAATCCTCAATAAGAGATTATATTAATAAATTGATAAAGAAAGGGATACCAATAATAAAAAATAAGTTAAATAACAAAAAAGTGGCACTTTCAATTTCCCAAGATTTAAAAGAAATTGCAAACCTTTCGACGATAAAATTATTAAGAGAACTGTGATCTACCCATGAAGATTACTTATTCGTTTAACCGAATATCTATTGTTGAACCTAAGTTACTCTTTCTTTCTCTTTTTAAACCCTAAATCTTAACCTATTTAGGTTTGTTTTTTGAAGTATTCTGCTTATGAGAACTTTTCTCACACTTTACTACTGAAGATTTACTATTTCTGCCCTCACTTTAAGGGAAAATCATAATTCTTCAGGTATTTTTTTCTTTTCTTTTCTTTTCACTCTCACTTTTACACTCTTAATAACTATCTGTTTAATTTCTTCAGGGATATATACTCTTTTTTTACCATTTTCACTTATCTGTTCCATTATTAAACCCTCACTTTTCTGTTTTATGGCATTTATTTGTCCTCTAATGGTGCTTTTACCCTTTCCCAACATAGCTGCCAAGTCTTCATAACTAAGTTTCAAATCACTATTTAATAAAGACCACACTATTGCCCTTTCCATCACTGTTAAATTGTCTAAAATGCTTGTTTGAACAGCCGTTTGAACGGGTGTTTGAACATTCCGCAGGGCTGTCTGTTTGATTGTGTGTGTTGTTTGTTGTTTGGACAGTTGAGATCCAAAGAATGAAATGAAGTCTTTTATCTCTTCAATATCAAGTTTTAATGAGCTTAGATCTTCTTTAAAATCTTTTAAGATTTCTTCTTGGTTTTTCTCCTTGCTGTTTAAGTGACTAATCCATTCACTTACTTTTTTAAAATCTTTTTTGACACCTTCAAAAGAGTCTCTAACTTCTAGTTTTAATTTTTCAATTCTTTTTTTTTGTCCAAAGAAACCCATCACCATTAATTAATAAAATCTTTAATTCTTTATAAATCTTTGCTAATTTCACATTTTTCAAACACCTGTTTAAGGATTTTTTATGCTGTTTAAAACTTAAACACCTTTAATTTCCCTCGTAAATTTTTCTTTTTCTGTTTAAAACTTAAACACCTTGTAATTTTTTTCCTAAACACCTGTTTGTTGTTCAATCATGCTGTTTTCGCAAGTTTAAAACTTAAACACCTGTTTAAACACTTAACGTGCAGTTTATTCAAACAGTTTGTTTTAGATTAATTTTAACTTAGTTAACCTTAGTTCAAAAAGTTTTCTGAAAAAGTTTTCTGAAAAAGTTTTCTTAATTTTTTTAACAATTTTAAAGCAAACCTTATAAACTTTGTTTTATTTATTTATTTATGAAATTTGTACAAAAAGTGAATTATTCTTTGCTCTTTTCTTTACTCTTTTTCTTCTTTTCAATGTTTTTTTCAGTAATACCTTGCCAAAAAGCACCAAATCTTCCAAATCCAGAGTATTCTAGTGGTCTGTGTAGTTTAAATCCAGATACCTACTCTTCTTTCAATGGAAAGATAAGATTTTATGGTTCATTTGAGAGTTTAGCACAGACATATCTTTTAACCTTAGCTATTTGGTTTTTGGTTCCAATCATCTTATTAAATCTTCGAATTAGAAGAAGAAAATAATTTAAAAGAATCTTTCAAATTAAACAAAAAGGATTAAGTATCTAAGTTTTGGTTTTTTATCAAAGTTGAGAACTTGAATTAAATTTTTTGATAATCATTACCTAAGAAGTATTAGAGATCGTTATTTAATTAAGTTTAGAAATAAATTACAAAAAATGAAGATGTTTGTCAAAAGAGCGGCTTTTTCTACTTTTTTAATTAAATTTGTTCAAAATAGCTTAAAACTTCGCACAATATACATTATCGGAACCCCATTTTACAACGTTATAAGGTGAATAATTAACTGTTTTTTAAATCTCTAAACTTTTTAAGTAACGCATAGTCATTAAGGTAACCTAAGTTACTTTTTTTTATTTAAGGTACCTTTGTGCTTTGTTTTTAGTAAAAATTTTAAGTCCAATTTTTCTTTTCCTGTTAACTCTCTTTTAAGTTTGTTAAGTTGTTTTTTAGTAATCCAACCAAGTAAAAAAGCCCCAATAAAAACAAAAATCCAACCAGGGAGGATTGGAAATATGATCCCAGTAATTCCTAGAAAAATCAAAATCCAACCAAGAATTAAACTTAAAATTTGTTTCAATTTTGATACCATCTAATTTGTTAATTTTATATTCTTTTAAAAGTTTTCCATTAAACGAATTCAATAGATAACACAATTAAGAATGTTTATAAAGAAGGTTCGCATAATCTTAATAATGGTGATGGACGAAAACGAATTTCTTAGAAAACTTGAGATAGAATTAAAGATTGCAAAGAATTCCCCATTTACAAGACGAAATTATATCTCTTCAAATGAGAAATTTTTAAAATCTTTAGAAAAATCTTTAGATGAAATTGATGAAGATGACATTAAAGAATATATCTCAGAAAATCTTGCAGAAAATTCGGCATCTTCAATAATTGTTTTTCTATCTGCTTTAAAGTATTCTTTTTCTACAATCTTAAAAAAAGATATTACTGCAGGAATTAAGAGGCCAAAAAAGGAAAAGAGGTTGCCAACAGTATTAACAAAAGATGAAGTTAGATTATTATTGGACAATTTAACAAATAAGAAGTCTTACCTCATGGTTTCACTAATTTATGCCTGTGGTCTTCGGGTATCTGAATTAACGAATTTAAAGTTGGTAGATCTTGTTTTCGAAGAGCGAATTGGGCATGTAAGACAAGCAAAAGGGAAGAAAGATAGGATTTTTAATATCCCTACGTTTTTAACAGAGGAATTAATAAAATTAAAAGAGTTTCAAGAAAATGAGGGCCAAATTTTTCTCTTTTCAAATCCTTCTACCGGAAAAAAGATGACAACAAGAAATATTCAAAAAATTGTAGCAAAGGCAGTGAAAAGGGCAGGAATAAAGAAAGAAGTTCACCCACACACCCTAAGACACTCTTTTGCAACACATTTATTAGAGAATAATGTAGATATTAGAAAGATTCAAGAATTATTAGGTCATGCAGATTTATCAACAACACAGATTTATACACATATTTCAAATGAAGAATTGAAAAAAGTCAAAAGCCCGCTAGATAGTATGATGTAGCACATATATTCTTTTAAATCTTTTTTGTTTTTAAAAAATATGAATTTAAGTTATAGGAAAAAAAAGCTTCAAAAAAAAAGCTTATTGAAAACTCATTTAAGAATCATTCCTTCTTTAGATGGGCTGGGAAGGAATATTTCAATTTGTACTAGTGCATATCATTATGGGCTCATACCACTTTCAACATTAAACAGCAAAAACCATTGTGGACAAGCATGTGATTATTTTAAGAAATTTTATTTCGAAAAACCCTTTTTTGAAGAAGAAACTTTGTCTAAATTACTAAAAAAAGAAGAAAGAAAGAGAAGAAAGAAAATTATTTCAATTAGGCCTATTAGAGATGAAGAAGACAAACCCTTTTTTTGGGTTTTAGATAGGGGTAAGTATATTTATTTTGCAAAACCAAAAAAGATAAACGAAATTGAAAGAATCTCTGAGGATCATTTTAAATTGTATATAAATACCTTGGAGTCAATACATTAAGTTTAAATCCCTAAGTGACTTCTATTTTATATGGTTTGCAATAAATGTGGTTATATAGATAATAAAGAAGTGAAAAAATTTAATATAACACTATGTACTGTTTGTAATGCTTTTTCACCTGACGATGAAGAGGATTTTAAAAGTTATGTTGGCGAAAAATTAGATTGGAAAGATTTAGAAACTTTTAGAAAATATAATCAAGTTCCCGGAGACAAACAAAAAAAAGGCATGATAAAAAAAGCAAAAGAAGGAAAGATTGTTACAAGACCTCCATTAGGATATTCTCTTATCGATGGAGAACTTGTTCCAAACGAGTTTTCTTCAAAAGTTCATTCAATCTTTAAAGTATTTTTGGATAAAAATTTTTCTTTAAACTCTATGTCTAAATATCATAATCTTTCATCAAATGGTTTAAAGAAAATTTTAAAAAATAGGACCTATCTTGGAGAAGTAAAATTTGCAAATCAACTATTCAAGGGACACCATAAACCCATAATCTCCCAAGAGTTGTTTTATGCAGTCCAGAGAAAGTTAATGAAAGAGTAGTTTATCTTTTTGTTTTCTTCTTTGACGAATAATTTTTCTAAAAATTAAACTCCCTTCCATGTATTTCAATAGCCTTTTCAATAGAATTATGAGCTCCATAAGCGCCTGTTTCAACTAACTTAGAATGTTTTTCTTCTTCAACAAGAATCCCCCCAGTAGTTTGTCCATCCTCAGTACAAAAACAACCATACTTATTAAAATAAATTGAGCTACATTGATAAGGGGCTTCACAACCTTCAACGAGACCTCTGAGACATACATGTTCTTCAGATCCAGAATGTTTATGTTGTTTTTTATGGAATAAAATTGTTCCAAAACCACAATTACCAGATTCATAATCGCTTAGTTTTTCTTTAATTCCCATAAATAATTACACCAAACAAACTATATAAATCTTTCTATGTGTAATACCTCTAAAGTAACAACAGATTATCTCTTAGAACTTTGTCTCTTAGATCTAGCTTTAGAATCTCCAGGTTTATAAGCTTCTTTTCGCCTAGTGTCTGCAACAAGTAAATTTCTATCATATGCTAGGAATGCTTGTTTAAGCTCTTCCTTTTTAGAGTATAAAACTATTGCTCTTGCAATTGCCAATCTTGAAGCTTCAATTCTTGATGCAATTCCTCCACCAGTAACCCTCACAAAAATATCAAAATCAATTTTACCCAAAACCTCTTCAGCGATTACTAACGGTTCTTTTAATTCTAAAATTTGTAACATTGGAAAAAATTCCATTGGCTTTCTATTTATTGTGACTTTTCCTGTCCCTTCTTTAATATGTGCCTTTGCGACTGCAGTTTTTCGTTTACCTGTAGCAATTGTGGCTTTTTCAATTTTCATTATCTTAATAATTCTACAACTCTTGAAAGTTTAACAAACTTTGCAGGAATTCTATGTTCCAATTTAATTAAATTTTTTGACTCTTCTTCTGTTAATGAATTTCCAATTTCACATCTAAGTCTTTTGAAAGCTTCTCTTCCCTTTGTTTTCATTCTAGGCAACATTCCTCTAATTTTTCTTTTTAAAAGTCTATCAGCAAGCTTGGAAATCTTTGGACCCTTTTGAGACGCACCACCTTTACCCCTTACTTCCTTAATTTTTCCAACAACATCTCTTTCACTTCCAGAGATTAGAACTTTTTCAGAATTAATAATTACAACTTCATTACCTTGTAAAAGTTTTTTCGCAGCAAAACTACCTAATCTTCCAAGAATATTATTTTCACCATCTAAATATATCTTACTCATTTGATTATCCTCAAGTCTTTTAATTCAGGGTTCTTTTTAACTTCTTCCACTAAGTGAGTAAATTCAACCTTTGCAAGTTTCATTTTTTCAAGCGCAGATTCAGAAGCATTCCATGAAACAATTTTAAACTTTTTAGTTAAAGTTCCAGCAGATAATATTTTACCAGCTACAAAGATTTTTTCTCCTTCTTTTGTTTCCTTATCCAAATCAGAAAGATTGAAAACTTTTTGTTTTTTTACAGGCATTGCCAATAATTTTGCAACCGTTGGATTTTTCTTTTTTAAAATAAGAAGAGTATTCACTAAAATAGGATTTGTCTTCTGCATGATTCTTTTTTCTATTTTTGTTTTACTTATTTCTTTTTCCATGTTTTATAAATTGTAAGAAATCTTTTGATTTCCTACTATCGCGTTAGCTCGCAGGTAGTCTCCTAAGAGGCATATTATTTGAGGTGATTTTCTGTTTTTAAACCTTTCTAGAGCGTAATTTTTTTATTTAAATTGTTTCGACGCCAACGCTTTGAGAATTACTTTTTGAATAAAATGGGGAAGGGAGGACTCGAACCCCCGTAGGTTTAAACCATCACGGCCTTAACGTGACCCGTTTGACCACTCCGGCACTTCCCCTTGTGAAGTATTAGATTGAACTTTTTAGAGTACTTTCCAGCAATTCTTTGAATAAGATAAAATAAAAAATAAAGATTATAAAACTATCGGAGAATTTCTTTAACTAACAATAAGATTATTTAACTGCTTTGGATAATTCATCAAGATTTTTTGTTAAAGCCTTTATGGCTTCTTTGAAAATTTCTTCTGAAGACATCTGTTTCCAAGTTTCAATAGCTATAACTAATTCATCTGTAGGAGTTATTGTAATTCCTTCAAATTCTTTAAAATCTTCTTGATCTAAATCATCAATCCAAGAATTTTTTACAGTTAGTTTATCTTTAAATTCAAAAGTTTTCGGATAAAGTTCTGCCAATTCTGAATGTTTTTCTCCTTCTTTTGAAATTTTAATTTCACTTAAAATTTTATAATAAAGTAATCCTGGAAGATATTTTGCATGTGTTCTTCCAATTCCTTGTGTTGCTCTTGCAACAATTTCTAATTTTTGATCTTTTTCCAAAAGTGCGATTAACATTTTCGGATAAATAACTAAATCACCCATTTCACCTGCAAGAACTTCTGTGCTACTGTCCTTTCCTTTAATCTTCAATTTTAATTCTAATACCTGTCCTTCTTTTAATTTTTGATTTTCAAGAGGTACAAGACCTAATCTGTGTGCAATTGTTTCATCATAGAGTGCAGAGTCATTTTTATAAATATCTACTTCATCTATAGCTAATGTTTTTATGCTGCTCACACTTCTTCGAATAGCATTTGCTAAAGTGGTATTTGTTTTAGTTTTAAAAACCATTTTAGTTTCTGTTTTTTCGAGTAGTTCCATGATTTTATTTCGAGAATTAAGTTTAAAAATTTAATTAAACTCTTCTTCCTCTTCTTCCTCCTTTTTTCTTTGGTCCACCACGCGGAACCTTTGTAATATCTGAAATGCTAATTATTTTTAAACCTTCTTTTTGCAATGTTTTAGATAATGCATGTGCTCCAGGTCCTGGTCCTGTTCCACCTGTTTGTCCTTTGATTCGAATATATAGTGAAGTAATATTATAATCTTTAATCATTTCTTTAATCCTTTTACCAATAAACATTGCAATAGTTGGATTTGCTTTAAGTCTGTTATGTTTTGTAACTTGTCCTCCAGAAACTCTTCCAATAGTGTTCCCTGCTAAGTCAGTAACTTGAACAATTGTATTATTAAAACTACCATATACTGAAACAATCCCAACCTTTTCATCATTTTTTGCCATTATTCTTTTTCTTCCCCTTCTTTAATTATCTCTTCTTTAACTACCTTTTTAGGTTTTGCCTTTTTCAAAGTAATCTTTTTTTCTAAATCTGTTGTAACAAAGAAAGATGGTTTGTTAACTATTCCACCATCTACTAAAATTCTTTTATGTACAATTATTTGTCTCGCTCCCAAAGAAGTAGTTGCAAGATTTAATTTTTTAACAAATGTTTGTAATCTTCTTTCTAGCCAATCTTCAGTTGTTAATCCTAGAACATCAGTTATTTCTTTAACTTTGAAACCCATTTTATTTAACTTCTTAAAAAACTCTTTTTTTTCTTCATCACTTTTTGGAATTAAACTTTTAGCCCTTCTTCTAATTTTGGAGATTTGAGCTTCAGCTTTCCAAATCTCTTTTTTATTTTTTAATCCATATGTTTTTACAAGTACATTTTCCTCATCAATTCTTTCCCTATTGAATAGTTGTTTCGGACGACTATACTTTTTTTGTTTTCTTTTTATATCTCCCATTATTTGTTACCTTATTTTTTCTTTCTAACAGTTGCACCGCTCTTTGCCCGGTTTTTTCTGAAATTTGATTTAGTTCTTTGACCTCGTAAAGGAAGTTTTAGACCGTGTCTTATTCCCTTATATGATTTTACTTTTCTCATTTTTTTAATATCAAATTCTTTCTGTAAATCAAGATCAACACCTGAAAGATGTTTGTCTTCTCCAGAATCAACATCTTTTTGTCTATTCTTCATAAAATTTGGTATTGTAGGATTTTTAACAAATTCAGTAATTCTTTCTATTTCTTCAGGAGTTAAATCTTGAATAAATTTATTTTTTTCAATTTTCAATTTAATACACATAGCATTACAAAAGGCCCATGAAATTCCTTTCACTCTTGTAAGTCCTGCGTAGACAGTTTTATCCCCTCGTAAATCTTTTGCCAGAATTCTAATTATCTTAACATCTTCTTCTTTAATCAATCTTTTATCTTTTCTTTGTTCGCTCATTTTATAAATAAATTATTCCTTTGCATTTCTGTTAATTCTTCAAAGATTCTCTTTGAAATTGCCATCTTTGGATCAGGCAGATTATGAACTCTTGATTTTATATCTTCAAAAGATTCAAATTCTTTTTCGTCTTTTGCATCTAAAATGGCATTCGTGTGCTTTTTACCAAATCCCGGCAGTAATTCAAACTGATGAAGTCGAGTATTTATAGCTTGTGCTTTGTTAAAAAAATCCACATATTCTTCTTCTCTTTCTTCAACAATTTTCTCTAAAAATTCTTCTAAAAGATCTTTTGCACTTTCAGTTAATTTTTCCCTTAATAATCTTCCTTGGATGAATTGTACTTTATCTCTTTTTCCCTCACCAATATAAAGCTCTTCTTTAACTTCAATTGTTTCACCTTTCCTCGGAACAAGTTGTAAAAGTGTTAGATTTTTTATTCCAATTGCTTGAATAATTGGAAACCTTTTATTTTCTAATGGATAACCATAAGGGAGATAATCTAATACAAAAGCTTTCTCCTCTTTCTTACTGCCCAATTGAGAATTTACTATTTTTGTGTTTTCTACAATTTCTTCCATTTTTTTTAATAATTTTTAGTAACATTTAATATTTTTTCAACCTCTTCTTGATTCAACGAAACTCCTGACAAAACTTTATTAAGTTCTGTTGCATCCTTTGGAAGAAAATTAACAATATTAACAATTCTCTCTTCTTTTAATTGGATCAAGTCTAAGGCAATAATTTCTTCTTTCAATTTCAAAGCATCTTCTAATTTCATTCCATTAAATGTTTTGATAAATCTTTTCATTTCTTGAGCTTTTTCTGAATCACCAATTAAATTATTAACTTCTGCCAATGTAAGTGGTTTTTTATCTAAAATCATTTTATTGCCCTCAAATGTATTGGGTGAACAATATACATTTTTACTTTATTTCCATCTTTTAACTTAACAATTTTGTAAGTTCCTCTAGAACCTATAATTTTTCCAGTTTTTCCAACAATTCTCAAAGGGAATGCGGCTCTTACACCAAGTTCTTTAACAATTGCAACAGTGTCACCATCAGAGTATTTTTTAAAGTATTTACTAAGTGGAATCTTTCCCTTTGTTCTAATTTTTTTCCCTTTTGTCATTTAATGTTTCCTAATTTTATGTTCTATTTCTTGAAGCATTTTTTTCATTACTTCTTCAACTAAAGGAATTATTTCTCTTCCTTCAGCATTCGAAAGCACTTGAAGATTCTTAAAAAGGACATGGCCTTTTATCTCAAAATGTTTTCCATTTATTTTAGAATGGCTTTTCATTTCAAGTTTTATCTCGTCATATTCAACGAAATTTTGTATCTTTTTAGAGTACTTTTCGGTTATCTCTTTGGCAACAATTAACTCATCAGAATCGATGTCGAATTTTTCGAATACGATTTTTCTGCTAAGCTCATTAGCCACCATAGTAAACAGACAAAAAATTCATTTAAAAACCTTGCCCTTAGTAAAAATTAACTTCACCAACTTCAGATCTTGAAATTTCTTCAATTTCGGGAGTTGAGTTTTCTACTTTTGTTTGTTTTTCTAATTCAATTATTTCTTCAACTTCATGTTTACTGGCTTTATCAAATTTTTCTTCATAATTTTCAACTATTTCTTCAGAAGAGGTGTCTTTTTTTTCACTAACACGTCCAAGTTCAAGATTGCCTTTATCCCTTTCACCTTCCATGTTTGAGATAATTGCTGCAGCCATTTTAGGACCCCAAACTTTATGCATACAACTTTGACACATATCAACAACGGATTCTGAGGCAATTTCAACAGAGCAATAAATACACTTTTTTACCATTTACTTTAATTTCAATTTGTCTTTTTAAATACTTCTACGGTAGAGTATATATTCAGATAACTTTAAAAATAAGGAGGGGCTTAAAACAATATGAAAAGAGGGTTTGTATTTGTGATGTTATCAGTTTTTTTAATATCTTTTGTAATGGCGGAGTCCTGTGATTTAGAAGCAAAATTATTAAATCAAGACCCTTATCCAGCAGTTCCTGGAGATTATGTGGACTTAGTTTTTCAGATAACTGGTTTAGAAAATCCAAATTGTGGAGATGTTTCGTTTGAATTATTAGAGAAATATCCAATTTCTTTTGATCCGAATGAGAATCCTTTGGTAGTTGTTAAAAGTGGAACATATACTAAAGATCATAGTTCAGTTTTGATGGTGCCTTATACTGTTAGAGTTGATGAATCTGCCTTAGACGGAGATAATACTATTGAAGTTTCTTTTTCAGATTCTTATGGTTCTTCTTCTGTTAGGGAAACAAAACAATTCAATTTGAATGTAGAAGATGTCAAGGCAGAATTTGAAGTTTATGTTAAAGATTATAATTTCCAAACACACGAATTGACTTTTCAAATTTTAAATACTGCAAAAAACGATATCTATGCTTTAAGTATTGAAATTCCAAAACAGGAAAGTGTAGTTGTCAAAGGGGCAAATAGAAATATTGTTGGAGATTTAGATTCTAATGACTACACAACAACAACTTTTGAGGCGATACCTACCGACGGAAAAATCAATTTAAAATTAATATATACTGACGAAATAAACGAAAGAAGAACTATTTTACAGAGTATCAATTTTGATTCTTCTTATTTTAATGGGAGAATTGCAGATAAAAAACAATTTCCAATAAAGACTGTTTTATTTCTTTTAGTTTTTATTTCTTTTTTAGCATGGTTTTTTGTAAAAAGAAATTCTAAGAAAAACAAAGTTAGAAGATAATTTTT